>JABBAI010000048.1 GCA_018608045.1 Octadecabacter sp. | reverse complement strand
GCCGGATTGCGCTAACGTGCCACGACACCCATACTGACCTACCAAGACCATTAAAAAGGCCGAACCTATGACCGAACTGCCCTTCGATGGTGAAATCAGCCGCTATTTTCGCGAAGACGCGCCCGATGATGTGCGCGCCGAAATCGAAGGCGCCAAAAAGGGTGAGATTCTGGCCACCGATTTTCCGTATGACAAGAAATGGAAACGTGCAGAGTATGAAGCCGCGCTTGAGGGATTGCAGGTTGAATTGGTCAAGATGCACCGCTGGGCCAAGGACACGGGCCAGCGGATCGCGATTGTGTTTGAGGGCCGCGATGCGGCTGGCAAGGGCGGCACGATCAAGCGATGTCGCGAAAATCTGAACCCGCGTGGCGCGCGTGTTGTCGCCCTTTCCAAACCGACGGAAACCGAAAGCTGGAAGTGGTATTTTAAGCGCTATATCAAACACTTGCCAAGCAAAGGTGAAGTGGTTTTCTTTGACAGGTCGTGGTACAATCGTGGCGTCGTTGAAAAGGTGTTCGGCTTTTGTGACGACGATCAGCGCGACAAATGGTTCGATCAGGTCAACCCGTTCGAACAGATGCTGGTGGACGAAGGTATCAAGGTTTTCAAAATTTGGCTGAACGTGGATCGCGCCGCCCAATTGCAGCGGTTCTTGGATCATGAAAGCGATCCGTTGAAGCAATGGAAGCTTAGCTGGATCGACGTTGAAGGCCTGAAGAAGTGGGATGATTACACCGCCGCCATCACCGAGACTTTGCAAAGGACACACACACAGGCTGCTCCTTGGAATGTCGTGCGCAGCGCAGACAAGCGACGCGCGTGGGTCAATGCCATCCGGCTGGTGCTGAACGCACTGGATAATGACGGCAAGGATGAAAGCGCCATTGGCGATGTTGACGACAAGATCGTTGGCGGATCGGAGTTTATAGGTGGCTAAACGCGGGTATCACCACGGTGATCTAAAACGCGCGCTGGTCGATGGCGCATTGCGTTTGATCGAAGAAAAAGGCCCGACGGGATTTACGCTGTCTGAGGCCGCGCGCGAAGCGGGCGTAACCCCCGCCGCTGTCTACCGCCATTTTGATGGGCGTGATGATCTGATCGCAGAGGCCGCCCGCCAAGGATACGAGATTTTCGCCGACCTGATGGAATATGCCTATGCCAAAGGTCAGCCGTCTGCGATGGCTTCGTTTTCGGCGACGGGGCGTGCCTACCTCGCGTTTGCGCGCAAATACCCCGGCCATTATGTTGCGATGTTCGAAAGTGGCATTTCGATCCAGCGCACACCAGAATTAAACGAAGTCGCGACCCGCGCCATGGGTGTGCTTGAAAAAGCGGCGGCTGAATTGTCCATGCACATCCCCGAAGACATGCGCCCGCCGCCCCAGATGTTTAGCGCTCATATCTGGGCCATGAGCCACGGTGTCGTCGAACTGTTTGCCCGTGGCAGCCCCGGCACCAAATCGCCCTTCCCACCAGAGGATCTGTTGGAAAGCGGGATTGGTGTGTATTTACGCGGCCTCGGGCTCATTCAATCAGACAGCTGACACACAAAAAAAGGGCGCTCCGATCTGGAACGCCCTTTTTTTGATTTGGATGGTTCGACCAGCTTAACGCTTGGAGAACTGGAAGCTCTTACGGGCTTTCGCCTTACCGTACTTCTTACGCTCAACAACACGGCTGTCGCGTGTGATGAAACCAGCAGCCTTCAGGGCTGGACGGTGGGCAGGATCGAACAATTGCAGGGCCTTGGAAATACCGTGCTTAACCGCACCAGCCTGACCAGACAGACCGCCACCTTTGACAGTCGCCATAACGTCGAACTGACCAGCTGTGCCAGTGATTTCGAACGGCTGAAGCAGGATCATACGCAGCACTGGGCGTGCAAAATATGTTGCCTGCTCGCGGCCGTTTACGATGACCTTACCGGAACCCGGCTTAATCCAAACACGGGCAACCGCATCCTTACGCTTACCAGTCGCATAAGAGCGACCAAGCTCGTCTTTGACGACTTCGCGGTGGATCGTTGTGATCGCTGGTGCGTCGACAGTTTCGATGCTGTCGGCAACTTGGCCCAGCTCTTCGAGTGAGTTTACTTGATCGGCCATTATGATGTCCCCGACTGTGTACGCGTGTTTTTCGGGTTCATGGATGCAACATCCAGAACTTCCGGCTTTTGTGCTTCCATACCGTGCTCAGTGCCTGCGAAGACGCGCAAGTGTGTCATCTGAACGCGTGCAAGGCGGTTGCCTGGCAACATGCGCTTGACGGCCTGCATGACGACACGCTCGGGGTGCTTGCCCTCAAGGATCTCACCGGTTGTGCGGGATTTGATGCCGCCAACGGTGCCAGTGTGCCAATAGTTCGGCTT
This sequence comes from Octadecabacter sp., assembly GCA_018608045.1. Taxonomy (GTDB): domain Bacteria; phylum Pseudomonadota; class Alphaproteobacteria; order Rhodobacterales; family Rhodobacteraceae; genus Octadecabacter. The sequence goes on along the minus strand of JABBAI010000048.1, from coordinate 8,917 downwards.
GTCGCGCTTGTTACCTGTCAGCTGGATCTTTTCAGCGTTGATAACGATCACGTTGTCGCCCATATCCATGTGCGGTGTGAATGTGGCTTTATGCTTGCCGCGAAGGCGCATGGCGATCACAGACGCGAGACGGCCCAAAATCACGCCTTCGGCGTCGATAATGATCCATTTCTTGTCGATGTCCGCTGGAGTAGCAGAGAAGGTTTTCATCGGTTTATCCTAGAGTTTGGACCGCCTCGTGGCAGTCCGACATTTGATAAGCGGGTTATAGCGAGGTCTGAGGGCCGGTCAAGGACCGCAATCACTAATAAACTGTTCGTTTTCAGAAGTTTAGAAAAACGGTATTATTTTACCCCATCAATTATCGATGCGACTCTGCGGGTTTGCCAGCAAATCGTTGATTTCTTCCAGACCCGAGCGAAACAGGGAATCTGACACACAGGTTCCAATCGACAATCGGATGGCATTGGGCGCGCGATCGTTGGGCAGGGCAAATTCATCGGCAGGCTTCACCAGCACCCCGCGCCGTTCACACGCCGCCATGAAACTCGAAGCCCGCCAGCCTTGCGGCATCATGAGGTAGATGAACGGCGCATCTTCGCGCCATTTGATATCCCATTGCCCAAGGATGTTGACGGCCATACGGACACGCGCAGCGACGGCATCGGCTACCTTAAGGCGCACCTTGTTCGCATCGCCCGTGGTGATCAGCCTTGTACACAGGTCCGTAATCGGTTGGGACACCCCGTAGTGCGCACTTTGGGCGACTTGGCGCAGGACCGCCCCTTGTCCAACGGGCGCCACCGCAAAACCGAACCGCAACGCACCGCTAACTGATTTCGTAAGGGACGACACATAGTACGTCTGCTTGGGAAGGATCGCGCGATAGCTCGGCACGTGGGATTTCACGGTGGCGTGGCAATCATCATCGATAATCATCAAATTCAGGGACCGTGCGACATCGGCAATGGCTTGTTTACGCGCCACCGGGGTTTTGATCGTTGTCTGGCTGTGGACCACGCACGCGCCAGACAGGAAACAACCAAACCTTTCTGGCGGCCCTGATCCAACACAAACGATTTCCTGACCTCGGGCCGGTTGCACATCATTGCACCGGCCCATTTTTTTAGGGCGCCAGTTTTAGGGCGTTGGTGGGATGGAATAGGTCAGTGATGCACGGGCAACCGGCCTACCCTCATCGCCTTGTATGTAAATCCGTCCCTCACACACCGCGAGGGAACGGCCCAGTTTCAACAGCTCCATCCGGCACAAAAGACGCCCCGGGGCGGGCTTTCGCATGAAATCAATCGAACAATTCGTCGTAACCGCCAAGGCGACCGGACCAAGGCCTGCGAGAATACAAAAATAGGCCGTGACATCCGCAAGCGCGAACATTGTAGGCCCAGACACAGTGCCACCCGGGCGCAAATGCTGGGTCGACGCATTCAGCGCCAGCGTGACAAAGGGTGGCGCGGCCTCAACAATTTCGAAATCTGCGGCGACTTGCGGAAAGTCGCGGACTAGAAAGGCCGCAAGCGCGTCGATATCCATCTTCATTTCCATAGCAATTCCCCTACCCGTTGTACTAGACTTGCCGCACCCAACCACGAGAGACAAGATGCCCCACCTGATTAGAACTGACGCAGACGCAATCGCCCATATCGAATTCAACGCGCCAGAACGGTTGAACGCGCTAAGCGACGGCATGCTGGCCGCCCTTCAATCCGAATTGGACAGTTTGAAAGATGATCCCGATGTCCGTGTCGTGATCCTGTCGGGGGCGGGCAAAGCGTTCTGTGCGGGTCATGATTTGCGCGAAATGCAGGCCGCACGCGACAGCGCGGACGGTGGTGCAGCGGCATTTCATGATCTGTTCACCCGTTGCGCAGCGGTGATGCAAACCATCCAAGCCCTGCCTCAACCTGTCATCGCTCAGGTCCATGGCATTGCGACGGCGGCGGGGTGTCAGCTGGTTGCGACCTGTGATCTCGCCGTCGCGTCTGACACCTGCAAATTTGGCGTGAACGGTGTGAACATCGGGCTGTTTTGCTCCACCCCCATGGTGGCACTGACCCGCAACATTGCACGCAAACAGGCGTTTGAAATGCTGACCACGGGCGGTTTTGTAGATGCTCAAAAGGCGCAAACGCTTGGCCTCATTAACAAATCTGTGCCGCACGCAGACCTCGCGCAAGACACCCGCGCACTGGCAACAACGATCGCGGCCAAACTACCTGTCGCCGTGAAAACGGGCAAGCAGGCCTTCTATGAACAAGCCCAAATGACCACAGCAGAGGCTTACGCCTACACAGGGCAAATCATGGTCGACAATATGCTCGACGCGCAAACCGACGAAGGGATAAGCGCGTTTCTAGAAAAGCGGCCCCCAAATTGGGGCTAACCTGTTCTTACAGACCGTAAATCCCGTTGAATTTCTCTTCTAGATAGCCCAGCAAGGGTGCCTCACTTGGTGCGGCGCCACACGCCTGTTCGATCACATCGCGGGGCGCATATAGCCCGCCGTGGGTCTGAACATTCTCGCGCAACCAACGTGTCGCATGGCTTGTGTCGCCGCGTGTCAACGTCGCATCCAGATCCGGCATCTTGGATTGCATCGCGTCGTTCAGACACCCCGCATAGACATTGCCCAGCGAATACGTTGGGAAATACCCAAACAATCCCACAGACCAATGCACATCCTGCAACACCCCGTTGCTGGCCTTATCGACAGCAAATCCGAAATCAGCCTCAAACCGTTCATTCCACGCGGCCTCCAGATCATCAACTTCGATGTCGCGCGACACCAACGCGCGTTCCAGATCAAAACGCAGCAGTACGTGGAGGTTATATTGTACCTCATCCGCCTCGGTGCGGATAAACCCGTTTTCCACGCGGTTCACGCAGCCATAAAAAGCGTCTTCATCCGCGATCCCGAAATCACCAAAAGCATCGCGCATCTGACCATAAAGCCAGCCAGTGAACGCACGGCCCCGCCCGATCTGATTTTCATAGATACGCGACTGGCTTTCATGCACGCCCATGGACACACCACCACCCAAAGGGGTCAGCAGATAATCGGGATCGATGCTTTGCTCGTATGCGGCATGCCCGACCTCGTGGATGGTCGAATAGATGCAGTTGAACGGATCAGTTTCAGACGTGCGGGTGGTGATGCGCACATCAAGCCCCGACCCGCTGGAAAACGGATGCACCGCCTTATCAACGCGCCCCTTGGCCATATCATAGCCGAACGTCTTTGCGATTTGGCGCGACAGTTTCATTTGCGCGCCTTCATCGAACTTGCCCTGCAATGCTGGTGGGGCTTTCGCGTCCAATACAGCCGCGCGCAAATTCACCAGTCGCGGGCGCAGCGCATCAAACATCGCGGACAATTCTGCCGCTGTGGCACCGGGTTCATAGTCGTCAAGCATGGCATCATAGACATCACCGCCCGCCGACAACGCAGCGCCCTCTTCGCGCTTTAGGGACACGACGTCTTTTAACACCGGTGCGAAGGCCGCAAAATCATCCGCCTCACGCGCCGCCGCCCATGCGCCCTGCGCCTCGGATGTGACCCGCGCAATTTGGCTGGCGAGCTTTGCTGGAACCTTGCTCGCGCGGTCATAGGACCGCTTGATCTGGCGCACTTGCGCGACCTCAACCTCACCTGATGTTTCGGCCTGCGCCAACCAATCCGCAATGCGCGGATCGGTTCGGCGCGCATGCAACACAGTTTCCATCGCAGCCATTTCTTCACCGCGTTGGGGGGCGGCGTCGCGTGGCATCATAGTTTCTTGATCCCAACCCAGACGCCCCGCCACCTGGGACAAGGCTTCTGTCTCGCGCTGAAACGCCATCAGGTCATCATATGCAGACATGGATCAAGTTCCTCGAATGGTTTGTGGGATGGGATAGCGCGACAGATAGCGGGCCCGCAGAATGAAAACCCACAGCACGACGGCCACGAATTGGTGAATGATCGCAATATTGGCGGGTGCAGAATATAGAACCGTAACGATCCCGATAATCATTTGCACGGTCATAACAGCAATGACGACATTGAATCCGAAACGCGTGTGCCCATTGGCCGACTTACGCGCGCGCAGCCACACAAAAACGGCGAAGGCGAACAATCCATAGGCCGACATGCGGTGAATGAATTGCACCAGCCCCGCGTCTTCAAAGAAATTGCGCCACAGGGGTTCAATCAAAAATGGATCAGGCGGGAAGAAGCTTGCGCCGGTTCCCGTGGTCATCAAAGGCCAATTGGGGAAATCGCGGCCCGCGTCGATCCCCGCCACCAAAGCACCGAGCAGAATTTGTACAAACGCAAACCCAACCAAAACAGATCCAAGGGTGATCAAAGACCTTTCCCCGTTGCGGCGCGCTTGCATCAAATCAGCCTCACGCCGGCTGAGCAAAAAGACGTACCACGCGATAAATCCAAGGATCACAAACGCCAGCCCAAGGTGCGTGGCGAGGCGATAGGACGCGACATCAAGCATCCCGTCGCGCAAACCGGACGATACCATCCACCAGCCAATAGCACCCTGCAAACCACCAAGTCCGCCCAGCAACAACAGCCTCCCCGTCCAACCCACAGGAATTTGGCGACGCAGCAGGAACCAAAAAAACCCGAGCGCCCAAACCAGACCGATCACGCGGCCAAGCTGGCGGTGACCCCATTCCCAGTAATAAATCACCTTGAACTCCGCCATGCTCATGCCAGCGTTTTGTTCGATGTATTCTGGGATTTGTTTGTAGGCCTCAAATTCGGCCTCCCAAGCTGCCGCAGACATCGGCGGGACTGATCCTGAAATAGGCGCCCATTCTGTGATAGACAGCCCTGAATCCGTCAGTCGCGTCAGACCGCCCACAGTGATCATGACAACCACCAAGGCAAACAACATCATCAGCCAGACACGGATCGCCCCGCGCGCGCCGTGCCCCTTTGCATCAATGCCGCCGGGGGCCGCTATGGGTTTTTGTACATCACTGACGTCTTCAAAGATATTGCGCGGGGTATTGGTGGCCATCGTTTACCTCAATTGTTCTTAAGGGCGAACCTATGTCGCGCACCCCTGCGGAGCAACCCAATCCGCCAAAGCGCCGCACCCCGTTTCAGCCTGTCAGTTGGACTTAGTTTTGCCGCGCAACAACTGTCGCAGCACACCGTGCAACATCTGGGTATCTGCCCGCGTTAGAGCCATGCGGCTCCAGAGGTTGCGCAGGTTTATCTTCATGCTGTCGGCCTTGTGATCGGGGTAAAAGAACCCGGCCTCGTCCAAGCGGTCCTCGTAGTGGCGCGCAAGGGCGTCAATGTCGCGCTGATCCGCAGGTTCAATTGTCTGCCCTTGGATGACCATATCAGGCGCATCCTCAATCGCGCGGTGCCATTCATATCCGACCAACAACACGCATTGCGCGAGGTTCAGGGAGGGGAATTCCGGATTGACTGGAACGGTAATAATCGCATTCGCATGGGCGATATCAGCATTTTCCATACCTGATCGTTCGGGCCCGAACATCACCGCTATCTTTTCACCCCGTGCAATTCGCGCTGCCGCATCCCGCATCGCGGCCTCGGGCGAAAACACGGGCTTTGTCAGCTCGCGCGGGCGTGCTGTGGTCGCGTAAACATAAGTACGATCGGCAATGCCGCTTGCGACATCAACGCTCACCTCGGCTTCGTCCAAAAGCCGCCCCGCCCCGCTTGCCATGGCATCCGCCGCAGGATTGGGCCAGCCATCGCGCGGGGCCACGATCCGCATACGGTCCAGCCCAAAATTCCACATGGCACGGGCCGCCGCACCAATGTTTTCGCCCATCTGCGGGCGGATCAAAACAAAGCTTGGCTGGGGGGCGTCGGTCGGCATCACATCTCTCCTAATTGCGCCCGCAAATAGCCGACCCCTATTCAATCCGCAATGCGCCAGCTATAGCGACACCACCACGACATGAGGCCACACACATGACAGACGACATCTTCCCCGAAAAAGAAACGCCACAGATCTATCTGATCACGCCAACGGTTGTTGATTTGGCGACATTTCCCGATCGTCTTGCGGGATGTCTGGACAGCACAGATGTGGCCTGTGTGCGCCTGTCACTGGCCAGTACGGACGAAGATTTAATCGCCAAAACAGCCGACGCCCTTCGGGTTGTCACCCATGATCGCGACGTGGCTTTGGTCATTGATACCCATGTGATGATGGTTGAACGCCTTGGTCTTGATGGTGTTCACCTCACGGATGCGGCGCGCACGATAAAGGCTGTACGCAAGGAACTGGGTGATGATGCGATTATTGGCACCCATTGCTACGCGTCGCGTCACAACGGCATGACGGCCTGCGAACTGAGCGCGGATTACATCACCTTTGGTCCTGTCGGTGAAACATCCCTCGGCAATTCCGTAAAAGCAGAGCTTGAGCTGTTTGAATGGTGGTCAAAAATGATCGAAGTGCCCGTCGTCGCCGAAGGTGCGCTGGACACGGGCCTGATCACGAACCTTTCACCACACACTGATTTCTTTGCGTTGGGTGATGAAGTCTGGGGCAGCGATGATCCACAAAAGGCCCTAGCGGGTTTCGCCGCCGCAATGATCTAGGTGGCTTGCGCGCACGATACCTTCAACGTGCGCGGCCAACGCCTTTCGATTGTGAAAATCAGCGACCTGCACTGGGGCGTGATACACAACGGTCACTGATCCTTGGGGCGATTGCGCCAATGTGGCCAGCAAATGCGTCCCGAAGTCCATATCGCCCCACCAACCGTAGTGGCGCACATCCGCACCCTGGGGCGCTGTGTAAATCACCGAAACGGGCTGGATCGCCAAGGTATCGCGCAATGCGTCATCAAAGAACGCGGCAAACAGCGTCGGCTTGAACACTAAGACCTGCTGACCGTCCGTGGATGTTCCTTCTGGGAAAAACAGCAATTTGTGCCCATAGGACAGTCGATTGCGAAACACCGCGACCTGCTTGGCGGCCTGCGCGCGATCACGGGCAATAAAGACTGTCCCCGTCGCCCGCGCAAGCCAGCCAATCCCGGGCCAAGTCGCGACCTCTGACTTGCTGACGAAATATATACGCGCCGCCGCGTTCAAGACAAAAATATCAAGCCATGATGAATGGTTCGCAACCACAGCCCCGGCACCGCGCATCGGCGTTCCAACGCGCGAATATCCAATCCCCATTAAGATAAACGCGCTGCGACAGACAAATTGCGTAATATAAGGCGTCACAGGCCGCCCCTGTCCGAACAGGGGCCGTTCAATCAAGCGCACCAGCAACAAAAGCGCCAAACAGCCAAACGTCAGCGTGCCAACCAACACCCCGCGCACGATGACACGCACCCAACCCAGCGGCGTAATCTTGTGGGTTTCGGGAATATCATCGGACTGCCACGTCATCGCGCCTGTCCCCCGTAAATCGCGGCCTGTCGCGGGTTCATCTGCGCGACGTCAAGGATCAGACAGACATCTGTTGTATTGAACGCATGATCCACAAACGCCCCGTCCCCGACACATCCACCAAGCCGCAGGTACGCCTTTATCAAGCTGGGCACCTGTTTCATCGCGGAAACCCGGTCAATGTCTTGCACCAAATTCATCGGCTGATAAACATGCGAACGTGCGGTCAAATCATCCGGCGCTGAGTGGTCCCGCGCGAGCAAGGACAACGGCTGAGCGAGGATATCCAGATCTGTGCCCTGAAAACTCGCCACGCCAAACAGAATTTCAGCGCGGCTCTGTCGCACGACATCTGCCAACCCTTGCCAGAGATGAAGCATCGCCGCGCCGCCGCGATAGTCTTTGTGCAAACAGGACCGCCCAAGTTCCAATATCGGACGACCTGAGTCTTCTAGCGCGGTTAAGTCGTATTCATAGGATGAATAAAATGCGCCCGCATTTTGGCGCGCATCTTCGTCGATAATGCGGTATACGCCAACAATACGATCCCCTTTGGCGCGCGATCTGTCCAACAATAACAACTGCTTAGCATGGTCGTCAAACTGGTCGCGTTCCAGTCGCGCACCGTGATCCACCATGTCGCCTTGTGCGCCCAGTTCTTCGACGAATACCGAATACCGCAACGTCTGGGCGCCCCTGACATCATCATCAGTGCGCGCCATTCGCGTTTCAAATATTGGCGCTGATGGCGGCATATGGTCTGGGGTCCGGATTGCTAATATTCAATTTATTTTAGTCAGCTGCGTCGTGACGGGCAACCGCCCCCCTTGTGGCGTGAAGGGAATGATTTACACTCTTGACGTGTGTCTATCCAAGGGAAACAACTTGCAGGGTAACGTTTCCTTCATGAATTACGACTTTACCTTGTTCTTGAAAATTAACCGTAACGACGCCGCCAACGGATGACTGGACCTGCCCCAATCCCCAATCGGGTTCATTGGGGTGTTTCACAATCATACCAGGTTCATACAAAGACTGATTTGTCATCATTTCCGGAGCCTCCCATTGCCCAATCCCACCACACCAAACCTAACGGCCTTGCTCGGTTCGCGTATCTGTCACGACCTCATTAACCCATTGGGCGCGATCGGCAACGGGATTGAACTATTGGGTCTTGCTGGTGTGGCTGAGGGTGAGGAAATGACGCTGGTATCCGGCAGCGTCGAAAATACCACCGCAAAGCTGAAATTCCTACGTTTGGCCTTCGGTGATGCAGCAGCGGATCAGGTTGTCGCGCGCGCTGATCTTTTGTCGACGCTCGACGCCGTCGCGTGCGGTAGCATGCTCAGCTATTCGTGGAGCGTCGCAGGGGATCACGAACGCCTGGAGGTACGGACCGCCCTTTTGGCTGTCATGTGCGTTGAAACGGCCCTGCCCTTGGGCGGTGATATTGAGGTTTCAAACACGGATGGAACTTGGGCGATCTTCGCCAAACATGATGGTCTG
>JABBAI010000110.1:32559-57065 GCA_018608045.1 Octadecabacter sp. | reverse complement strand
GTTTCCTCGTCGGGACGTTGTGGGGCGATGTTGTGGGCAGCCACATCTGTGGGCCGGGATACCGCGATTACAATCAGGACTGGCAGGCCTACCGCGATGCAGAAGCCGCATTCAAAGACAGCGCATGGGTCATATCAGAACATATGTATTCCATCGTGTGGGCCGTTGTATTGATCCTCGCCGCGTTCTGGTCCGCCACAACGAACCGTCGCGGTATCTTTAACGCGGCCATGACGTTTGGCGGTATCCACGCCTACACCCAAGCGTTTGAGACGTTTTATGACGAACCTCTTGCCTACGTGATTGGTGGATTGGCCGCGATCCCGCTGGCGTGGGGGTTATGGAGGCTCAACACTGTGTTTGAGGACCGCCACTCAATCGCGTCCTGAAACAAAACGGGCGGCGATCATTTCCCCGCCCGTGCATTTTCAAAGGTGTGGATTTTAGTTCAGCAAGCCCGCGTGAACCATCGCCGCGCGCATCCGGTCCTTGGTGCTGTCTTCGAGCCCCGTCAAAGGTGACCGGACCTCGTCGGCACACATCCCTAACAAGGACATGCCGTACTTCGCGCTGACCAAACCCGGTTCGCTAAAGATCGCTTTGTGAAGTGGCATCAAGCGGTCATTGATCGCGAGGGCGGCTGGATAATCCCCTACCAAAGTCGCTTCTTGCATCTGCGCACATAGCGCGGGTGCGACGTTTGCAGTCACCGAAATGCAGCCAATGCCGCCCTGTGCGTTGAAACCGATCGCGGTGGGATCTTCGCCGGACAGTTGGATGAAATCAGTGCCGCATGACAAACGCTGGTTGGGCACGCGCGCCAAATCACCAGTGGCGTCTTTGACGGCGACGATCATGTCGTGCTTGGCCAATTCGCCCATCGTTTCAGGTGTCATGTCCACGACAGACCGACCGGGAATATTGTAGATCACAATCGGTAGGCCGCAATCGGCAGCCGCCGTGAAATGTGCGATCAACCCGCGCTGGGTTGGCTTGTTGTAATAGGGCGTCACGACCAATGCTGCATCCGCGCCAGCGGCCTTAGCTGCCTTTACCAAACGCACAGTTTCCGCCGTGTTGTTTGATCCGGCACCTGCAACAACTGGAAACCGGCCAGCAGCCGCGTCAACAACTGTTTGGACAACTAAATCATGCTCGGAATGGCTCAGCGTGGGGGATTCGCCCGTTGTGCCAACTGGCACTAACCCGTGCGATCCTTGATCCACATGCCACTCGACAAGTTTTTTCAACGTATCGAGATCCAGCTGGCCGTTCGTGAACGGCGTGACAAGAGCAGGGAGAGACCCTTTGATCATGATACGCATCCTTAAATAGAGGGGCCGGAATTGGCCCTTTTGCAGCTGCGTCCTTAGTGGGGTTTTCCGCCTTTGCCAAGTTTGTGAGTTGCGACACGGTTGTGATAGCTTACCTATGTGTCCCAGACACACGTCTTGCGGTACGTATTTTTAAGGAAGACGGATTTGATGAAACGGCTGATTGCACCTGTTCTTGCGTTTTGCATCGCGGTTGGCCCTGTTTGGGCGCAGGGCGTGACGATTGATCCCGCCTTTGCCAAGGCATTGGATTTACTGGAAAGCGGCGATGACGAGGGCGCATACAGCACCTTGCCGGATGGTGATCACGACCTTCTCGATCTTCTGAACTGGATTGATCTGCGCGATGCGGACACGAAGGCGCCGTTCGGGTCCTATCAATCCCTTATTGCGCAGCGCCCCGATTGGCCGGGCCTAAGTCGGGTCCGCGCGAACGCCGAACGCCGCATTGATGATACAGTTCCGACCGCGATGCTTCTGGCGTTCTTTGATGGTCATGACATCGAAACGGGCGAAGGCGCTGTGGCCTATGCAAACGCCCTGATCAGCGCTGGGCGCGATGATGGTGCCGAGGCGATGTTGATTGATGTCTGGCTGAACGATGCGTTGCGCGACAGCAGTCACCAAGCCATGGTCAACGCATTTCCTGACGTCCTCGCGCCGCACCATATCGCGCGCGCGGACATGTTGTTGTGGCGCTGGCGCACGTCTGACGCGGCCAATGTAATTCCGTTGGTCGACGAGGGACAGCAAGCCCTGTTTCGCGCCCGAAGTGCCATTATCGGGCGTGACAGCGATGTGACAGAACGCGAAGATTTGGTTCCCGAACGCCTGCGCGATGACGCGGGCCTACACTACGACCGTTTCAACTGGTTTGCGGATCGCGGGGATTGGATCGAAGCGACCGCGATCCTGAATGACCGAAGCGAGACGGCCGAAACCCTTGGCGTGCCGTGGCGCTGGGGATCGTGGCGGCGCATTCTGGCCCGCTGGCACATGCGCGAAGGCAACATTGCAACGGCCTACCGTCTTGCGGCGCTGCATTTCATTGAACCAGACGAAAACAACTACAGCGATCTTGAATGGTTGGCCGGATACATCGCGCTCACCTACCTCAAGGAATATGACGCAGCATTGGTGCATTTCAACCGCTTCGATGCCTCCGTGACGTCGCCCATTTCAAAGGGGCGCGCCGGATATTGGCTGGGCCGCACCCATGAGGGCCTCGGCAACGTGCAAGCCGCAATCGCTGCTTTTCAACAAGGTGCACAACATCAGACGTCGTTCTACGGATTGCTGAGTGCTGAACGCCTTGGACTGACGATGAACCCCGATCTTGCGGGCGGAGAAACCTTTGGCGACTGGCGCACTAGCCCTGTGTTAGACAACGATCTTGTTAAGGCGGGCCTGACCCTGCTGGACGCTGGCGAACGCGGCCTCGCAGTCTTATTTTTCGCGCAAGCCGCTGAGACTTTGTCGCGTCAACACATCGGCCAGCTCGCCCAGCTGTTCATGGACATCGAAGAACCGTTCTATGCCGTTCTCATTGCTAAAACCGCCGTGCGCGAAGGCGAATTGGTGCAAGACGCTTATTTCCCGATCCACCCCATGGCGAACCTTGATTTGCCAGTTGAACCCGCCCTTGCGTTGGCCATCGCGCGCCAGGAATCCGAATTTCGCGTGGACGCAGGCAGCAGCGTGGGCGCGCTAGGCTTGATGCAGTTGATGCCCGCCACGGCTCAAGAAGTCGCCGGCTGGCTGGATCGCCCCTACAGCCGTGGTCGTCTGACGTCGGATTGGGAATATAATGCGGCGCTTGGGTCTGAATATCTTGCGTATTTGACCCGTGAATTCGGCGATAGTCCGGTGATGATCGCCGCTGGATATAATGCTGGTCCAAGTCGCCCGAAGTCTTGGATGACAGATCGTGGCGATCCGCGCCGTGATTTCACCAACCCTGATCCCGTGGACGTGGTGGATTGGATCGAACACATCCCGTTTCGCGAAACCCGCAATTATGTGATGCGCGTCACCGAAGGCATCCCTGTCTATCGCGCACGCCTCACGGGCCGGATTGGGCCTGTGGCCTTTACGGATATTCTGATTGGTGCGGCCCCTGTCATTCGACCCGTGGCGCGCCCCGATCGCGTGCAACAGGCTGTGATTGAGGCCACCCCACCGGTGCGCCGCGCTGGCGAAATCACACCGCAAACGCCCATAGGTCCGCAGCCGATCCGACCGGTTTCGCGCGCAGGTGACTAGGCGACTTTGCGGGCCCGCCATAACGTGAACAGTCCCGCCGCGGTAACCAGCCCCGCGCCGATTGCGACGTTGGTCGCTAGGGTTTCTTTGAACACCCACAACCCGATCGCGCTTGCGAAGACCAGTTGTAGGTAGGCAAAGGGTTGCACGGCGCTTGCCTCTGCGACTTCGTAGGTTTTGATCAACAACCAATGCCCCGATGCCCCCGTGATGCACAACGCGCCCATCCAGATCCAATCGTTCCCCACCATGGGTTCCCAGTTCCACAAGCCCAGCGGCGTCATGGCAACCGCCCCGACAACGCCCGTCCAGAAAAACGATGTGGCCGTGGCGTCGCGCCGCGCGGCATAGCGCGTCAGCAATCCGTAAAGCGCAAACATAAACGCCGACAAAAGTGGGATCGCCGCGGCGGGGCTGAACACGGCAAATCCGGGTTGCAAGATAATCAACACCCCGACAAAGCCGACCCCAATGGCCGCCCAACGCCGCCACCCGACCTGTTCGCCCAAAATCGGGCCAGACAGCGCGGCGATCAGCAATGGATAACAAGCAAAAATCGCATGTGCCTCAATCAGGCCGAGGTAGACAAACCCGAGGACCATGATGCAAATTTCGCTTGCCAGCAGAAGGCCTCTGAAGATTTGCAAAAAGGGTTGGGTCGTCGCGGCAGCTGCGCGAACGGATCCCGCCTGACGCCGCGCGATCGCAATGACGAAGGCGGCAAAAAACCAATAGCGGATCGTGACAATCATCAGCACATTATATTCGGACGCCAGATGCGTGCTGATCCCGTCCTGCAACGCAAACACAAACGTGGTCGCGACCATCAACGCAATGCCAAGGCGTGGGTTTTGGGGCGTCACAGCTTGGCCCCGCGCGTCATGTGGCGTTTGCGCCCGAACCCTTGCACGCGTTCAATGCTAAATCCCGCATCCGCAAGTCTTCGGCGCACAAATCCCGCAGCCGTATAGGTCGCGACACTGCCACCTTGTGCTGTATGCGCGCCGACCTGTGCCATCAGATCAGCGCCCCAAAGCTCAGGGTTTTTGGCAGGCGAAAAACCATCAAGAAACCACGCATCCGCATTGCCGCCCCAGTCAGCCAAGGTTTGGCGGGCATCACCGACGATCACCTTCAGTTCAAAATCGGGGCCTGACAGCGCTGAAGGAAATTCATCGCCAAACACATCCGCTGGCAGACCATCAAAGGCGGCCAGGGCGCGGCGCATGTCGGTCGCGTCCATCGGGAATGCCTCAAAGCTCGTGAAATGGAGTTTGCCACTGACACTTGACGCGCGCCACGCCGCCAAGGTCACTAGAAAATTCAACCCCGTCCCAAAGCCGAGTTCTGCAATGTGAAACCCATCCGTAAATCGCGCGGGCAGGTCGTTACCGCCTAAAAATACGTGCTGCGTTTCAGCGACCCCATCATCAAGGGAATAGTACGGATCATCAAATTGCACCGACACGGGCACGCCGGTATCGCGCCATTCCAATTTCGCGTGCTGGTCTGTCATGCTGTCGTGCCCTATCTGATCATCAGGACAATGAAAGCAGGCGACAGGGATGGCAACGGTAGACGTAACAGTGCGCGGGGCGGGGGCATTTGGCCTTAGCGTGGCGTGGGCCTGCATCAAAGCGGGGGCATTGGTGCGCGTGATTGACCCCAAGGGCGTGGCGCCGGGTGCATCGGGCGGTATCGTGGGCGCGCTGGCCCCGCATGTGCCTGAACAATGGAACCCCAAAAAAGCCTATCAACTTGAAAGCCTGCTGATGGCCGCCGATTGGTGGGCTGAGGTTGAAGTCGCGGGTGGGACGTCGTCGGGATACGCCCGCACAGGCCGCTTGCAACCCATTGCCGATGACGCCGCACTCGCGCTGGCGCAAACGCGGGCGAGGGGTGCTGAAACGCTCTGGCAAGGGCGCGCCATTTGGGAGGTGATTGCCCCCCCATCTGATTTCGCCCCTCGGTCCCCTACGGGCCTTCTGATCCACGACACCTTGTCCGCGCGCCTTCATCCTGCGCAAGCCTGCGCCGCGCTGGCCGCTGCAATCATCGCACGCGGCGGTGAAATAGCGGTGGATGGTCGCGACGAAGGACACGTCGTTTGGGCAACGGGTTGGGAAGGGCTTGAGGCCCTCACGGCGCGACATACCCGAATGATTGGCGCAGGCGTTAAAGGGCAGGCGGTGTTGTTGGCGTATGATGCCCGCAGCGCACCGCAATTGTTTGTTGATGGGCTGCACATCATCCCGCACGCAGATGGAACAACCGCAATCGGATCGACAACCGAACGTGACTTTGAAGACCCAGACACAACGGACGGACAATGCGATGACCTGCTTGCCAAAGCACGCGCCGCGATCCCTTTGCTAGCCGATGCTGCCGAGGTGAAACGATGGGCTGGCGTGCGACCAAGGTCGCGCACCCGCGCACCGATGTTGGGGCGTCATCCTTTTGATAATCGACAATTCATCGCCAACGGCGGGTTCAAGATCGGGTTTGGCATGGCCCCGCTTGCGGCAGAACATCTGTCGCGGTTGATCCTAACGGGCGAAAACCTGATCCCGCCCGAATTTGACCCCACCGCGAGCCTTTAGCGCATCACCGCTTCCATGCATTGTTCCCCTTGGGGCCCACGCACCCACGCCGCGCCATCGTTCCAGCACAACGTCGCACCCTGTGTCACGATCAAAGGGGCCGTCGCGCGGTAGGTGACCTCGGTCAGTGGATTGCCCAGCATCCTTTCGCCCATTAACATCAGAAGTTGTGCCAAAAGGGGGCCATGCAGGATCAGGTCATCGTACCCCTCAACCAGCTTGGCATATTTGCGATCATAATGGATGCGGTGCCCGTTCATTGTCAGCGCGGAATACCGGAACAAAAGCGTGCTGTTAAAAGACACGTCTTCGCTGTGGGTTTCGTCTGTTCGTGCGACAGGTCGGTCAGGTGTCGCGCCGCCCTCGCCGCGATACACAAGGTCCTGCCATTCGCTTAGTGCCACCGTTCCGCGCTGGCGAATATCATGGCGGATGCGCACGAACGCCAAGGGGCCAGACCGCCCGTCTTTGCGTGTCACACCTTCAATCACCGATGTCTTTTCGGCCTTTATGCCCGCGCGCAACGGCGTGTGAAACAACACACGCCCCGCTGCCCACATGCGGCGCGGATGTTTGATATCGGGGCCCATGTCCGGGACGAACCCACCCAATGCAGGGTGCCCGTCCCGCCCAAGGAATTCAGGCGGCAACGGGTCCCAAAAATAGATGTGATGAAAGAACGGCGGCAACGCATCCGACGCCGCAACACGATTCTCCAGACCCAAAGCGGCCTGCAACGCTGCGGCGCGGGCGGGGTCCATGACGTCGTTCAAAACCTGTGTGTGATCGGATGTCTGTGCCATGGCGACATTGTCCCCCAATGACAGCCCACCCGCAAGTCCCCGCCGCGAACCATATCCGGATTTAAGCGGCCTTTAGCGCCGCCATCAAGCGATCCAGCGACGTGTTGTACTGGTCCGAGATGAGCTTTCCGTCGTCGCCAAAGGCCTCATAACTCGCGGCGACAAGAACTTCGGGTCCCTGCAAAATCAGCGGATTAAATGGCATCATGCACAGTCGCAATGCAAACTGGGCGCGTTCGCCGCCGGCCCGCCCCGCAGCCGCTGACATGATCGCGACGGGTTTTCCGTGCCATGGCGATCCTTCCGCACGGCTCACCCAGTCGAGCGCATTTTTCAAAACACCCGAAATCGATTTGTTGTATTCAGGGGTGGAAATCACGACAGCTTTGGCGCCTGCGATCTGATCGGCAAGTGTTTGCACGCTTTCCGGGATGCCGCTTTCTTCCTCAAGGTCGCCATCGTAAAGCGGCAGACGCAGGTTCCCCATCTGGAAATCGCCACCAAAAGACGCCGCAGCCGCGTGAACAAGTTTTGTGTTTGTCTCGCCGCTGCGCAGTGAACCGGACAGGCCGAGAAGATAAGACATTTAAGAACTCCAATATTGTTTGATAGACAAATAGAGGCTTTGCACCGCCAAACCAGTCGCGCATGATGATTGAGTGAAAAAAGGGAGCAGCCAATGCAGCGTCACGGCGGAAAAATCTTGGTGGATCAACTGGTTCGCTTTGGCGTGCGGCGCGTGTTTTCCGTGCCCGGCGAAAGCTTCCTTGCGGCACTCGATGGTCTCTATGATGTCGGGATTGAAAACATCGTTTGCCGTCAAGAAGGCGGCGTTGCCATGATGGCCGAAGCCTACGGTAAGATGACAGGTCAGGCCGGCGTCGCCTTTGTTACCCGTGGCCCTGGTGCGACCAATGCGTCTGCGGGGATTCACATCGCCCATCAAGACAGCACGCCGATGGTGTTGTTTGTGGGTCAGATCGACAACAGCCAAACAGATCGCGAAACCTTTCAGGAGGTTGATTATAAGCAGATGTTTGGCGGTCTTGCCAAATGGGTCGCGCAAGTGGATCAGACAGATCGTTTGCCCGAATATATTGCCCGCGCGTTCAGTATTGCGACGTCAGGCAGGCCGGGGCCTGTTGTCCTTGCATTGCCCGAAAATATGCTTTCGGCAGTGGCGGACGTGGCGGATCGGTCGGGGCCTATTATGGAACTTGCCCCGAATTTGGACACCGTAGCGCAAGATGCGCTGCATTGGCTGTCAGGGTTTGAACGCCCGTTGGTGATTGTGGGTGGCCCGCATTGGTCACCGCAGGCGGCGGCGGATTTGGCCACCTTCGCACAGACCCAAAACCTACCCGTGGCATTGGGGTTTCGACGTCAAGATTACCTCGACAATCGCCATGCCAATTATGCGGGTGATTTGAATGTTGGTATGAATCCAAAGTTGGCGCAGCGGATGCGGGATGCAGATGCGCTGCTGGTGATCGGATCACGGCTGGGCGATATTGAAACCCAAGGATATTCCTTGGTTGATCCATCCAATCCGCAATGCGCAATTTGCCATGTCCATGCTGACCCAAGCGAACATGGCCACGTGTATCACCCAGATATCGCAGTCACCGCGGATGCCGTGTCCCTTACACATGCCCTATCGCGCCTTCCTGCATGTGATACGGATTGGTCCGGCTGGACCGCAGCAGCCCGCGCCGATTTTGACGTTTGGAAAACACCCCATGAAACGCCGGGTGACGTGAAGTTGGAACAGGTCATCGCATGGCTATCTGACACGCTGGCGGACGACGCAATTCTAACGAACGGGGCGGGCAACTACGCCGCCTTCCTGCATCGCTATTTTGTGTACAAAGACTATGGAACCCAGCTTGCGCCGACGTCTGGGTCAATGGGGTATGGGTTTCCGGCTGCGATCTCAGCCAGTTTGGAAAATCCGGACAGAACGGTTGTCTGCCTTGCGGGGGACGGGTGTTTTCAAATGACCTGCAATGAGCTGTCCACCGCCGCCCAACATGGCGCCACTCCGATTGTCATCGTGGTCAACAATGGGCGCTATGGGACGATCCGCATGCATCAGGAAAAACACTACCCCAACCGCGTGTCGGGCACCCAATTGACCAATCCCGACTTCGCAGCCCTCGCAAGGGCATATGGTGGTCACGGCGAAACCGTAACCAGCACCGGCGACTTTCCAGCGGCGTTCGCGCGTGCGCAGGCCAGCGGAACCCATGCCGTGATTGAACTTCGGGTGTCAGAGGATGCGTTGTCCACCAGCCTGACCCTTAGCGGTTTGGCGAAGGCTTAGGCCGTCAACTGCGCGCGCAATTTCGCACCGATTTCATCCACATGGGCTTGCGTAATTGTCAGCGGTGGCGACATGCACAAGGCATCGCCAACGGGCCGCACGATCAGCCCCGCGTCCCACAATCCGCCGTAGGCCGCGCGCCCTGCTGCACCGACGTCGCCGTCCTGTTTCAAATGCACGGCCCCGATGATCCCGCAATTGCGCACATCCATGACACAGGGCAGGTCAGTCAGATTGTGCAGCATGTCTTCCCATGGCCCCGCCATCGCGGCCGCATTTTCAAAAATCTTGTCATCACGGTAGGCATCCAGCGTCGCGATGCACGCCGCCGACGCGAGGGGATGGCCTGAATAGGTATAGCCGTGAAATAGGTCAGGCATCGCCTTGGGACCATCGCGGAAGGCGTCACGCACGGCTGCTGTGGCCAATACGCCGCCCATCGGCACGGTGGCATTCGTCATCCCCTTGGCGCAGGTAACAAGGTCGGGCTGCACGCCGAACGCTTCGAACGCGAAGGGGGTGCCCATGCGTCCGAACCCCGAAATCACTTCGTCAAAAATCAGCAATATTCCGTGGGCATCGCAAATTTCACGCAGCCGCGCGAGGTATCCGACAGGTGGCGGGTACACGCCGCCAGCGCCAGAAATCGGTTCAACAATACAGGCGGCGATTGTGTGCCCGCCATGCAATTCACAAAGCCGTTGCAGATCATCCGCCAACTCAGCGCCATGTTGGGGCAGCCCGCGTGCGTTCAGGTTTTCAGGAAGCCATGTGTGCCGCATATGCGCGACGCTTGGATAAAGCGTGCCAAACTGCCCTTTGTTCAATCCCAACCCACCGACGGACAATCCGCCAAAGTTAATCCCGTGATACGCCTTTTCGCGCCCCACCAACATGCGCCGCTGCCCGTCACCGCGGGCGTGATGATAGGCCAGCGCGATCTTTAGGGCGGTATCAACGGCTTCGGACCCCGAGTTGGTGAAGAACACATGATCGAACCCCGGCGCCAATTCGGTCACCCGCGCAGCGGCTTCGAACGCGATGGGGTGACCTTGCCCGAACGCATGGGCGAAATCCAATGTCGCCGCTTGTTTTTGAATGGCTGCCGTAATTTTGGGATGGTTGTGACCGGCGTTGCAACACCAAAGCCCACCCGTTCCATCGATCAGTTCGTGCCCGTCCACAGTGGTGTAATGCACCCCCTGCGCGCTGGCGATCAGGCGCGGGTTTTCCTTGAACATCTCTGCCGAAGTGAACGGCATCCAGAAATTATCGAGGTCGTTTGGTACGCGAACTGCATCATCCATAAGATATCTCCGTTTTGAAGGTTCAATGTTGGGGCGGCAAGAACGCTTCGATTGCCGCGCTGGCAATGATAATTAGGTTGCCGTTGTCGGGGTTGGTCACATTCAGCCCGCCCTTGATGGCCTTCACGCTTGCGCGGCCACGCGGCAAGGTTTTCTGCAAAGCACCCAGATCCAACGCGTCGGGGTCTTGAACCCCGATGGTGACGACCACGCGCATCGCATCATGGCTCAGGCCCGTCGCCTCAAACAACGGGATCGAAGAATGGCGCATCGCGTCTTCAATCGCGCGGCCCGCGGCCTTGGTGTAATCCATGCCGTACAAATCATTGCCCATACCCATTTCGATGATGAATCTCTGATCGCTCATGCGGGTATCTCCAATGCGACGGACAGGGCGACGTTTGCAATCACCGTCGGCAATCCGTCAGGGCGCGGCACATCAAGCCCGCCATGCACGACCACGAATGACAATTGCCCATATGGAAAAATATCCGCCAACGCGTCTGTGTCGACGGCATCTGGCTGCTGCACCCCGATTTCTACGGTGATCTGCATCGCTTCTTTGGGCAGACCATAAAGTTCAGCGAGGTTGATCGAATTGTGCCAAAGCGCGTCTTGCAGCGCCCGTCGCGCCGCCTGCGTGTAATCCTGACGGCGCAACGATGTGCCCATGCCGAATTCGGTTAAAAGACGCGTTGCCATTTATAACCACCTTTTCCATCGAAAAATTAAAAACAATGCCAGCCCGATCGCCGTACACCCTGCGCACAAAAGCCAGAATGCCATTGGCGATTGAATACCGGGCATGCCCGCGACGTTCACCCCGAACAATCCCGTAATGAAGCCTAAAGGCAAGAAAATCGCAGCGGCCACGGACAGAACATAGGAATTGCGCCCAAGTGCGGCATTCTGATGGGCGTCCAGATGTTCTTGTAAAATCGTGAGCCTGTCGCGTCCGGCGTCCAGAGATTCCAAATTGTGGGTCGCGCGATTGACGGCTTCAAAAACCAAATGCTTATCCTTGTTCGATAACCGTTCGTCCGCCGATATTTTTGTCAGCGCAACCCGTTGAGGGCCGACAAACCGACGCAACTTGATGACCTGTTTCCGCATCACAGTGACGTCATGGCTGATGTCGGGGCTGCGATCAAACATCACCTCTTCGAGCATATCAACTTTATCGTCCATCTCGGCCAGGGCTGTCGCAATCCGGTCGGTCAGCCCGTCTGCCAACGCCACCAATGTTGACCAAGACGAGGTGATTCCAGAACTTTCAAATCGCTCGTGCAACGTTTCTACTGTACGCAGTTTGCGCAAACGCGCCGTTATCAGCACGTCGTCGGTGATCCAAAGTCGCAGCGACACCATGTCCTCGATATCGCTGCCTTCATTCAGGTTCACACCGCGAAGGTTGACCAAAACACCGCTGCCGAACGGTTCATATCGCGGGCGGGTTTCAGGCTCTAGCAGGTGGTCAGCCACCGTCTTTTCAAATGCCGATTTGATCCAAGTCCGGGTCTCTTCGCGGGTCAGATCAAGGTGAATCCAGCTGAACGGGGTGTCCCCGCCAACATCGTGGTGCCAGACAGCGCAGTCCGGCACCTGCATCAGAATTCAACCCCGATTTGCGCCTTGATGCCACTGCGGAACGGATGCTTGACCAGTTCCATCTCAGTGACCAAGTCGGCGATCTCAATCAGGTCCGCGTGGGCGTTGCGGCCCGTCAGAACGACGTGCGTCATCTCGGGTTTTTCCTCAACCAGAAATTCAACCACATCCGCAATCGGCACGTAATCATAGCGGATCGCAATGTTGATCTCATCAAGCAGCACCATGGAATTGGACGGATCGCGGATCAGCTCTTTCGCCTTTTCCCACGCGGCCAACGCCATTTCCGTGTCGCGGGTCTTGTCCTGCGTTTCCCAAGTAAATCCTTCGCCCATAGTGTGGAACGCGCATTCATCGGCAAACTTATCCAAAATCAAATCGCGTTCACCGGTGGACATGCCGCCCTTGATGAACTGCACAACACCGCATTTCATACCGTGCGCGATATGGCGGAAAATCATCCCGAACGCGGCGGATGATTTGCCCTTTCCCTTGCCTGTGTGAACGATCACCAAACCCTTCTTGTCGGTTTTGGTCGCCATGATCTTGTCGCGCGCGGCTTTCTTCTTCGCCATTTTCATTGCGTGGCGGTCTGCATCTTCGCTCATGTCAGGGCTCTCTCGAATAGCTGGGGTAAGGATTTGTTAACTCTGTTCTGAAAGGAAGGTTAACAGACCAGAGGGAGTGTTGGAATGAACTTTAGATTGGCAATGGGCGCCGTCTGCGCCATCGCAGTGTCCGCATGCGACACGCCATCAGCCGAATTCCGCGATCTGCCCGCACCGCACAGGCAATGTCCCGTTTCGGATTTCGCGTTCATTCCAAAAGCCTCCCGATCCGTGCGGGCGCAGAATTACTGCGCGGCGTCCACAATCCGCGATCGATTGCTTCTTGCAACCTGAGAGCAATTTCTCGCAGGGCGGGGGCGTTGTGATCTGCGATGAAGTCCCGCGTGTCGTCGTCGGCCAAAAATGCTTCTTCGACGAGGTCAAAGTGGTGGTTGCGCACCACACCCGTTGTTGCAGCAAAGGCGAAAAGATAATCCACCGTCGCCGCCATTTCGAACGCGCCCTTGTAGCCGTGGCGCTTCACGCCCTCGATCCATTTCGGGTTCACCACACGAGACCGCACAACGCGCCCGATTTCATCATCCAAGGTGCGGATGACAGGGCGTTCGGGGCGGCTGTGGTCATTGTGATAGATTGGCCGATCTTTGCCCTGCAACGTGGCAACTGCCGCCGCCGCGCCGCCCTCAAACTGATAATAATCGTCGCTATCCAGAACATCATGTTCGCGATTGTCTTGGTTTTGAACAATCGCTTCGACCTGACCAAGGCGCGCCTCAAACCCTGCGCGGTCTCGCGTGCCGTCCGACCCCGCGCCGTACGCATAACCGCCCCATTCTAGGTAGGCGTCGGCAAGGTCTTTTCTGTCCGTCCACAACCTTTCATCAATCATCGCCTGTAGCCCTGCGCCGTAAGCCCCGGGTTTCGATCCATAGACGCGCGCGACAGCCCCACCTTCGCGTGCGCGCGCCGCTGCGGGGTTCTGTTCATCGCTTTCATCAAGCGCCTGAACCGCCTTTGCCGCACTATCAAACAATGCAATCAATTGCGGAAACGCATCACGGAAAAACCCGCTGATACGCAGTGTTACGTCAACGCGGGGCCGGCCCAACACGCCCTCGGGCAAGACTTCAAACCCCGTGACACGGCGGTTCGCGGCATCCCATTTCGGCTTCACGCCCATCAAGGCCATGGCTTGCGCAATATCATCACCACCCGTGCGCATGTTCGCGGTGCCCCACGCGGTAACGAGCATGGCACGCGGCCAATCCCCGTGGTCCTGTAGGTGCTTTTCAATCAACAAATTGGCGGATTTCCAGCCAAGGGCCCATGCCGTCGGTGTCGGAACGGCCCGCGCATCCACCGAGAAAAAATTCCCTCCCGTCGGCAACACATCAAGACGTCCACGGGTGGGCGCGCCGGATGGCGCCGGGGCGACAAAGTGTCCTGCAAGGCCGCTGAGGAGCGCCGCCCCTTCCCGTGGTCCACAGGCCCGCACCACGGGCAAAACGTTCTGTGAAATCTCTGATACGACCTCTTGCGATCGCGGACCGAGGGGCGTGCTGTTGCCATCAAGGATATCCTGACACAGCAGTTCAAGCCGCTCCACAGTGTCACCTAAGGTGCGCCAGCTGTCCGAACTTAAGTGCAAAAGCTGCGTCGGCTTGTGATCAGCAGTGTTGGCCATTGCGCAATCAAGGGGATCAAACTCGAGATCTAAATCATGGGCGAGCGCGCGCAGCAACGACGCATCTCCGCCTGTTCCATCAGCGCGTGGCACCCGCACCAATGCAATCGCCAAGTCCCGTTCCAACGTGCCGACAGGGGATTGGCCGAACACATGCAATCCATCGCGAATTTGCGCCTCTTTCAGCTCGCACAGATATGCATCCAGCTTCGCCAGATCATCATCCTCGTCGCCCTTGAATCCAGCGTCTTGTCCAAGCCCCGTCACCTCAGACAGCGACAAAATCTCGCGCCGCAGATGTTCAATGCGGCGCGGATCGACGCCTGCTGCTTCGTAGTATTCATCCACCAATGCTTCAAGATCACGCAACGGGCCATAGCTTTCGGCGCGGGTTAGTGGCGGCGTTAAGTGGTCGATAATCACGGCGGCCGCGCGTCGCTTGGCCTGCGTGCCCTCACCGGGGTCGTTGACGATAAAGGGGTAAATGTGTGGCGTCGCACCAAGGACAACTTCGGGCCAGCACGTCTCACTCAGCGCGGTGGCCTTGCCGGGCAACCATTCAAGATTGCCGTGCTTGCCCATGTGCACAATCGCATCCGCGCCCCAGTGGTGGCGCAGCCAGAAATAGAACGCCAGATAGTTGTGCGGGGGCACTAGGTCAGGTGAATGATAGGTGTCGGTCGGGTCAATATTATATCCCCGCGCCGGTTGCAGCGCGACGACGGCATTGCCAAAGCGGTGGATCGACAGTGCAAACCCGCCGCCTTCGACATCGGGGCGTAAAAACGGATCATCCTTCGGGTCGCCCCAACGGTCTGCCATTTGTTCTTTCACGGCCCACGGTAGCGCGTCGAAATAATGCTGATAAACGTCGAGCGCTAGAACCTCACCACCGTTACGATCGGCGCGATCCGTCAACCAGTTCGTCGGCCCTGCCATCATGGCATCCATCAACGCCTTGGCATCTTCGGGCGGTGTTGTGTCATAGCTTGCGTCACTTAGCAGGCCCAACACATGCACGGTTGCCGCAGGCGTATCCAGCCCAACACCATTGGCCAATCGCCCGTCTTTGTTGGGGTAGTTCGCCAGCACCAACGCGACCTTTTTATCGGCCTCGGGCGTGGTGCGCAGGCTTGCCCATTTGACGGCCAGTTCGGTGACAAACGCCACGCGATCCCCGACCGCGCGGTAGGTCGCAATCGGGCATTCCGTGGCCTCATCGAAATAGGCTTCGCCCTTAAAGCTGATCGCGCGCGACAACACCCGCCCGTCTACTTCGGGCAAGGCTACGTTCATGGCGATATCGCGCGATGACAGGCCCGTCAGTCCCTCGGCCCATTTGTCTTCGGACGATGCGGCCAGCACCACTTGAAACACGACGGCCTTGTTGGCGTGCTCTGCCGCCAGCGGGTTCATGTTGGCTGTATCGCCTGCATGCGGTGATCCGACGGCAAAGCTGGTACAATTCAAAATCACGCTCGGCGGTGCTGCGCCAAACAGGCTTTCTAATGTTGCTTGAGATAGCGGATCTTTTAGGGATGCCACGAAAATCGGCAGCGGGTTTAACCCCGCGCGTGTCAGGGATTTCACCAACCGGTTGATCGGGTTCAACCCTGCACCTTGCACTAATGCGCGGTAAAAAATGATCGGCACAATAGGCGCGCCGTCCGTCCAACCCGCCTGTGCCGTCGCCAGATCGGATACACCAGCCCCGGGCCAATACACGCCCGCCTTCAATAGGGGGCGTGCAGGTTCAGGTGCCTCACCACCATCGATCATCATCTTGCAATAGCTCAGGAAGTTCGTCGAATTTTCTGGGCCACCCTCAACCAGATAGGACCACAAGGCATCATAGTCGTCCTCGGCCACAGTCGATAATGCGCGCAATTCTGCATCCGGTTTGTCGTCCCCGGGCAGCAAGACCAAGGGGACGCCAGCACTGCGCAACCGCGCGGCGTATTGTTCAACCCCGTATTTCCAATAACCGACACCGCCAAGACAGCGCGCAACGACCAGCCGCGACGCTGACGCGCATTGATCCAGATGGAGATCGACTGACATCGGATGGATCAAATGCATCATGCTGGCCAACCGCAACGTCGGCGCAGCTGCCATTTCACCACGCGCCACTGACAGCGCGGCAAGTTCCGTATCTGCGGCGGAAATCACCACGACGTCCGCTGGCGTTTGGCCCAGATCGACGGGTTCTTTCCCGTCATCAATGGCTCCGGGGGTGGCGGCGAGGAGATGCATCAGCTAGAGCCTTTTAAAACAGGAGACCGATCATGGATTACAAAGCATCTGGCGCGCCCAAAGGCCCCAAAGGTCAACCACGCCACCAAGAACACAATGCGTTTGGTGGAAAGAAAGTCGGCAACAAACGTCCGACCAAAGAAGAACTTCTCGCGAAGATGAAGGCGAATGCCGAAAAGTCTAAGGAGTAGGTTCACTCCGCGATCTCCAACGACTTCTCCATGAAGACGGAGAATTCATGTTCGACGTAATCGCCAAAGGGTCCGCAAATGCTGAACCCATGGCGGAAATATAAACGGTGCGCGGCGTCCAGCCCCGTGCCCGTTTCTAATTTCAGTTCCGACAATCCAGTTGCCCGCGCGTGGTCTTCCAATGCGCGCAAAATGGCGTCGGCTACGCCTTGGCCACGTGATCCTTCATCCACGAACATTGATTTCAGTTCGCCGTATCCGTTCCGCATCGCAATCGCACCGCAGCCCATGATGACCTCGCCGCGCCGTGCGGTGACGAAATGGATTTCGGGCACGCACAGCGCATCAATGCTAAGGTAATGGCACGCGTCAGACGGAAACAGGCTTTCCATCAGGGCATGGCTGGCCTGCAAAAGAGCCGTCGCCTCGGGCGTGCGCGGGTCGGTTGGCTCAACAGCAATCATGCGCGTAAGGCGGCATCAATCTCGCCGTGGTTCAGACCCGCCTGACCAATGACGACCAGCCGCGTGATGCGCGGGTCTGTGCCAAAGGGGCGGTCAAAATATGTATCAACACGCGGCCCGACGGCCTGCAATGTCAGACGCATCGGTTTGCCTTCAATCGCGGCAAACCCCTTGAGGCGCAAAATGTCGTGGGCGCGGATCACATCGGCAACCTTTTCAGCGAAGGCGGCGGCGTCCGCGATTTCACTCAGTTCAACAATGAAGCTTTCGAATTCATCATGGCCATGCGCATGTTCATGATCGTGGTGATGGTCGTCGTTCCCGTGACCATCATGGTTATCGTCGTGGTCATGGTGGTGGTGATGCACTTCGTGACGTGCCTCCAGATCACCCTCGGCCCCAATACCCTGACCAAGCAACACATCCACAGGCAGCGCACCCATCGTGGCGGTGACAACCTGCACGCCTGTCCGCGCCTCGGATTTCAGACGTGCGCGCAACGCTTCGGCCTCGCCCTCACCCAAAAGATCCGCTTTGTTCACAACAATCATATCCGCACAGGCGATTTGATCTTCGAACAGTTCTGACAGCGGAGTGTCATGATCGAGGTTTTCATCCAGCTTACGCTGCGCATCGACGGCGGCGACGTTGTGGGCAAACTGGCCGGCCGTCACGGCCTTACCGTCGACTACAGTCACAACGCCGTCGACAGTCACCTTCGTTGAAATCCCGGGCCAGTTGAACGCGCGCACAAGCGGTTGCGGCAGTGCAAGACCGGATGTTTCAATTACGATGTGATCGGGTGGATTATCACGGCCCAACAGCATTTCCATTGTGGGGATGAAATCATCGGCGACGGTGCAGCAAATGCATCCATTGGACAGCTCAACCACATCCTCCTCGGAGCAGGTTTCAATCCCGCACCCCTTGAGGATGTCACCATCCACACCCAGATCGCCAAATTCATTGATGATCAGCGCAATGCGTTTGCCTTTGGCGTTTTCGAGCATGTGGCGGATCAGCGTGGTTTTACCCGCGCCCAGAAAACCGGTGACAACGGTAGCAGGAATCTTGGCAGCCATGGATCGTATCCTTATGTAGGGTCCCAAAGGGGAATTCAGATGACCACCAAAGGTGACCGTTTTATCGTTTGCACCGGCTGTTCAGGCGGTGCGGATCTTGCAGCAGCCCTCAAGGGGCGTGTCGCGGTCGAAACCACCGACTGCATGAATGTTTGTGACAAACCCATCAGCCTCGCGGTGCGCGCGGAGGGGAAGGCCGCTTATCTTTTTACCGGCGTGGACCCCGACACCCCTGAAGACATCGAAGCCTTTGCCGAACTTTACGCCGAAAGTGCGGACGGGCAAATCATGGATGCCCGCCCCGCTGGCAATCTGCGGTTTTGCCTCGTGGGTCGTATTCCTGCCTAAGCCTCTTCGCGGGTCCAAAACCACGAGCACAGAAAACCAAGTGTCGTCCACGCCGCAGCGGCTGCACCCAGCGAATAGCTGACAAACTGTGCGGCCAATTCAGGTGGTGCGACACCCCAATAGGTGTCCAGTTGCGGGGCACCGATAAACTGTGGTGCGGCCAGCAATGCCACGCCGATCAACGCCACTGGGCCACGCACAAATGCGATCATCCACAGCCCCAAACCAGACGCGACCAAAGTGCCAAGCCACCACGCTTGCCGCGCATCAACCTCAGCACCGATTGTGCCGGGCAGAACAGGCGGTAACCCGATCGCAGGGGCCAGTTGAATGGCGATAAAGCCGCACAGCCCCCACACAATCCCGCTGCGCGCAGTGATCGTGGTGAAACCCTTCATCTCGGTAATGGCCATCGCAGCCAGCAACAAGAACCCGAAGCCCACGTAAGTGACAATGTTGAACCCGACGGTCATCAGATGACGGCCAAAGTCACCGCCCAAGCCGGGCGCGCCACGTTCGCTTTGGGGGGACCCGTCAGCACCGAAATGCACGCGCGTCCCACCTTCAAACAATTCACCCTCAAGCAATGTCGGAATGACAAAGTAAAATTGCAATGCGGCGGCAATCAGCCCCGCTGCAACGCCAGCGAACACCGCGCTGGTCAACAATTTCTGGTTCATTTGATTAACAAAGCTGCCTTAGTGGCAGGGGAATGCCATCGCGTGACGCTGGTCGTGCGCTGCATCATGCAGGACAGACGCTTGTGCGTAGCCGGATGCGAACAACAACACCAGACCTGCAAGGGCGGCAAATGCGATTGGCATCATGCTCAGGTCTGAGCGGTCGATTGTTTTGGCTGTGGCTTGTGGGTTCGTGTTCATGTGTCGTCTCCTATGTCCCGTCATCCCCGACGGGTTGGTTTCAATTCGCATGGCAGGTCTCCTGGCTCGCGGGTCATTGTGAATTTCGTCCACCTTCCCAAGGTCTCCCTCAGTGGTCTTGAACGAACACTCACCGCTTACAGTCGCGGGGGCGGCTGTGGTTTTACGCCTCCTAAATGGATCGGCGCGCACCACATTCCCATTTGATCCACACGTTGGCTTAGCCGCAGTGCAATGAACCATGCCCGACTGTTGTGGGCGCCCGTGCCCCACCGGTCAAGGCTGATTCCGCCATCTTTACGCCGATAGCGACCAAATTTTAGGGGATGAGTGCCACAGTAAAGATCCAAAATAACCTGAAATTGCGCAATATCTTGTGGGTAAGTCGCCTGTTTTCGCCATATCCAGTGGGTGTTCGTTGACTCGCAGGGGGCGCATTGGCGACACTGGCCGCCACAGAATCACACGCGAGCAGCGCACATGCGGTTTTCCCGCCTCCGCCTTAACGGCTTCAAAAGCTTCGTCGACCCGACCGACCTGATCATTCAGGACGGGCTGACAGGCGTGGTCGGCCCAAATGGTTGCGGTAAATCGAATCTGCTTGAAGCGTTGCGCTGGGTCATGGGCGAAAACCGCCCCACCGCGATGCGTGGCGGTGGCATGGAAGACGTGATCTTTGCGGGTGCTGCAACGCGTCCGGCGCGCAACTTTGCCGAAGTGTCCTTGGTCATCGACAATGCCGAACGCCTCGCGCCCGCCGCGTTCAACGACAGTGACAACCTTGAGATCGTGCGCCGAATTACCCGCGACGTGGGGTCCGCTTATAAGGTCAGCACGAAAGACGTGCGCGCGCGTGACGTGCAGATGTTGTTTGCCGATGCATCCACGGGTGCGCATTCGCCCGCACTGGTCCGCCAAGGCCAGATTGCCGAATTGATCAACTCCAAACCCAAGGCGCGCCGCCGTATCTTGGAAGAGGCCGCAGGAATTTCCGGCCTCTATCAACGACGCCATGAGGCGGAATTGAAACTCAAAGGTTCTGAGCAAAACCTTGCCCGTGTCGATGACGTTATCGAACAACTCGCCTCCCAACTGGCGGCATTGGCCCGTCAGGCGCGGCAAGCGGCACGGTATCGCGCGATTGGCGATGAGCTACGCCAGTCCGAAGGCCTGCTTCTTTATCGTCGCTGGAAAGAAGCGGACGAAGCCCGCGCCGCCGCCGCCAATCAATTAAAGACCCGCACCACAGAAGCCGCCGCGTCTGAAACCGCCGCGCGCCAGTCCGCCAAAGCGCGCCAAGGGTCTGAAGACGCCCTGCCATCTTTGCGCGAAGAAGAAGCCATTGCCGCCGCTGTTCTCCAACGTCTGAACGTGCAGCGCGACACCCTTGTTGATCAAGAAGCCCGTGCCAAACAGACCATCGAAACGCTGACGAACCGCATCGAACAGCTGGCCCGCGACATGGCGCGTGAGGCTGAGTTGAACAAAGACGCGGGCGAAACCATTGACCGTTTGGATTGGGAAGCCCGCGAAATTGCAAAGGCCTCTGAAGGTCACGATGCCCGCTTGGAGGATGCTCGCGTTGCGTCAACCGACGGTGCACAAATCCTTGCGGATCGAGAGGCCGACCTGTCCCAAATGACCGAAGATGTGGCCCGCCTTGCGGCGCGTCACCAATCCGCGCAACGCCTGATCGACGACTACCGCAAGACGCTTGAAAAGAACGAAAACGAAGCCGCCCGCGCCATTGCCGCAAAGGCGGACGCGACAGCCGCACTCGCCCGCGCCGCACAAGATTTTGAAGCTGCCAAAGTGGCTGAGGCAACAGCCCGCGCCACCGCCGACAAAGCCGAAACACTCCTCGCCGATGCTGAAGCCGCCCGCGCTGATACGCAATCGCGTGAGGCCGACGCGCGTGCGCTGCGGTCTGAGGCTGAGGGCGAAGCAAATGCCCTGCGCGCCGAAACTGCGGCCCTGTCCAAGCTGGTGGATCGCGATTCATCCGAAGGCTCCCAAATTCTCGATCAATTGCGCGTGCAGGGTGGCTACGAAAAGGCCCTTGGTGCCGCGCTGTCTGATGATCTTAAGGCCCCCGCCGTCACGCCTGATATGGGGTCTGGCTGGGTCGCGCTTCCCGGTTATCCGCAGCCGCAATCCTTGCCCGCTGGCGTCAAGGCCCTCACCAATTATGTGTCCGTCCCCGAGGTTCTGGTGCGCCGCATGGGGCAGGTAGGACTTGTGGACGCGGACCAAGGTGCAAAGCTGCAAAAAGACCTCTCGCCGGGCCAACGCCTCGTGTCGATGGACGGCGATCTTTGGCGCTGGGACGGATTTCGCGCCGCTGCTGAGGACGCACCAAGCGCCGCCGCCCTACGCTTGCAACAGCTCAACCGTCTTGAAGGTCTGAAAAAGGACCTCAACGATGCAACGGCAAAGGCTGACGGAATGCGCCAAGCCCACGAAATGCTGAGCGCGCGATTGGCAGAATTGTCCCTAGCCGACAAAGCCGCGCGCGATGCCCGTCGCGCCGCTGACAGTGCTGTGGCCGACGCCAACCGCGCATTGTCGCGCGCTGAAGCGGACCGCAACCTCGCTGATGGCAAACAGGAATCATCCGGCCTCGCTGTGACCCGCTTTGAGGAAGAAGCCATGAGCGCGCGCCAAGCGCTGTCTGAGGCCGAAGGTGCACTGAGAGGGCTGGGCGATCTTGATGAGGCGCGCGGTGCTGTCGAGGACGTCAAGATGACGGTTGAAGCCGCGCGTATGACGATGATGTCAAAGCGGTCGGGCTACGACGAAGTGCGCCGCGAAGGCGAGGCGCGCACAAAACGCAGCCAAGAAATCACAAAGGAAATTAGCGGTTGGAAACACCGCCTTGAAACCGCGAACAAGCGGTCCGAAGAACTGCAAGATCGTAAGGTCACGTCGGAAGATGAACTCAAGGATGCCATGACCGCACCTGACGAAATCGCCGCCAAACGTGCCGAACTCGCCGATGCTATTGATGAGGCTGAAGGCCGCCGAAAAGAAGCAGCCGACAAGCTGGCCGAGGCTGAAACCGCCTTGCGCGATGCAACAATGGCCGAACGCGATGCAGAACGTGCAGCATCCGAGGCCCGTGAGGCCCGCGCACGATCAGAAGCCCGCGCCGAAGCCGCACGCGAAACCGTCGAATATGCTGCAGACCGGATCATGGAAGCGCAAGACGTCACGCCCGACAAGCTTTTGGAACAGTTGGATGTTGACCCCGATAAAATGCCCGCGTCAGAGGCGATCGAAAATGATGTGAACCGCCTGAAACGTCAACGCGACGCGCTGGGCGCTGTAAACTTGCGGGCGGAAGAAGATGCCAAAGAAGTTCAGGATGAACACGATCTGTTGGTGAACGAAAAGAACGACCTTGAAGAAGCTATCAAGGCCCTTCGCACCGGCATCGCATCCCTGAACAAAGAAGGTCGCGAACGTCTTTTGACGGCGTTCGAGCAGGTCAACGAAAGCTTCGGCACGCTGTTCAAACACCTCTTTGGTGGTGGTGAGGCCAAGCTGGTTTTGGTTGAATCCGATGATCCTTTGGATGCGGGCCTCGAAATTCTCTGCCAGCCTCCGGGTAAAAAGCTCAGCACGCTTAGCTTGCTGTCGGGCGGCGAACAAACCCTGACGGCAATGGCGCTGATTTTCGCAGTTTTCCTTGCCAATCCCGCGCCGATCTGTGTGCTGGACGAGGTCGATGCACCCTTGGACGACGCCAACGTCACGCGCTTTTGTGACCTGCTGGATGAAATGACGCGCCGCACTGATACGCGGTTCCTGATCATCACGCACCACGCCGTGACCATGTCCCGCATGAACCGTTTGTTTGGTGTCACGATGGGCGAACAGGGCGTTAGCCAACTGGTGTCCGTAGACCTGAAGGCGGCCACGACTCTGGTCGCATAACGCACACGTGACGCGACATTGAATGCGTCCCGTGGCACGATCATCAGATGAAAATCACCGCTTTCCTGATCCTCCTCACGGCGCCTGTCGCAGCCCAAGATTTCGCCCTGCGAGACAGCGATCATGTGCCGTCCCGCGCGTCCCTGTCAGACACCATTTTGGACCGTGATCTGGAATACTTCGATGGGGGCATTAGCCGCTATGATACAGGCGGTGCCTATGCGTGGACCTACGCTGACAACAATGGCGGCGGGGTCCATACGGGTGTGCATGATATTGGCGATGCGGGCATGGTCTGCGTGACGTATGACTCAGGGCCAGAACGGTGCGATATGTTCGTGATGTCGGGGGATCGGCTTGTGTTGCTGACGGACAGCGGCGAACGGTATCCGGTGCGCGACATCCGCTAGAATTCCAACGCGTCGATTTTCTCACGCAACTTCAAATTGGCCTTAACCAATAACCCCAATTTTTCCAAAGCTGCGACAAGCGTGGGCGATGCCACTTGGGTCGCGCTGTAGAAATCGTCGATGTCCGTACCCGATGCCTCAGCCAGAAAATCTGCCAAGGGTTCATTGAACCTATACGCCCCGTTCACCGTGTGGTGGGGCAAGGCGGCCAACCATGCGGTTTTGTCTTGCGCGTGAAAGTGCAGCACGACGATATCGGTAGTCACGGGGACGCTTAGGGGGTGGGGCATCCGCGCCAAATGATCCAGCATGAATCTTAGGAATAAATTCCGTCAGCCCCGTTTTGAAAAAGCTCTTGCCGACCTTGTGGCTAAGCATGTTCTGGGACAGCAACGGGGTGTAGTCCCCCAAGACCGACATCTTCTTTTTCGATGTCATCTTGTTGGGAAAC
>JABBAI010000110.1:26143-32459 GCA_018608045.1 Octadecabacter sp. | reverse complement strand
GGGCGATGATAGGTAATTCCGCGTCGCCATAAACCCGCTGCATGTTGTAACTCTGGCGCGGTTCTTGCTTGTGGGGGCGCCCGCCTTTGACAGTCCAATACGCATCATCGCATAGAATTGCCGTGACACCGTCGATCTGGTTCAAAACAGTAGCGGACACCTCGTCGGCATCATCCAGATGCACCCAAATGCGGCTGGCCCCGACATGTTTGTGCCATGCCACAAACGCCAAAAGTTGGGGCAGGGGCGCTTTGGCCGTCGTGCACACGCCCCATGTCATCAAAGGGCGCTTAGCAATGCTGGCGTCGGCCAGGCGTCGGCAGGCAATCCAAGGCGGGTTTGTTCCGCCTGAACCGCGACCCGCGTGCGCGCCCCCAAAATGCCATCCGCACCGCCCACATCATATCCGCGCGCTTGCAGTTTTTGTTGCAGCTGGCGGATTTGTTCACCCGACAATCCCGCGTCAGGCGACCCTGCGTTATACAAGGGCGCACCTTCAAGGCGCGTTCCAAAATATGCCGCCGTCAGCACGTAGACAAACGACTGGTTCCATTCGAAATACACATCGAAATTTGGATAGGCGAGGAACGCGGGCCCCTTGCGCCCCATAGGTAAAATCAGTGACGCGGGCAGGTTTGGTAATGTGCCGCTGCGTGGGCGCACCCCCATTCCCTCCCATTCTGCCACAGGCAATTTCACGTGGGTCCCCGACAACGTCCAGTCCATTTGGTCGGGCACGGTGACCTCTTGCAACCACGGCTGGTTGGGCGCCCATCCAAGCGATGACAACACCGACGCACCCGACAACAGCGCATCTTGTGGCGACGTCTTTAGCGTGACTTGCCCGTCACCATCCCCGTCGCGCCCGTTTTCTAGGATATCGCCGGGCAACATCTGCACCATGCCGATTTCACCGGCCCAAGCGCCCGTCGTCGTGGCGGGGTCGAAATCGCCGCGCACGAACAATTCCAAGGCGGCGAACACCTGTGGGCGAAACAGCTCGGGCCGGCGGCAATCATGGGACAATGTCACCAAGGCGTTCAGCGTGTTGAAATCGCCCTGCACTGCTCCGAAATCTGTCTCGAACGCCCAAAACGCGAGCAAGACACCACGTGGAATGCCAAACTCGGCCTCAATCCGATTAAAAATTGCATCCTGTCGCTGCCCCTGCGCGCGCCCGTTTTCGATCCGGTTCTGCGAAATCAATCGGCGGGAAAAATCTATGAAATCACGCTGGAAAAACCCTTGGCTTCGGTCTGCTGTCAGGACGGCTTTGTCAAGTTCAGCACCGTCAAAGAACGCCCGCACAGTTGTTGGGCTATACCCCATGTCGATGGCTTCACCGCTAAGTTCGCCGACAAAAGCGTCAAATCCCCCGCCGCATTGTTGTGCGGCCAAAGGTGCTGCGAAAAGGGAAAAGGCGAGGGTGATCGGCTTCAGCATAACGTCTCCTGTGGTTGCTTTAGATTAGCGCGATCATGGCGGCCAGCGCCAGCCCGAGCGCCCATGCTTTCCAAAGCATATCAACCGCACCATCGATGTCATCTGGCCCCGCGTCTTTGCGCCCCTCCGCATGGACCCAATCAAAGTCCTCAATAACGCCATCATAGCTGCGCGGCCCAGACAGGGACACACCCAGTGCAGGGGCCATCGCCGCCTCGGGCCAGCCTGCGTTAGGGGATCGGTGCAGGGACGCGTCCGCTGCAATATCACCCCATGATCCGCGCCGCGTGATGCCCCAGATTAACAATGCCGTCAGACGCGCAGGTATCCAGTTTAGAATGTCATCCAGCTTCGCCGCCGCCCAACCGAAATTCTCGTACTTTGGGGTGCGATACCCGATCATACTATCTGCGGTGTTCACAATCTTATAGGCAAGCAGCCCGGGCAAACCGCCAATCGAAAACCAGAACGCAGGGGCGATGACACCGTCGCTCAGGTTTTCGGCGGCGCTTTCGATGGCGCCGCGTGCGACGGCTGGTGCGTCCATGTCGCGCACGTCACGCCCCACGATCATCGCCACCGCACGGCGCGCCTCCCCGAGCGATAGGCGCAGCGCATCCCCGACACGCTGTACATGTTCAACCAGTGATTTCTGCGCAAGCAACACCGCACCGACAATCACCTCTGCCCAAATGCCGGGTAAAACCATCAGCATCAACCCAAGCGCAATGGCACCCACCAGCATAATACTAACCGCAAAGGCCCCCGCACCGCGCGTGTCATCGTTCATGCGCGCATCGAGGACACCAACCGCGCGCCCTATGACCACAGCAGGATGGGGCAGGCGCGACCACAGCCATTTGGGTTCCCCCAACAGCGCGTCCAACACCATGGCCAACACCAACGCCATCAGGCCAGCGCCGCCCTTAACTGGTCCCATCGATCAGGGTGGGGCAAGCCAAGCCTGATCCAAGTCGCGGAATAAGGGAATATGCGCGACCAGACATGGCCTTGCGCCAATTTGTCTTGCATCGCCGCCGCATCAGGAACGGCGTAGGTGCGAAACAAATTCGTCCCGCCGACCAGTTTCCAACCCACCAAAGCATCCAACCTTGCGGCATCAACAGCCAACCGCGCCCGCGTCGCTTCGGCCCAAGCCACATCGCTAAACGCCCGCGCCCCGACTTCGAGGGCGGGGCCCGACACCGCCCAAGGCCCTAACAAATCCACCAACCGCTTTGCCATGGCATCATTGCAAATCGCAAAGCCGAGCCTTGCACCCGCTAGTCCCCAGAATTTGCCAAAACTCTTCAAAACAATCTGTTCGGGTTGCGTGGCGGCGGCCACCAGGCTCGCGTCGGAGGCGATGTCACAAAAACTCTCATCAATGACAGTCGGGCCTGTCAAATCAGTCATGCTCCAGCGTCGCCCATCTGGATTGTTAGGATGTACCAACACACGCACATCGGCGGCACCGTTTGGTTGGACAACCCATCCATTCGCCGCGAACGCTGCACCATGTTCATTATATGTAGGTGAGGGGATTGTAACGGTATGACCCCTAAACACCTGCGGCATTGCAGCAATAATCGCCGATGCGCCGTTCGCGGCCACAATTTGCGCGCCGTCGGGCACGTTCCAGAATTTGCGTGCTGTCGCCAACAGCCGATCCATCGCACCTTGATCGGGGAGGGCGGTCCACGCATCCGCCGAAATCTCGCCCACCGGATAGGGCACCGGATTGATCCCCGTGCTTAGATCCAGCCAGTCCATCCGCGTGCCGCCATATCGCGCCACCGCGGCGTCTAAGCCCCCGCCATGATCGCGCTTTTCACTCATCCGGCAAAGGCTGATGACGGGACACAAAATGCCCTTTTACGCCTTGGGGCCATGTGCGGTAGGGCACTTGCCCAGTTTCGCTTGCTGCATGCAGGGCCGCGTATTCAACAATCGCCTCGGCATGTTCTGTGGTGGCCTCAAATGTGCCCAGTGAATAATTGATCTTATCGCTGGATTGCACCGTAATGTTGCAGGCGCGATCACAGCCCATGGTGCAAGACAAACGGCGCGTTTTCACGTCGCCTAAACCTGCCGCAGCGGCCTCAACCAGTTCGGCCAAGGCCTCTCCGTCGGTCTTTTCCATGCCGGTGTCTTCCCAGCCGGTGCGCTTACAAGTGTCGCAAACAGTAATCCAAGTGGTCATGGTGGCCTCACGCGTTCAGGTTCGCCGAACTTGAACAAGAATTGGCGCGAGGCCGCAACCCTTAACCCCCTCCTTCAGCCGCGGTTGTGCGGTGCCATGAAGTCCAGATCAGGATTGATCGGGATAATGCGGTTCGGATTAATCGTCTCGTGGGAATAATGATAATGCCGCACGATGTGGTTCATGTTTGTTGTCTCGGCGATGCCATCAATCTGGAACAGTTCGCGCGTGAAGTCCCAAAGGTTCGGGTAATCCAAGATCCGCTTTTTGTTGCACTTGAAATGCAGATGATAGACCGCGTCAAACCGCACCAGCGTTGTCCACAGCCGCCAATCTGCTTCGGTTAAACGATCCCCCATCAGGTAGCGTCCTTCGCCCAAACGCGCCTCTAGCCATTCGAGCGATTCGAACAGCGGCACGACGGCTTTGTCATAGGCCGCCTGCGTGGTCGCGAACCCCGATTTATAGACGCCGTTGTTTACGGTGTCATAGATGCGCGTGTTCACCTCCTCGATGTCATCACGCATTTCCGCGGGCCAATAATCGTCCGTATTCCCCGTAACCCCATCAAACGCGGAATTAAACATGCGGATGATCTCGGAACTTTCATTGCTCACAATCGTTCCACGTTCTTTGTCCCACAAAATCGGAACCGTCACGCGGCCCGAAATCTCAGGGTCCGCCTTAAGGTAAATGTCGCGCGCAAACGGTAGGCCAAACAGATCATCTCCCGTCGCACCGTGTTCATCCGTTTCAAACGTCCACCCATCGCTGAGCATATCAGGATGTACGACGGACACGCTGATGTGGTCTTCAAGGCCTTTCAGGGCGCGAAACACCAAAGCGCGGTGCGCCCACGGACAGGCATGGGACACGTACAAATGATAGCGCCCCGATGCGGCCTCGAATCCGTCGGTCCCGGTTGGGCCCGCCGATCCATCCGCAGTGATCCAATTGCGAAACGCCGCCGTAGAGCGTTTGAACGCGCCGCCCGTCGATTTCGTGTCATACCAAACGTCGTGCCATTTTCCGTCGACCAGTTGTCCCATCGGGGTTCTCCTGTAAATTCTGTTGGCCTCTTATACGCTGCGCGCGTACGTCAACCAACTGGCGTCTCAGCGCAGAAATGGTGCGTATGTGCACAAGGCGCAATCACAAGCCCACGCGCCGCATACCTGATTGCACGGCGCGCTTCCCCACGATACCAACGATTCGACGACGCCCATCAGATTCATTTCGAGGGCCAGAGAGGTTGTTGCCAGTCGGTTGACCCAACACGGGGACCGTAGGGCAAATCGTCCAACACCGCATGCAGCGGTCCTCTGGTCTTGCCATAGATACCGGAGACCGCCATGCGCTTAACACTTGCTTTTATCCTAACCGTACTGGCGGGCCCTGCGCTGGCCCATATCGGGCATCTTGGCGAAGTCGCAGGCCACGGCCACTGGATCGCGCTGGGCGGAATCGCAATCGCTGCCGGAATTGCATTACTGGGTGGGCGCAAGAAATCAGATGCTGCGAAAGCGGACGATCAGGAAGACGACATCGATCAGGACGAAGGGGAACCCGCGTGACCAATTCACCAAAAACAGGCGTCATGATCTGCGGACACGGGTCGCGCTCCCAATCCGCGGTGGACGAATTCGCGACGCTGGCCGACAAGCTGCCCGCGTATTTGCCCGACGACTGGCAAACCGAATACGGCTACCTCGAATTTGCGAACCCCGTGATCCGCGACGGCCTCGATAAGCTGCGCGAAGCTGGCTGCGAACGTATTCTCGCCGTGCCCGGCATGTTGTTCGCCGCGATGCATTCCAAGAACGACATCCCGACCGTGCTGAACACCTACGCTGCCAAACACGGCATGCAGATCAGCTATGGCCGCGAACTCGGTGTTGATCCCAAAATGATTGCGGCCGCCGCAGGGCGCATTACCGATGCCGTAGCTGCTGCCAATATCAAATATGGTGAAGTCTCGCTCCACGACACCTGCCTTGTCGTCATCGGGCGCGGTGCGTCTGATCCAGACGCCAACGGCAATGTCGCAAAAATCGCGCGTATGCTGCACGAAGGTCTTGGCTTTGGCTGGGTCGAAACAGGGTATTCTGGCGTCACATTCCCGCTTGTTGAACCGTGCCTCAGCCATGCAGCCAAGCTTGGTTACAAACGCATCGTCGTCGCACCGTACTTCTTGTTCTCGGGGATTTTGATCGACCGCATCTATGGTTTCACCGATCAAGTCGCAGCAGACCATCCCGATATCCAGTTCGTCAAATCAGGCTACCTTGGTGACCATCCCAAAGTGCTGGAAACTTTTGCTGAACGCATCATCGAACAGACGGGCAAAAACCCGCCGCCCAATTGCGGCACCTGCGCCTACCGCACCCAAGTCCTCGCGACAGAGGACGGGAGCCACGTTGAAATCAAAGCTGAAGACCGCGCAAACCATCCCGCGTTCTCAGACACGCCGCCGCCTACATGTGTGCTGTGCAAATACCGCACCCAAGTCGTTGGCTTTGAATCCGAAGTTGGTGCCATCCAAGAATCCCATCACCACCACGTGGAAGGCCAAGGCGCATCGGCACCGGGATCAAACGTCGCGGATTGTAAGTTGTGCGATACCTTCTGCACAGGCATGTGCCGTCTTGAGGCGCAGCACGCCCATGATCA
>JABBAI010000110.1:0-26043 GCA_018608045.1 Octadecabacter sp. | reverse complement strand
CACGCCCATGCGCACGGGCATGACCACGATCATCACCATCACGCCGTTTACCCCCATGCCAAACACCCCCACGGCCCCGAATCTGCGCGCAAGAAACGCTAATGCGCCCCTATGAGACCAACCCCACAGCGATCTACGCACAATCCTTCGCGACAGTGCGCGCAGAGGCACGTCTGGAGCGTTTTCCGACGGCAATGCACCCTCTTATCACGCGTTTGATCCATTCGTGTGGCATGGTTGAAATCGCGGATCGTCTGGCCTTTTCGCCCGACGTCGCCTTCGCTGGCCACCAGGCCTTGCAAAACGGCGCGCCCATCCTGTGCGACTGTGAAATGGTAGGCGCGGGCATCATCCGCCGCTACCTTCCCGCTGACAACGACGTCATCGTGACCCTCAACGATCCCCGCACGCCAGACCACGCAAAGCAAATCGAAAACACCCGATCCGCCGCCGCTGTGGAATTCTGGGAACCCCATATCAAAGACGCCGTCGTCGCGATCGGAAACGCGCCAACGGCGCTGTT
Organism: Octadecabacter sp.; assembly: GCA_018608045.1. GTDB lineage: Bacteria > Pseudomonadota > Alphaproteobacteria > Rhodobacterales > Rhodobacteraceae > Octadecabacter. The sequence continues at coordinate 25,520 of JABBAI010000110.1, read as the reverse complement.
CCACCTCCTCGAATTGATCGACCAGGGCTTTCCCAAACCAGCAGTGATCCTTGGCTTTCCCGTTGGCTTTGTCGGTGCTGCTGAATCCAAGGCCGAACTCGCCAACAATCCGCGCGACATTGATTTCGTCGCTCTGCGGGGGCGCAAAGGTGGTTCTGCGATGGCGTCCGCCGCAGTCAACGCCCTTGCCGCTGGCCTACCGGAGCTGACCACATGACGACCCCTTGGCTCCATATTGTTGGTATTGGCGAAGACGGGATGGACGGCCTCACGCCGGTAACCCGCGCCGTTGTTGAAGCTGCCGAAGTCATTGTTGGTGGCGATCGTCACCACACCCTATCCATCAACCCCGAAGCGCAGCGGATCGCGTGGCCTTCGCCCTTTGATGCGATGATCGAAACCCTCGCGTCGCTCAAAGGTAAACGCACCGTGGTCCTTGTGACGGGTGATCCGCTTTGGTTTTCCGTGGGGGTACGGATCGGGCGCGCTATTCCCGCGGATGAACTGGTCTATCACCCCCAACTCAGCGCGTTCCAACTGGCGAGCGCGCGCATGGGCTGGAGCCTTGCTGACGTCGAAACTCTTACCGTGCATGGTCGCCCCGTTGAACAAATGATTGCGTTCATTCAGCCAGATCAGCGCCTGATTGTTTTGACGACAGGGGCAGACACGCCGACGCAAATCGCCAAATTCCTAACAGATCGCGGGTTCGGGAAGTCAAAGATGACCGTCCTTGCAGCCATGGGTGGCGCGCGCGAAGAACGCTTTGGTGGTACCGCACATGATTGGGCCCATGACGTGCCCGCGTTCAACACACTGTGTATCGATTGCATCGCCGCCCCTGATGCCGCACTGCTTCCCCGCGTTCCGGGTCTTGCAGATGCGTTGTTTGTTTCTGACGGCACGATGACAAAACAAGAAGTCCGTGCTGCCACTGTTGCCAAACTCATGCCCATGCGCGGTGCCTTGTTGTGGGACATCGGCACAGGCTGCGGCAGTGTTGCCATCGAATGGATGCGCGCCGCACGGTATGCGCGCGCAATTGGCATTGAACCCCGTGCAGACCGCCGCGCCATGGCCGCACAAAATGCCCTCGCCCTCGGCGCGCCCAAACTGGAATTGATTGACGGAACTGTCCCTGACGCGCTCGCCAATCTAGACGCACCCGATGCGGTGTTCATTGGTGGTGGCCTGTCGCGTGAAACCTTCGATGCTGCCTTTGCCGCCCTGCGCCCCCTTGGTCGTTTGGTCGCCAATGCGGTGACCCTTGAATCCGAAGCTGAACTTATCGCGCTGCACAAACTCCACGGCGGCGATCTTGTGAAAATTCAAACTCACCGCGCCGAACCCGTTGGCCGCCTGACGGGGTGGCGTCCGTCCATGCCCGTCACACAGTGGAGCTTGATCAAAAGATGACCGGAACACTTTATGGCGTGGGCCTTGGCCCCGGCGCGCCTGATCTTATGACATTGCGCGCCGCGCGCCTGATCGAAAACGCAAAGGTCATTGCCTATCCGACGCTTGCGGGGGCTGCCAGTTTCGCACGTTCCATCGCGGCTGACCTGATCTCGAAGGACGCGCAAGAAATCGTCATGGACGTTCCCATGTCCGTGCAACGCGCCCCCGCACAAGCGGCCTATGACAAAGGTGCTGCACAAATCGCAGACGCCCTGAACGCAGGCCACGACGTGATTTGCCTGTGCGAAGGGGATCCTTTTTTCTATGGCTCGTTCATGTATATCCACGCGCGCCTCGCCAAGGGCTTCACCGTCAAAGTCGTGCCCGGCGTCACATCCGTAACTGCCTGCGCGGCTGAGGCTGGCCGCCCGCTTGTGGCGCGCAACGAACGCCTCACCGTGTTGCCCGGCCCCATGGATGAGGCCACATTGCGGGCCCGCATCGCAGGTGCAGAAGCCGTCGCCATCATGAAAGTAGGCCGCCATCTGCCCAAAATCCGCGCGGTGATCAAAGACCTCGGCCTGACCGATTGCGCCACCTACGTTGAACGCGCCACGCTTCCCGAACAGGTCGTGGCGCCGCTGTCACAAGCGCCCGACAAAGCCCCCTATTTTTCAATGATCCTTCTCACGAAAGGAGCCGATCCATGGCTCTAGCCCCTGTCATTCTGGCCCTGTCCAAATCAGGCGAACCAATCGCGCAAAAAATCGCCCAAGCCCTTGGTTGCGCCGTGCATGGCCGCGAAGGACGCGTTCAAAAGGCAGACGCCTTCTTTGCCAATGCCCTCGATCACACGCGCGATTTGTTCGCGTCGGGCACACCAATCATTGGTGTCTGCGCGTCCGGTATTTTGATCCGTGGTGTCGCATCGCTCCTCAATGATAAAACCACCGAACCGCCAGTCATATCTGTGTCTGATGATGGTGGCGTTGTCGTGCCTTTGTTGGGCGGACACCGCGGTGCAAACCGTATCGCCAAACAGATCGCAGATGCGTTGGGTGGTACCGCCGCCGTCACCACAGCGGGCGATGTGGCCCTTGGCGTGGCTTTGGATGAACCGCCCCTTGGTTGGCGATTGCAGAACCCGCGCGATGCGAAATCCGTTATGGCCGCGTTGTTGTCGGGTGCAGGTGCGCGCGTTGCAGGGGAAAATCCACTTGGTGTAACCAACGATCCGAATGGAACCGTCGAAATCCTCGACACTGAGTCTAATCTACGTGGAAATGCGACCCGTTTGGTTTATCACCCTCAACGGTTGGTGCTTGGACTTGGTTGCGCGCGCGGCGCCGACCCAGAGGACATGTGGGATTTGATCGTCAAGGCAGGTATCACTGACGGCTGCGTTGCTGCTGTTGCGACGATTGATCTGAAGGCGGATGAACCTGCCATGATTGAAACTGCCCGCCGCTTAGCTGTGCCGCTTCTCTTGTTCACGGCGGCAGAGCTAGAGGCCGAGGCCCATCGCCTCGCCAACCCATCCGACGTCGTGTTCGCCGAAGTTGGATGTCACGGTGTGTCAGAAGGAGCAGCGCTCGCTTGTATAGGAAAACTCGCCGACCTCACCGTTCCCAAGATTAAATCATCCACATGCACTGTGGCCGTCGCACGATCTGAAGCCGTCCTTACGACGTTCAATGGCCGCCCTCGTGGTCGTTTGTCCGTCGTTGGCATCGGCCCCGGTCAGGCGGCATGGCGGACACCAGAAGTATCGCGCCTTGTTGCAGATGCAGAAGAACTCGTTGGTTATGGTCTTTATATCGATCTGCTCGGCCCGCTTGCCGCTGGAAAAACCCGGTCCGATTTCCCGCTGGGCGGCGAAGAAGCACGCTGTCGTTATGCGCTGGAACAGGCCGCGCTCGGTAAAAATGTCGCTCTCGTTTGTTCGGGTGATGCAGGCATCTACGCTATGGGTGCGCTGGTGTTTGAATTGCTTGACCGCGCACCAGACCAAGAAGGTGTGTCCGACGCCGCGCGCCGCGTCGAAGTTGTGTGCTCCCCCGGTGTGTCCGCCTTGCAGGGTGCCGCCGCGCGCGCTGGGGCGCCGCTGGGTCATGACTTTTGCACCATTTCCCTGAGCGATCTCCTCACCCCGCGCGATGATATCATCCGCCGTCTGAACGCCGCCGCCGAAGGTGATTTCGTCATCGCATTCTACAATCCCGTGTCGAAAACTCGCCGCACTTTGCTGGCGGAGGCACGCGATATTCTGCTGCAACATCGCCCCGCGGATACGCCCGTTATGCTGGCGTCTAACCTTGGTCGCCCCACAGAACTGGTCCGCTATCGTCGATTGGATGAGCTTGAGGTGGATGAGGTCGACATGCTGACCTGCGTCCTGATCGGATCCTCCAACACCCGTCTTGTCCAGCTGGGCGAGGGGCCGCGCATGTTCACCCCGCGCGGGTATGCGCGCAAAATTGATGGTGACCTCGTTGCCAAACGCGATTCCCCCTATCCGGAGACCTTTTAAATGACCGTCTACTTCATTGGCGCAGGTCCGGGTGATCCCGAACTTCTGACCCTCAAAGCTGCCCGTTTGATCAAGGCCTGTCCTGTGTGTTTGTATGCAGGATCGCTGGTGCCCGAACAGGTCGTGGCCATCGCGCCCGAGGGGGCGAAAGTCATGGACACAGCACCCATGAACCTTGACGAAACCCACGCCGAAATCGTTGCAGCCCATGCAAAAGGCCAAGACGTCGCGCGTGTGCATTCCGGTGATCCATCGCTTTATGGTGCCATCGCAGAGCAAATCCGCCGCCTCAAGGCCGAAGATATCCCGTATGAGATCATCCCCGGTGTACCTGCCTACACCGCCGCCGCCGCCGCATTGGGCCAAGAACTTACGGTGCCCGAGGTCGCACAATCTATCGTGCTGACCCGTATGTCGATGAAATCTACAGGCATGCCGGCGGGTGAAACCCTCGATAATTTCGGGCGCACGGGCACGACGCTGGCGATCCACCTTGGCATCCGGGCCTTGCGTGAAATTGAACGCCAGCTCATCCCGCATTATGGCGCGGATTGCCCCGTTGCCGTGATCTACCGCGTAGGCTGGCCCGACCAGTTGATTATTCGCGGCACGCTGTCTGATATTCGCGCCAAGGTTCGCGACGCCAAAATCACCCGAACTGCACTGATTCTGTTGGGGCCAGCCCTGTCAGACAGCCACGGCTTTCCGGATTCCGCGCTTTATGATGCCGCAAAGCCGCACGTTCTGCGCCCCAAAGTCAAAGCATAGTTGATCCGCCGCACTGCAGCGTTCCCAGATGCCGCAATGCGGCGGATTTGTTAACTTGACCGTAACCAGTATTGCCCCATCATCCCTTACGTCGATAGACGAATTTGGGGAATAAAATGCTGGAATCACTGCCACAATCCATTCGCGACGAACTGCACTTGGCGCAGAACAAAACGGCGCAGCGGCGCAATCGTTTGCGTGTCGAAGCTGGTGGTGAAAGCTACCGTATTGTGCGTATGACGGATGAAGGGTTTGCCCTTGATGCAGCGGACGCGCCCAAACTACGTGGCCTTGCCGATCTGTTTGATGGCAGCCGCCAACTCAGCCAATGTCTTATCGTTGCGGCCAACGAAGAAGACGGCGAAATGGTTTATGATTTCAAACGCAACACGACGGCCCACGACGGTGCCCCCCTCGATTTTGAACGGGCCTTGGATGCGCCGATTACTTTGCTGGGCCGCTAACCGTTTGTCGTATCAGATTCGGTTGGCGCATCCATCGGTGTGCCAATCGTTATCGTTGCCGCGAACACGACCGCCGCAAGCGTAATAATCCCGATCGTGCCGATCAATGCCATCCGCACAGCGCGACGCTGTCCATCGTCTGTGATGGGGCGATCACCAATGCCCAGACGCGGTTTTATTGCAAGTCACCGAAGGCTTTGTCCAAACGATCTACGGCCTCTTGGATTTGCGCGCGTGGGGCCGCGAAATTGAACCGCATGAACGTGTCACCCCCTGATCCGAACGTTGGCCCGTGGTTTGCGGCAATCCTTGCATCTTGTTCAACGCGCGCTGTGAAATCTTCGCGGCTCATGCCTGTCCCTGCGAAATCGACCCACGCCAGATAGGTGGATTCGAGGTTCATAGACGCGAGCCCGGGAATAGCGTTCACGCCCGTATCAAACAGTTTGCGGTTTCCGTCCAGATGGGTGCGCAGTTCATCCACCCAAACGGCACCTTCGGGGGAATACGCAGCCTCTGCCATGAACAGCCCGAATGAATTCGGCGACAGTCCCATTGCCGCCATGCGCGCACCGAAGACGGCCCGCAAATCAGGGTCTTCGATAATGACATTGCCTGAATGCGATCCGGGAATGTTGAACGTCTTGGTCGTCGCAGTCATCATCACCAATCTGTCTTCGATCCCGTCGATATGCGACATGGGCGTGTGCACCGCACCGGGAAATGTCAGGTCGTGGTGGATTTCATCGCTGACCAAAATCAGGCTGTGCCGCTTGGCGAATGCGGCAACGGCCCGCAGCTCCCCCTTGGACCAAACGCGACCACCGGGATTGTGCGGTGAACACAGGATCACCATGCGCTCATTGCCTGTCATTTGCGCATCATAGGCGTCAAAATCAAATTCATAGCGGCCGTTTTCGTTGACCAGATTGCATTCAACAACCTGTCGTCCAGCGGCATTAATCACCTTTGCGAAGGCGTGATAGACAGGCGTGAACAACACGACGCCATCATCGGGCTTGGTAAAGGCGTCCACACACATGGCCGTTCCGTTCACCAGACCGTGGGTTGTGAAAATCCAAGATGGATCAATCTTCCAGCCGTGCCGCGTTTCCATCCACCACTGGATCGCAGCGAGGTATTTGCTGTCATCCCCGAAATATCCATACACCCCATGGTCGTGCATGGCTTTCACCGCATCCTGCACACAAGCGGGGGGTTGGAATTCCATGTCCGCCACCCACATCGCGATACCGTCCTGTGCATCGACGCCGTAAATCTGCTCCATCCCGTCCCATTTCACACAATGGGTGCCGCGGCGGTTGATGGGGGTGTCAAAATTCATGAACGATCTCCTTTTACGACAAGCTAGCTGTGTCGCCGCTGGGTGCAAGGCAATGTTGCACAGACCAGCGGATCGTCTTACAGGGTGCCCATGACAAAACGTACGATCCTTCTCCATCCCGATCCGCGCCTCAAGGCTGTGTGCGATCCTGTTGATGCGTTCGACAAGGACCTGCGCGCGCTGGCGGATGATATGCTTGAAACCATGTACGATGCCCCCGGTATCGGTTTGGCCGCGCCTCAGGTTGGCGTCATGAACCGCATGCTGGTGATGGATTGCGTCAAGGATGATCTTGCGGCGGCAGAACCCATGGTGTTGATCAACCCCCGCGTGATTGATGCGTCGACAGACCTTAATGTTTATGACGAAGGCTGCCTCAGCATCCCCGATCAATACGCTGAGGTCGAACGCCCCGCGCGGGTCAAAGTGGAATGGTCCGATCTGGATGGTAAAACCGTGCAAAAAGAATTCGACGGCCTTTGGGCGACCTGCGTGCAGCATGAAATTGACCACTTGAATGGCAAGCTGTTCATCGACTACCTCAAACCTCTCAAACGTCAGATGATCACGCGCAAAATGCAAAAGCTTAAGCGCGAGATTGCCAGAGGACTATAGCGTGGCAGCGCGTAACATCCGCCTGTGGCCCGATCCGGTTTTGTCGCAGCCTTGCGCGCTGTATCCAGCATGAAAACGACCACCTGAAGGGCACTGTTATATTCGATCACCAAACGCCCGAAATCCGCGCCGCATTGGAAGCCTCATATGTCTCATAGACCGTTCGTGCCCTATCCCGCGAAGATCCTGCGCACCAAGGCGGTGGAAGTTGACGCCATCACCGATGACATCCGTGCCCTGTGGGACGAGATGATTGAGGCCATGGATGCGATGCCCGGTGTTGGCCTTGCGGCACCGCAACTTGGCGTGGGTTTGCGCCTTGCGGTGGTGGATGCGTCCGACAAACGGGGGCAAGCGGTGCGCATGGCGAACCCGTCGATCCTACACGCATCGCAGGAATTGCGTCTGCACGAAGAAGCCTCCCCCAATTTGCCAGGTGTCGCCGCAGGGCTTGAACGCCCGCGCGCGGTGACAGTTCGGTTCATGAACGAGGCGGGATTATATGACCGTCAGGATTTTGTCGGGCTTTGGGCGACGTCCGTGCAGCACCAGATCGATCATCTGGATGGCAAAATGTACTTTGACCGCCTCAGCCGCACCAAACGCGATATGTTGATCAAGAAGGCACACAAACTGCGCTGATACGTGCGGGGTGTTTCATACAAGATGAAGGGGTAAAATATGCGCATTATCTTTATGGGAACGCCTGATTTTTCGGTGCCTGTTCTGGACGCTTTGGTTGGCGCGGGCCACGATATCTGTGCTGTCTATTCTCAACCGCCCCGCCCCGCAGGTCGTGGCAAAAAAGAACGGCCAGGCCCCGTGCATGCGCGTGCAGAAACGCTTGGCCTGACGGTGCGACACCCCGTGTCCTTGAAATCAGAAGAAGCCTTGGCCGAGTATCAAAACCTCAAAGCGGACATCGCCGTTGTTGTTGCCTATGGCCTGATCCTCAACCAAGCGATCCTTGATGCCCCGACCCATGGCTGCCTGAATATTCACGCATCACTGCTGCCCCGTTGGCGGGGTGCCGCCCCGATCCACCGCGCGATTATGGCGGGGGACGCGGACACAGGCGTGTGCATTATGCAGATGGAAGCAGGCCTTGATACTGGGCCTGTCTTACTTCGCAAATCCACACCGATTGCAGTGGGCGAAACCACGGGCGCATTGCACGACCGCCTAAGCGCCATGGGCGCTACGGCCATCGTTGAGGCGCTTGATAAACTGCGGGATTTGACCGCGGTTCCCCAGCCAGAGGACGGCGTCACCTACGCGTCAAAGATCGACAAAGCCGAGGCCCGCGTTGACTGGACACAGCCCGTCGATAAGGTGATTGCACAAATCAACGGCTTGTCGCCCTTCCCCGGTGCATGGGCGCAAGCGGGGGGGGAGCGCATTAAATTCCTGTCTGCCAGCCCGTCGAAAATCACAGCGTCCGTTGGGCAAATTATCTGTGATGAAGACGGTCTACATGTTGGTGCAGCGGGGCGCGCACTTCGTATCCGCGACCTTCAGCGCGCTGGCAAAAAGCCGAGCACATCGCGCGATGTTTTGCGGGGTTGGACCCCGCCGACCCATTTCGATTAGGCGCGCGGTGGGCGACTTTTGTAGACGGGCAACCGCCATCCGAACGCCAAGGCGCCCCCGCGCAGCACGAACGTAACGATGGCGCAGGCGATCAAGGCCAATCCGACCCCCTCACCAATTGCCAACACGGCCAACGCCGCGCCGGCCCCCGCCAAGGCGCACGTCACATAGGGTTCCCCCTGCTTGAGAACCAGTGGCACTTCGTTGCAGACCACGTCGCGCATCAACCCACCAAAACAGCCCGTCGCGATGCCCATAATCAACACGATCGGCCATGCCACACCGACAGATATGGCCGCCGCCACGCCCGCAGGGACAGCCACCGCCAAGGCCACCGCGTCCAGCCAGAAGATCGCCTTCTGACGAGATTCCAAAACATGCGCGGTGAAGAAAACAAACAACGCGGCCCCGCTTGCAACCAGCACAAAGGACGGCGCGCTGACCCAGAATACAGCGCGGTCCAATATCACATCGCGCACCGTGCCGCCCCCGACTGCCGTGAGGCAGGCCACAAACACAAATCCGACAATGTCCAACTGTGATCGGCTTGCGACCAGCGCACCCGTCAGCGCAAAAATGAACACCGACGCATAATCGAGCATGAGGACAGCGCTCATTTACCGGCCGTCTTAAAGGGGGCCATGCCACCGCGCGCCAATTCATCCGCGCGTTCGTTTTCTGGATGCCCAGCGTGCCCTTTGACCCATTCCCACATCACGTCGTGGCGCGTGGTCGCAGCCTCAAGGCGCTTCCAAAGGTCTTCGTTCTTCACAGGCTTTTTCGCGGCCGTCTTCCAGCCCCGCGACTTCCAGCCAAAGATCCACTTGGTGATCCCGTCCTTCACATAAGAACTATCGGTCACCACGGTAATTTTGGAGGGTCCCGCCAAAGCCTCAAGCGACGCAATCGCCGCCATCAATTCCATCTTGTTGTTGGTGGTCAGTGCGGCACCCCCGCTCAACTCTCGTTCTTTCACAACGGCATCGCCGTCCCGCGCAATCAGGATCGCACCCCAACCGCCCGGTCCGGGATTTCCTGAACAGGCCCCGTCCGTGTACGCATAAAGATCAGGCACTTGGTTTCACCGCCATGACTACAATCCACCAATCATCTGTTCCTGCAAGGCCGACCTCATGGCCGACATCTTGCGCCACAATCTCAAGCCCTGCGTCAGTCAGCAGATCGCGCAATTCGGTCTCGCTGACAAAGGTGTATTTACGCTCCAGATGGTCGCGCGTTGTGCCCGCGCCCGTTTTCATGCCGATATGAAATACACCACCTGCGCGCAAGGCCCGCACAATAGCAGCCAGATGCAGGGGCAGCTTTTCGCGGGGCGCATGCAGTAACGAAAAGTTGGCCCAAACCCCGTCGTATGCGTCAACGGCGTCTAAATCATCAAATGTGCCTTGCCGCGCGGTCACGCCGTTCACCTCGGCTGCAACGCGGATCATTTCAGCCGACGCATCCATCGCATCCACGTTCAGACCCGCGGCCATCATATGGCGCGACGCGCCCGCGGTGCCACACCCCAGATCAATCACATCCCCGCCTGAAGGCAGGGCCTCGATAAAGCGGCGCAGATGGGCGCCGGGCTTAGCATTCGTATCGAAACGCGCGGCATAATCGGCGGCCTTTTCGTTATAGACCGCGATGGTTTTCTGATCGACGCTCATAAGACCACCGGAAGTAAGCAGAGGATGACAATGCCCGTCAGAAGAACCCGCAGCGCCATCCACCAACGCGGGGCCAAACCCCATATCGAGAATGCGTAATCCAGTACCAGCAAGGCCGCGAAACCCGCGATCAGGTTCATTCCGGCAGACACCGGACCACCGCCAACCATAAAGAACGCCCAAAGCGCTGGCAGAACCGACAATGCATACCCCGTCGCGGCCTGACCGCCCATTGCATTGGTGGCAAAACCCCACAACACGCCGGACATAAACGACAGGATCACAGTGCCATAGGCCAGCCCGACATGGGGCCCGATAAAACGAGGCCCGATGATGCCAACCGTCCACTGCGCGACGTCCGCGTTGTAAATCGTTACGACGCCCCAAACGAACGGGAGCAATCCCACAAGGCCAAGGATCAACGCGGATTTTGGAATGTCGCGAAAAATCACGCCGGTTCCCGCAACACGCGTGGCACTTTGAATTCGACGTTTTCGACAGCCGTTTCGACCTGTTCAACCGTCACATCATAGCGGTCTTTGAACGCGTCGATGACCTCGTTGATCAGCACTTCGGGCGCGCTTGCTCCAGCGGTGATACCAATGCTTTTGATCCCCTCCAGCGCGCGCCAGTCAATGTCGGCCCCGCGCATCACAAGCTGGGCATATTCGCATCCCGCTTTGCGCCCGACCTCAACCAAGCGCTGTGAATTGCTTGAATTAGGCGCACCCACAACCAGCATCGCGTCAGCCAAGGGTGCCATCGCTTTGACAGCTTCTTGGCGGTTCGTCGTGGCGTAACAAATGTCTTCTTTATGTGGTCCAACAATACCGGGGAACCGCGCGTGCAACGCGGCTACGATATCGATCGTGTCATCCACCGACAGCGTCGTCTGCGTCACAAACGCGAGCCGTTCAGGATCGCGCGGCGCAACATGTGCGACGTCTTCAACGGTTTCCACCAAGAGCACTTCACCGTCGGGCAACTGCCCCATTGTGCCGACCGTTTCAGGGTGGCCGTCATGGCCGATCATGATCATCTGCAGCCCGTTGTCGGCGTGGCGCTGGGCCTCAATATGGACTTTGGACACAAGCGGGCAGGTGGCATCGACGAACACCATCTCGCGCTTGGCGGCAGCGGCGGGCACGGCCTTTGGAACACCATGGGCGGAAAAGATCACGGGGCGGTCGTCGGGGCATTCGTCCAGTTCTTCGACGAACACAGCCCCCTTGTCACGCAGGTCATCCACGACGAATTTGTTGTGCACGATTTCATGGCGCACATAGACGGGCGCGCCCCATTTTTCCAAGGCGAGCTCTACGATCTTGATTGCGCGATCCACGCCAGCACAAAATCCGCGCGGTGCGGCGAGATACAACGTCAGGGGGGGCTTGGTCATGTGGCAATTCTCCGTTGATGTGAACTTAGGCGCGGTGCGCTGCCACGTCCAGAGCGACACAGAAAAACGGGCACCCTAATTGGGCGCCCGATATTCTATTCTTCTTCGTCCGCCAGTTCCTGACCGACAGGTGCGTCGCGGGGTTCACGCGGGGGGCGGCCAATGACATCGCGCAGCTCATCGAGCTCAATGAAATTGTCGCACTGACGGCGCAGTTCGTCTGCGATCATCGGGGGTTGGCTGCGCATGGTCGACACCACCGACACCCGCACGCCCTGACGTTGCAGCGATTCGATCAGCGGGCGGAAATCGCCATCGCCCGAAAAGATCACGATGTGGTCCACATGCGGCGCCAGTTCCATCGCACCCACGGCCAATTCAATGTCCATGTTGCCTTTGATTTTGCGCCGCCCAATGGAATCCGTGAATTCTTTGGCCGGCTTTGTCACCATGGTGAACCCGTTGTAATGCAACCAGTCAACCAAGGGGCGTATCGGCGAATATTCATCGTTTTCCAAAAGAGCCGTGTAATAAAACGCCCGTAGCATTTTCCCGCGGCGCATGAATTCGGTGCGCAATAGTTTGTAATCGATATCGAATCCCAGCGCCTTTGAGGCCGCGTACAAATTGGATCCGTCGATGAAAAGGGCAAGCCTCTCATCACGATAAAACATGACAAATCATCCTTTCAAATATGCAAGACCGATGGGAACTCGTATGAGTGGTTGTTCTGATCGAGCAAGGCTAACTTAGGGAATTTCTGACATGCGACAAGAGCAACCCAACACGAACGGCCATAAGGTGCTTGTCGCGCTGGGCAGCAATGCCGCGTCAGATGAAGGCGATCCGCGCGCGACGGTGCAAGCGGCGATTGATATCATGCACCATATCTTTAACACCTATGATGATTTCCAAGTCAGCAAACTTTACAGCACACCTGCCTTTCCGCCAGGTACAGGCCCTGATTTTGTCAACGCCGCTTGCAGTTTCCACGCGATGCGAGACGCGAACGGCATCTTGCAAGATTTTCATGGCATCGAAGACATGTTTGGCCGCAAGCGCACCTTGCGGTGGGGGCAACGCACCCTCGACATCGATCTGATCGCCCATGGCCAAGCAATCCTGCCTGATCTGGCAACATATGATCACTGGCGGACTTTGCCTTTGGATGCCCAAAAAACGGATGTGCCCGCCACGTTGATCCTGCCCCATCCCCGCCTTCAGGATCGTGCATTTGTCCTTGTTCCATTGGCGGATGTTGCGCCAGATTGGGTCCACCCGACCCTGGGCCAAAGCGTGTCTGAAATGGTCGCGGACCTCACGGATGCTGCGCGCGCAGAAATCACCCTGCTTTAGCGGTGGGAATCGCTTGTCTTTTAACTGTCAAGCGCCTAGATAGCCCTTTCAGATATACCTTTACCGACTGATTTTAGGAGTGCCCCATGGCCCGCGTGACCGTTGAAGACTGCGTTGACAAGGTTCCGAACCGCTTTGAACTGGTGATGCTTGCCGCACACCGGGCACGTGAAATTTCCGCCGGTGGCGCGCTGACAGTCAGCCGCGACAACGACAAGAACCCTGTCGTATCCCTGCGTGAAATCGCTGAAGAAACTCAGACAGCCGATGATTTGCGCGAACGCATGATCGAAGCAAACCAGACCCAAATCGAAGTTGATGAGCCTGAAGAAGACTCAATGGCTTTGTTGATGGGCGGCGGTTCCCCCGAGGCCGACAAACCAGCCGAGGACGATTTGTCCGAGGAAAAACTGTTGCGCGCTTTGATGGAAGCCCAAGGTCAAAAGTAATTATATGGATGGCGCCGGTGCGATGATCTCCTCTGACGATCTGATCGCGCTGGTCCGTACCTATAATCCTAAAACCAATGCTAAAATGCTGGCGGACGCTTTTGTCTATGGTGCTGAAATGCACGATGGGCAGTTTCGCCATTCCGGTGAGGCCTATTTTACCCATCCTATCGCCGTGGCCTATATTCTGGCTGAACAGCAGATGGACGACGCGACGCTGATCACCGCCCTGCTTCATGACACGATCGAAGACACCGGCACGACCTACGCTGAGGTTGAGGCGAGGTTCGGCAAAGAAATCGCTGAACTTGTGGACGGTGTCACCAAGCTGACAAACCTCCAGCTTAATTCGTCAGAAACCAAGCAGGCCGAAAATTTCCGCAAACTGTTTATGGCGACGTCTCGCGATCTTCGCGTGACGCTGGTCAAACTGGCGGACCGCCTGCACAACATGCGCACGATCAAATCCATGCGCGAAGACAAACAGGCCCAAAAGGCGCGCGAAACCATGGACATCTACGCCCCACTAGCGGGGCGGATGGGTATGCAATGGATGCGCGAAGAACTCGAAGACCTCGCGTTCCGTGTTCTCAACCCTGAGGGGCGCAATTCCATCATCCGCCGCTTTATCACGCTGCAACGTGAAACGGGCGATGTGGTGGAAAAAATCCAGACCGACATGGAACACGAGATGGACAAGGCGGGTCTCGCCGTCGACATCTATGGCCGTGCGAAAAAACCCTATTCGATCTGGCGTAAAATGCAGGAAAAGGAACAGGGGTTTTCGCGCCTGTCCGACATCTATGGCTTTCGCATCATCACCCAGTCTGAATCTGATTGCTACGCCGCTTTGGGCGCGATCCACCAACGCTGGTTCGCTGTCCCGGGGCGTTTCAAAGACTATATCAGCCAGCCAAAATCCAACGGCTACCGCAGCCTGCACACGACCGTGTCGGGGCGCGATGGCAAACGGGTTGAGGTCCAAATTCGCACTGTCGAAATGCACGAAGTCGCCGAAGCAGGTGTGGCCGCCCATTGGTCTTATCGCGATGGTGAACGCGTCGAAAACCGCTTTGCCGTTGATCCCGCGCGCTGGATTGCCCAGTTGACCGAACGCCTTGATGAAGACCATGACCACGATGAATTCATGGATATGGTCAAACTGGAAATGTATCAGGACCAAGTGTTCTGTTTCACGCCAAAGGGCGACGTGATCAAACTGCCGCGCGGCGCGACCCCGATTGATTTTGCCTATGCCATTCACACCCGCATTGGTGCTGCTTGCGTCGGTGCCAAAATCGACGGGCTGCGTGTGCCGCTTTGGACCCGCGTGAAAAACGGCCAGTCGGTCGAAGTCATCACCGCAGAAGGCCAGACCCCCCAAGCCACGTGGATCGATATCGCCGTCACGGGCCGCGCCAAAACCGCCATCCGCAAAGCGCTTCGCGAAGAAGATCGTGAACGGTTCATCCGTTTGGGTCGCGAACTTGTCCGCGTCGCGTTCGAAAACGTCGGCAAGAAACCAACCGATAAGGCGTTAATAACCGCTGGAAAATCCCTTGGCCTGACCAACATTGACCACTTGCTTGAACGCGTCGGTGCCGCAGAAATCACATCCCGCGAAGTGGTGTCCGCGATTTATCCCCAGCTCGCCAAATCTGTCGGTCATGAAATCGAATCCCGCCGCGCCGTCATCGGGTTAGAAACAGATCAATCACACCGCCGCGCGCAATGTTGCCAGCCCATTCCGGGTGAACGCATCGTTGGCATCACCTATCGCGGCCAAGGTGTTGTGGTGCACGCCATCGATTGCGATGTGCTTGCCACTGTTGAAGATCAGCCAGACCGCTGGATTGATCTGAACTGGCAAGAAGGGACGCACAGTGCGACCAACACCATCACCCTTGATCTGACCATCACCAATGATGCGGGTGTCTTGGGCCGTATTTGCACGTTGATTGGTGAAAATGACGCCAATATTTCTGACCTGCAATTCATTGATCGCAAACCTGATTACTACAGGCTACTGGTCGAAGTTGATCTGCGTGACGTTGAACATATGCACATCATCATGACCGCGTTAGAAGCTGACAGTAACGTCGCCTCAATCGCGCGGCATCGTGATCCGGACCGCGCCGGACAGGTCCAACGCCAAAGCTAAACCCGAAGCGCCGCAAGGCCCAAAGAATTCGAGAAAGGGCAAATACACGTGGTTTTCCGACGCAGAGACAGACGGCCCTTATGGCGCGTCCTGCTGGAATTGCTCTGGCCGCGTGGCGGTTGGGGGCGGGCTGCGCAATATGTGCGCCACCGCGTGCGCCGTTTGCCCGACACCCCCGAAAAGATATCACGCGGGATTTGGGCGGGCGTGTTTACCACTTTTTGCCCCTTTTACGGCCTGCACTTTTTTGTTGCAGCTGGCATCGCGATGATTATGCGCGGCAATATCCTTGCGGCATTGATGGCCACGTTCTTTGGCAATCCGCTGACCTATGTTCCAATCGCTTGGGCGTCTTTGACGACGGGTCACTGGCTGTTGGGCACGCGGTTGGATCGATCCTTGCTGGATGCCCCACGCGGGAAGGATTTTTGTGGCATCGGGTGTCAGTTCAATAATGCATTCAATGACTTGTGGCATAACTTCGTGGCTATTTTCACGGATGACACCGTCGATTGGCGCGGCTTGGCTGACTTCTATCGCGAAGTGTTCTACCCCTACATGATTGGCGGCATCC
Source organism: Octadecabacter sp. (assembly GCA_018608045.1). Taxonomy (GTDB): domain Bacteria; phylum Pseudomonadota; class Alphaproteobacteria; order Rhodobacterales; family Rhodobacteraceae; genus Octadecabacter. The sequence continues at coordinate 9,198 of JABBAI010000110.1, read as the reverse complement.
TGCCCGGTATCGTCGTCGCGACCATCGCCTACTACCTGTCCGTGCCCGTTATTAAGGCTTATCAGAACCGTCGCCGCAAGCGTCTGCGCGACAAACTTGCACAGCTAAAGAATCCGGCTGACGGCAGCTAAACCTTCGTCTAGACTTAGGTCCAACAGCCGGGGGTTCTTATGTCCAAATTACGTCTAGGGGTTAACATCGATCACGTTGCCACCGTGCGCAACGCGCGTGGCGGTGATACGCCTGATCCTGTGCGCGCCGCAATTTTGGCGCAAGATTCGGGCGCCGATGGCATCACGGCCCACCTGCGCGAAGACCGCCGTCATATTGGTGACGCTGACATCGACGCGCTGATGGACGCCCTGACGGTCCCTTTGAATTTCGAAATGGCCGCAACGGACGAAATGCAGAAAATTGCGCTGCGACACAAACCCCACGCCGTCTGCATCGTTCCCGAAAAGCGCGAGGAACGCACAACCGAAGGCGGGCTAGAAGTCGCGCGCGAAGAAAACCAGCTTGCCCATTATATCGCCCCACTGCGGGCTGCGGGCTGTCGCGTGTCTATCTTTATCGCCGCCGACCAGCGCCAGATCGAAGCCGCGCATCGCATTGGTGCGCAAGTGATTGAACTCCACACTGGGGCCTATTGTGATGCACATGCTGAGGGGAACTTTGAGAAACGGGATGCCGAGCTCGAAAAGATGCGCGCCATGTCGGCCTATGCCCACGACCTCGGTCTTGAGGTTCATGCAGGCCACGGCCTCACGTATGATTGTGTAAAACCCATCGCGGCATTCCCAGAGGTGATGGAGCTCAACATCGGTCATTTCCTAATCGGGGAATCCATTTTCCGTGGATTGCAGCCCGCGATGGCCGAAATGCGTCGCCTCATGGATGAGGCGCGCGCAACATAGTTTTTCACAAAACCGCTAAAACTGACCCGAAAGGCCGCCATGATCCTGCACGCCGTCTATTTTCCGATCCCCGAAAACACGGATCCCAAAACCCTCGCGGGCGTCATGCAAGGGCTCGAAAATCTGGTCGGTCAGATCGATGGTTTCACGGCATTTCACCACGGCCTCAACATCGACGCAGAAGGCAAGTCACCCGAAGCGCAGTACGGTTTTCACGCCACTTACACAGATCGCGCCGCCCTTGATCGCTACGCACGAGACCCTCGTCACCAAGCGCTTGGCGCGCGCCTTGTGGCCTTGTGTGGTGGTGCGGATGGGATCAAAGTCTATGATATAGAGACTGATGGTGGATCATGATGCGCTTTGTTTTATTGGCTTTTGCATTGTTTTACGCTGCCCCAGTTGCTGCCCAAACTGCAATTCCATGTGGCTGGCAGGCCCGCGCTGATGCCATCGTTGAACCATGGGCGGAAAATACCGCGACGTTTGCGAATGGTGCAGTGCGTGTGGCCCTCCTCGATACAATCGAACCCGCGGCCAGTGCGGCCTATCTCCTCATCACGCATCCCCCTTTGGATGAGGTCGGTGGGCGCACCTGCACAGTCATCGGTCTTGACGATGATCTTGGCTGCGCAGCCATATTTTTCAATGAATTAGAGGCCGGATATGACGCTAAGGTCGGCCTGACATTTACCGTGCCAGCAATCATTTACCTGCCTGAACAGAGCTTTCAAAACTCCGCCCTCCTGTCCATCGCGGTGAATCAATCAACCGGCGACGTGATCGTGACGCAGGCGCTTGGCGATGAATGATCTTCTGTTTCCATTGCCCTTTATTTTGTTGGGCTGGGCCATCGGCGGCGGCAGCCCTGGGCCCGCGACATTGGCGATATCAGGCACTTCGATGGCGCACGGGCGCAAAACGGGGTTACTGCTTGCCGCCGGGGTCGTGATCGGGTCGGCCACGTGGGGCATCGCGGCGGCATTAGGGTTTTCAGCAATCATGATGAGTAACGCGTGGTTGTTCAACATCGTGCGCTACATTGGCGCGGCCTATCTCCTGTATCTTGCTGGGAAATCTTTGCATGCGGCATGGGTGGGCAAAGTCGCGACGCCACCACAACCGACCCGTTTTGGCGCATTCGGCAAAGGCCTCACGCTGCATTTGACCAACCGCAAAGCGGTCCTTGGCTGGGGTGCGGTCTACGCTGTTGCGATGACGCCAGACGCACAGCCAATGTCTGTCGCGCTGCTGTTTGGCGCGCTGATTACTACGTCCGCGATTGTGTTTCTGGGATATGCTGTGCTGTTTTCATCCGCACCCATCGCGCGGGGCTATGCGCGTTTAAGTCGCTGGTTCAACGCTGCCTTTGGCATCATGTTTGGTGCTGCGTCCCTTAAACTTTTAACAACAAAGATGTCCCAATGATCCTTGGTATCGGCACCGACCTTGCTAACATCGAACGTATTCAAGGCACGCTCGATCGCTTTGGTGATCGGTTTCGCAACCGCGTGTTTACAGAAACCGAACAGCGCAAAGCGGAAAACCGCAAAGACGTGGCGGGCACATACGCCAAACGCTGGGCTGCAAAAGAGGCGTGTTCAAAGGCGCTCGGTACAGGTTTGCGCATGGGCATTTCTTGGAAAGATATGGCCGTGTCTAACATGCGCACAGGTCAGCCGATTATGGCCGTGACGGGCTGGGCGGCGGAGCGGCTTGCGTCCATGACGCCAAAGGGCCACGAGGCGATAATCCACGTCACGCTCACCGATGATCATCCGTGGGCGCAGGCCTTTGTCGTGATTGAGGCCCGCCCCATCGCGGCCCCGCGCCAATCGGGTTGACTCGGACCCGCCACACAGCCACATAACCCCAACTTTTATGAACAATTTAGACGTGAGGGCGACCCTGTGTGGGCATCCATTAAAGAGACAGTAAAAACAGTCGTTTACGCCCTGCTTATTGCCGGCGTGTTCCGCACGTTTTTGTTTCAGCCGTTCTGGATTCCATCAGGATCGATGAAAGAGACACTTTTGATCGGCGATTTCTTGTTTGTGAACAAAATGGCCTACGGATATTCCTACGCGTCCTGCCCATCCATCATCATTCCCCGCGTGGGCATTGATGTTGATGCAGAGGATTTTTGCGGCGCGTTTAAGGGCTCCAATGACCGCATGTTCGGCTCCGAGCCTGAGCGCGGCGATGTCGTGGTCTTCCGCCACCCTGTGACGGGGCGTGATTTCATCAAACGCGTGATCGGCCTTCCGGGTGATACGGTCCAAATGCAGGACGGCGTCATCATCCTGAACGGCGCAGAAGTGCCACAGGTTGATGCGGGATTGTTCTCTGAGACGATGGAACGCCAAGGCGGGCAGGGGAACTTGCCGCGCTGTACCAATGGCGCTGTCGGTCTTGGGGCGGAATGCCTCAAACAGCGCGCGACCGAAACATTGCCCAATGGCGTGGAATACACGGTGCTGAACATCGGAAGCCGCGACCTCGACAACACTGGTATTTTCACGGTCCCCGACGGCCAGTATTTCTTCATGGGTGACAACCGCGACAATTCATCCGACAGCCGTGTGCCGCAAATTTCCCGTGGTGTCGGGTTTGTGCCCTATGAGGATATCGTCGGGCGCGCAGATCGCATCATGTTCTCTTCGGCGGGCCGGTCCCTGTTGTGGTTCTGGGAGTGGCGCTCAAGCCGCTACTTTATGGCGGTCGAGTGAAGCTGTCTGCCCAACTCAAGGCTTTCCAAGACAGGCTCGGCCATACGTTTGCCGCGCCTGAACACCTGATCCGCTCAGTCACGCACAGCTCCATGTCGACGCCGCACCGCGACGACAACCAACGCCTTGAATTTCTTGGTGATCGCGTTCTTGGCCTCGTGATGTCCGAGGCGTTGTTGAACGCAGATCCAAGCGCCGCCGAAGGGTTATTGGCCCCGCGTTTTAACGCCCTCGTGCGTAAAGAAACCTGCGCTGACGTTGCGCGCCAGATTGATCTGGGCGCGGTATTGAAACTTGGTCGGTCCGAGATGTTGACAGGTGGGCGGCGCAAAGAAGCCTTGCTGGCCGACGCCATGGAAGCCGTCATTGCCGCGGTCTATCTGGACGGCGGTTTTGACACAGCACGCCAATTGATTGTGACCCTTTGGGGTGCGCGCATAACTGACGTTGAATCTGACGCCCGTGATCCCAAGACCGCCCTGCAAGAATGGGCGCAGGGGCAGGGTGAACCGCCCCCGAAGTATACCGAAACCGCGCGGTCCGGTCCGGATCACGCGCCGATCTTTACCATTCAAGTGCAGTTGCAATCGGGCCCGTCCGAACAGGCCGCCGCACCCAGCAAACGCCAAGCTGAACAAGCCGCCGCCAAGATCCTTTTGGACCGCGTGCAAGGAGAAACACCATGACCGATGACACCCCACAACGCGCCGGTTTTGTCGCGCTTATCGGTGAACCGAATGCCGGTAAATCCACGCTGCTGAACCGCATGGTTGGCGCGAAAGTCTCCATCGTGACCCACAAGGTCCAGACGACCCGCGCACGTATTCGCGGCGTCGCGATTGAGGGCAATAGCCAGATCGTTTTTGTCGACACCCCCGGCCTGTTCCAACCCAAGCGCCGCCTTGATCGCGCAATGGTTGCCGCCGCTTGGGGCGGTGTGTCTGACGCGGATGTCGTTGTGTTGATGATCGAAGCGCACCGCGGCATTACCAAGGGCGTTGAGGCCATTTTGGAAAGGCTGGCTGACGTCGCCAAAGGGCGCACCGTCGCGCTGGCGATCAATAAAATCGACCGCGTTGAAGCGCCTGTTCTGCTGGGCCTCACGCAGGAAATGAACGAACGGTTCGCGTTTGAAGAAACCTTTCTCATCTCAGCGGAAAAAGGTCACGGCGCAAAAGTTCTGCGCAATTGGCTGGCCGAACGTATGCCTGTTGAACCGTGGCTGTACCCCGAAGATCAGATCGCCGATTTGCCGATGCGTATGATCGCCGCCGAAATGACCCGCGAAAAACTGACCCTTCGGCTACATCAGGAATTGCCCTACCAGCTGACGGTCGAAACCGAAAATTGGGAAGAACGCAAAGACGGGTCCTGCAAGGTTGACCAAATCGTTTATGTCCAGCGCGACGGGCACAAAGGTATCGTGCTTGGCAATCGCGGCGAAACGATCAAATCAGTTGGCAAGGCATCGCGCGAAGAGCTGGTCGAATTTTTGGGCCGCAAGGTTCACCTGTTTATTCAGGTCAAAGTCCGTCCCAATTGGCTAGAGGATTCCGAACGGTATTCCGAAATGGGCCTGAACTTCAAAGACGGCAACGAATGAGCGCGCGCCTGACATCCGAACTTTGGGTGTCGGCCTATTTGACGCGCCTGCGATTGGTCGAAATCCCCGCGTTTGTTGTCCGCAAGGGTGACGCAACAGCGGGGTCGGTGATTGTTAAACTCAACACGTTAGACGGCAACGCGCAGGCGTTTCAGCGACAGTTCGATTTGATGTCGGGCGCGCGGGCTTGGGTTACCCTTGCTGAGGGGATCGAGAGCGATGTCGATGCCTCCCTCACCAAACAACACAGTTTTGATTCCGACCTTTGGGTGATTGAGGTTGAGGATCGCCAAGGTCGCCATTTGCTTGATGACCCGTCGCTTGCTTAAAGTAGCGCTATGATTGAATGGCGCGACGAAGGGGCCTTGTTGAAGGTCCGCAAACACGGCGAAAATTCCGCTATTATTGAGGTGTTTACCCAGTCCCACGGCAAAGCCGCTGGCGTGGTCCATGGTGGCACCAGCCGTAAAATTGCGCCGATACTGCAACCGGGCGCGCAATTGGATGTGACGTGGAAGGCCCGACTGGACAGCCATCTGGGCAGTTTTACCGTTGAACCTGTGCGCAGCCGCACGGCGCAGGTGATGCAGGACCGATTGGGGTTGGCGGGGCTAAACGCGGTGACAGGACTGTCGTCTTTTGTACTGCCCGAACGCGACGTGCACCCCGCTTTGTACAGTCGCACGATACAGCTGTTGGATTTGTTGGGTCAGACAGACGTCTGGCCGCTGGCCTATTTGCAATGGGAAGTCGCGCTGTTGGAAGACATGGGGTTCGCGCTTGATCTGTCGGCTTGTGCTGTGTCGGGATTGAACGATGATTTGTTTTACGTCTCTCCACGCACGGGCCGCGCGGTGTCTCGATTGGCGGCGGGGGAATGGGCGGATCGATTGCTGCCCTTGCCGCATGTGTTGCTTGGCAAGGGGGATGCAGACCCGGAACAGATTGTCATTGCGCTTAAGACCACGGGACATTTTTTGCACAACCACCTTGCCAAATCTCTCGGCGATCGCGCGCTGCCCGAAGCCCGTCAACGGCTGATAGATGTGCTGAAGCGTTTAGATTAGCGCGCCACAAAAACCAGTTTGCGCCCGACGGAATTGGACAAGATCAGCGTATCGCCGGCCACTTCGGCAAGCGTCATACCCTCAAGCCCGTCGAAAAATTCAGATTCCAGCGCAAGATCAGGACACGCCATGCGCGTTGCACCGATCCCTTCTAAGCCGAACCAAGGGTAGGGCACGGTTTGCGTCGCGAAATAGCTGTTGCAAGGTGCTTGGCCGACTACACGGCCTTCTTCGGGAAAGGAAATCGTTGCGCGCGTGGGAAACGCCAAATCGTCCAATGTGACAAGGTGATAGATCGCAAGCGGGTTTGCGAATTTAGAAATGCTCTCGTCGCGGGAACAGGCCGACAGCGCAGTGATCGCGATCAGAAGGGGTATGATTTTCAACATGGTCACACGATACCTTGCACGATTGGTCGGTCATAAGGGGAGAAATTTTGCCTTGGCATCATTTCGCCACACGGGGCCTCGCGGCAAAGAAACACGACCTGTGTTGAATTACCGTTAATCCTGTTCGGGAAGGTTAAAGGATACGGCGTGCGATCACTTGCGCCTGAATCTCGCCTGCACCTTCAAAGATGTTGAGGATGCGCGCGTCACACAAGATGCGGCTGATTTTGTATTCCAGCGCAAAACCGTTGCCACCGTGAATTTGCAATCCGTTGTCCGCCGCAGCCCAAGCGACCCGCGCACCGAGAAGTTTGGCCATGCCGGCCTCAACATCACAACGACGCCCCTGGTCCTTCTCGAACGCAGAAAAATAGGTCAGCTGACGGGTCACCATGATTTCGACCGCCATCATCGCCAGCTTTGACGCCACGCGGGGAAATTCGATCAGGGATTTGCCGAACTGTTTGCGATCGACAGCATATTGCATCGCCACATCAAGCGCAGAACAGGCCACACCAACAGCGCGGGCGGCTGTTTGGATGCGCGCGCTCTCGAATGTTTCCATCAGCTGTTTGAACCCTTTGCCTTCGGTCCCCCCCAGCAAGTTCGCCCCATCCACGTGGAAGTTATCAAACGCGAGCTCGTATTCCTTCATGCCGCGATAGCCGAGGACTTCGATTTCGCCGCCTGTCATCCCGTCCGTCGGGAAAGGGTTTGCGCAATCGCCCGGCGTTTTTTCGGCGAGGAACATGGACAGACCTTTGTAATCGGTCGTGTCAGGGTCCGTGCGGGCCAACATCGTCATCACATGGGTGCGCGACGCGTGTGTGATCCACGTTTTGTTGCCTGTGACCTTATAGTCATCGCCGTCTTTTACAGCGCGGGTGCGCAATGCGCCCAAATCAGACCCAGTATTGGGTTCGGTAAACACCGCCGTTGGCAATTTTTCAGCAGAGGCCAACGCGGGCAGCCACTTTTGTTTCTGTTCTTCCGTACCGCCAGCAAGGATCAGTTCCGCCGCGATTTCGGTGCGCGTTCCCAAAGACCCGACACCGATGTAACCGCGCGACAGTTCTTCGGACACAACACACATGGACGCCTTGGACAAACCAAAGCCGCCGTATTCTTCGGGGATCGTCAGGCCGAACACGCCCATCTCAGCGAGCTCGTCGATGATTTCAATCGGGATGAGTTCGTTCTTGAGGTGCCAATCATGGGCAAACGGTTCGACCTTTTCGACGGCATAGCGGCGGAACTGGTCGCGGATCATGTCCAGTTCTTCGTCCAGCCCGACATTACCAACCGTCACCTCGGCTGACCGTTCTTGCATCAACGCCACCAGACGCATCCGCGCGGCCTGTGTATTGCCGCCCTGTGTCAGGGTCTGCACCGCGGGTTCCATAAGGCAACGCATCTGGTCTTGGGTCAGGCCGATGTCTTGCAGGCGCAAAATCTCTCCCTGGTTCATCGGGATGCCGCCGTAAATCTGCCAAAGATATTCGCTAAACGCGATCTGGTGGATCAGCTGTTCGACTTCGCTGAACTTACCCTCAGCGCTGATTTTTTCTGCCCAAACCTGCATCTGCGCCAGTGCTTCGACGTAGGTCGCAAGCCATGCCAATCCGTGGGATGCGGTTTGTTCAGCTTCGATGCGCGCGCCGGATACGCGGCCATCCACGACGACCAAGTCGCGCACACAGTCTTTTGCGGATTCAAGCAGGCTGCGCAGCGGTGCAATCGTTGCCCCCGTCGTCGTCAGCAAATCCGGCAGAAGGACGTTGCTTTCACTGGTCTGGTCTGTTGCGTCGCGGGGCATATCCGACTCCTTTTGTGCAAGTGCAGCAATACCGCCTTCGCATTTGCAGCGCAATAATAATTCGTCTTAAGGGCGACATGTGAACTAAAATGACGCACCTGCTTTGTGAACATGGGCCGTCAGCTCAATAAATCAAGATAGCCACAGGCGCCGGCAAGCTGCGGTAAGGCTTGTGGCGGTACGACGGTAAATGTCGTTTCATAAAGCGTGACAGCGCCAACCGTCGCCGTCATCGTCCAATCCCCCAGCGCCAATTCGTAGTCGTAGTCAAACTGATAAAATGTGATGCCGGGGGTGTCTTCACCGCCGACTGCCGTCACAAAGCTTTGGACAGTTGTGCCGCTGTCGGACAAGGGCGGATGCGTGACGGTCATTGTGACGCCGTCTGTTCCGTCTGGCGACGCAAGGCCCGCACGTACGCCAAACCCGATCCCGATGACCGCAGGCACAAGGCGCGCGCGGCTGACAAACGGCGGCGCGTCTTCGACGACATTTGTGGTTCCGGCCAGCGTGTCGGGGGCCTCACGGGTGACAGTGGCGTCCTGCGCACAAATCACGCCTGCCTCATAAAAGCCGAGCATCGGCGACACGAATTCCGCGTCTTGGGCGCAGACAGCAACGCCCCAAGCAAGGCTCAGGGCGCTGGAAAGATATAGGGTTCGCTTTATCATCCGGACAGT
>JABBAI010000114.1:6592-11421 GCA_018608045.1 Octadecabacter sp. | reverse complement strand
GTGCACTGACTCAGTTTGGTCAAGTAATGATTGAGGAACACAGCGGGCAGAACTTTGACGCCACTGCCAATATGGGCTAGAACGTTCTCGTCAATTACAGCGTCGGTGAACAGCACGATATCACCAGACGCCTTCAACACGGCAGAGGCGTGAACGACAGGATTGCGCGCAATGTCACTGCCGCGAATGTTTAACAACCAGCAGATGGAATCCGGCAGGGCGATAAACGCATTCATGGCGCCGTTGTTCATTAAAACTTTAGCGAGGCGTTTGCGCTTGCTGGCGGTTGGTTCACCCGCAAACTCATCGGGGTGAATCTCCACGGGATTGCGCGGCGGCTCGGGGCGATCCTCCCAGATGGCATCAACAAGATTGTTAGTTTCGCGCAATTCGATCCCGCTAGAGGTCAGCGCCTTTGTCAAATCCCGGATCTGCGCCACAGTGTGCAGCCATGGATCGAATCCAACGATGCCGCCATCGGGCAGGTTTTCCGTCAGCCAATCGGCCAGTTGAATTTCGGGCCAACGAACGGGCGTGAACACATCTGCCACTTGGCTTTGGATCTGAACGCGGTAGCGCCCGTCGATGAACACACCCGCAATTTCTGGCAGGATACAGGCAAACCCTGCCGATCCGGTGAAACCCGTCAGCCACGCCAATCTCTCATCGCAAGGGGCGACATATTCACCCTGAAACCGATCAGCGCGCGGTACCAAAAAACCGTCAACGCCGACCTCTGCCATTTGCGCGCGCAGTGCAGCCAATCGGACAGGGCCGGTTTCGGGTGATGAGGTTACGTCGAACGTTTGAAACATGGTGCTGGTCCCTTGTTGTGGCGTGGGTCAGCCCGCCTTGCGCATGCCCAAAACGCGGGCCCGTTTGCGCGGGTCAGAATCAAACAGACCGGCCAGCTGTTCCGTCATCGCACCCGCCAATTGTTCAACGTCCGTGATGGTCACGGCCTTGTCGTAATAGCGTGTCACGTCGTGGCCGATCCCGATTGCGATCAATTCAACTGCCTTGCGTTTTTCGACCATTTCGATCACGTCGCGCAGGTGCTTTTCAAGGTAGTTGGCAGGGTTCACCGACAATGTGGAATCGTCCACTGGCGCGCCATCGGAAATCACCATCAGCACTTTGCGCGCTTCGGGGCGGGCGGACATCCGGCGGTGCGCCCATTCAAGCGCTTCCCCATCGATATTTTCCTTCAATAGGCCTTCTTTCATCATCAGACCCAAATTGTCGCGTGATCGACGCCACGGTGCATCAGCACGTTTGTAGATGATGTGGCGTAAATCGTTCAGGCGGCCGGGCTGTTGTGGGCGCCCTTCGGCGAGCCATTCTTCCCGCGAAAGCCCACCTTTCCAAGCCTTCGTCGTAAACCCTAGGATTTCGACCTTCACAGAACAGCGTTCCAACGTGCGCGCCAGAACATCCGCACAGATCGCTGCGATTGAAATCGGGCGGCCCCGCATGGAACCTGAATTATCCAAAAGCAACGTCACGCAGGTGTCACGAAATTCAGTGTCCTGTTCGACTTTGAACGACAGCGGCGTCGTCGGGTTTGCAACAACACGCGCAAGGCGACCCGCGTCCAAAATGCCTTCTTCTTGATCAAACGACCAACTGCGGTTTTGCTGTGCCTGAAGGCGGCGCTGTAATTTATTCGCCAATCGAGACACCGCGCCCTTCAGCGGTTCAAGCTGTTGATCAAGGTAGGCGCGCAGACGTTCCAGTTCAGCAGGTTCGGCCAAATCTTCGGCGCCGATTTCTTCATCGTGTTCAGTCGAATACACCACATAGTTGGGATCGGCGTCTGACACCGGCTGCGGGGCGGGGGGCTCCATCGGGGCCTCGCCCTCGGGCATGTCGGCCTCTTCTGCCATTTCGGATTCAGCTGAATCATCCATAGACACTTGGGCTTCGGCGGCGTCTTGCTGTTCTTCTTGGGACTGCTCTGGCGTGCCTTCGGTTTCGTCTTCATCGCCGTCGTCTTGGCCGGTGGATTCGGGTTCCTGATCATCCTCGTTGCTTGCGTCGGCTTCTTGATCGTCATCACCCATGTCATCGGGGTCATCGCCAAGTTGGTCGCCGTAGCCCATGTCAGAAATGATCTGGCGTGCGAATTTCGCGAACGCGGCTTGATCGTGCAGGGACTCTTCGAGCCCTTCCAGCGTACCGCCGCAATTGTCCTCAATAAATCCGCGCCACAGGTCCATGACGTTGGCAGCACCCCTTGGCATCTCACGCCCTGTCGCAAGGTGGCGGATCAGATATCCGGCGGCGGTGGCCAATGGGGCCTCTGACGCTTCGCGCACTTGGTCATATCCTTTACGGATCGCCTCATTGCCGATTTTGGCGTCTATGTTGCCTGCGGTGCCCGGCATATGGCGCGCGCCCACAGCTTCGACCCGCGCGTTTTCCATTGCGGAATACAGGTCCTGCGCCATCTGGCCCTGCGGCATATATTTGGCGGCGATCTTGGCGTTGTGGAATTTGTGGCGCAGCGCAAATGCATCCGCCGTGCCGCGCGCGATCAAGACTTCTTCGCGGGTCATGCGGCGCGAGACTTGTGGCAGGCGAACCGTTTCACGCGTCGCCCCAGGGGGGTCCACAGTGAACGTCACGGCCAGTTCAGGATCGTTGGCCATGACTTTGGTGGCCTCAGCAAGCGCCTTTTTGAACGGATCAGCAGGGTTGTCGGTTGGTTTATTCATTCTAGAAAAACGCCTCTCTACATCCTGCACGGTCAGCGAAAAACAAGCGGTTGGGAGCATCAATCTGATTTACAAGGGTATCTGTCTCACGGAAGTTCTGAAGGTAGGCCGCTTCAAAGGCTGCAATACCACCATGAACATTTTCTTCTTCGCCGTCATCGGCAAGGCCAATAGCAAAACGTTGTGATTGCTCTTCGGTGGATTGAACCAATTCTAAAATTGAAGCTGGTACGTCCGTTTCTAAGCCGCGAGTTCGCATAGCGCCATAGAACGCACTGCACCGTTCGTAGATCAGCTGCGGGACGAGTTCGTCTTCGGGCAGATCCACCAAGGGCACAAGTTCGAGATCTTGGGCCAAGGTGATTGACGCCAAGGAACTGAAAGCAAACGCTAGAGAAGCCCGTGCAAAGATCATCCCAAGCTCAAGCTTGCGGCAGACTCTGGCAGCTCTTCGTCAAAACAACGCTGGTAGAACTCGGCAACTGTCTGGCGCTCCAGCTCATCACATTTGTTCAGGAACGAAAGACGGAACGCATAGCCGACGTCTTGGAAGATACGTGCGTTTTCGGCCCATGCGATGACGGTCCGTGGGGACATCACCGTGGACAGATCGCCATTCATGAACGCGGTGCGCGTCAGATCGGCGACAGTAACCATCTGGCTGATTTGCTTCCGGCCTGTTTCGGTGTTGAACGTCGGCGCTTTGGACAGCACGATCTGCGTTTCCGCGTCGTGGGACAAATAGTTCAGCGTCGCGACAAGTGACCAACGGTCCATCTGCGCTTGGTTGATCTGCTGGGTGCCGTGGTAGAGGCCCGTGGTGTCGCCAAGGCCGACGGTGTTGGCTGTCGCGAACAGGCGGAAATACGGGTTCGGCGTGATGATTTCGTTCTGGTCCATCAGCGTCAGTTTACCGTCGGCCTCAAGCACGCGCTGGATCACGAACATCACGTCCGCGCGGCCTGCGTCATATTCATCAAACACGATAGCGACGGGATTGCGCAGCGCCCAAGGTAAAATACCCTCATGGAATTCCGTGACTTGCACACCGTCGCGCAATTTGATCGCGTCTTTACCGATCAGATCAATACGGGAAATATGGCTGTCCAAGTTCACGCGCACCGTGGGCCAGTTCAACCGTGCGCCAACCTGTTCGATGTGCGTGGACTTACCTGTCCCGTGATAGCCCTGGACCATGACGCGGCGATTATACCCAAACCCAGCCAAAATCGCCATCGTGGTGTCGGGATCAAACTTATAGGTCGGGTCGATTTCTGGCACGCGGTCGTTTGACCCCGCCGGAAAGCCTTTGACCTTCATGTCAGTGTCGATGCCAAAGACCTCGCGCACGGAAAATTCTTCGGTTGGTGTCATCATCGGGTCAAGATTTCCGTCGGCCATATGCGTGGGTGCCTCTGTATTGAATTGTGTCGGATTAAGTTGATCTTTGGATGCAATATAACAGACTGGTTCGCAAGGGGAAGGACGGCCCATGGGATGCTTGTCTTTGAAGGGACGAGTGGCCATTGTCAGGCAAACGGCGAGGGGCAAACCAGTTGACGACGACACCCGCAGACATCGAAGACATGATCGTGCGTGTTGGCATGCACGACCGCGCGGCGTTTCAATCCCTTTATTCTGCGACGTCTGCGAAACTTTTTGGGATCATTCTGCGTGTCTTAAAAGACCGTGCCGCATCGGAGGATGTTTTACAGGAGGTGTACGTGCGCTTGTGGCAAGGCGGGGCCGAGACATTCACAAGCGGCAAAGCAAGCCAGATCAGTTGGCTTGCGACCATTGCGCGCAACCGTGCCATAGACCGCCTGCGCGTCACCAAGCCAACCCGTGATCTCGATCATGCGCCAGAAATGGTGGAACCAAGCCCCGGACCCGAGGCGCAAGCCATTGCAAGTTCTGAACGTGCAGCGATCAACACCTACTTGGGCGAATTGGACCCTGATCGCGCGGCCGCCGTTCGTGGTGCCTACCTTGACGGGGATACATATGCGGAACTGGCGGCGCGTTTCGATGTGCCGCTGAACACCATCAGAACATGGCTGCGTCGCAGTCTCATGAGCCTGAAAAAATGTCTGACCCGATGAATGACGATCC
>JABBAI010000114.1:2945-6492 GCA_018608045.1 Octadecabacter sp. | reverse complement strand
GAACGGGTTGAAGATTGGGACATGCGGTTTGCCCAAATGACGGACGATATTGCCCCTGTGATGCCGCCAAAGGCCCTGTTTCGCAAAATTAAAAACGAAGCTTATCCCGACAGCCCGAAACGGTTGTGGCAACAGCTTAGCGTTTTGCCTGCCGTGTTGTCGCCGGGCGCTGCCGCGCTTGTTTTGATCTTGGCCATCCAGTTTGGCGGATTGATGCAACAAGGCGGCTCAACTCCGACGTTTACCGCCAACTTGGCGGCGCAAGATCGCAGCATCGTTGTGGCCGCTGTCTTTGTTGAAGACAGCGGCAGTCTGTTTGTTGAATGGCAAATCGGGGATCGTATTGATGGGCGCGACGTTGAACTGTGGCTGATTGCGGGCACAGATGCGCCGGTATCCCTCGGCGTATTGGCCAAGGGCACACCAATTACGGAATTTGCCGTTGCCCTAGCGCTACAAAGCCTTTTGGCGGGGGGCGTTCTGGCCGTGTCGGATGAACCTTTAGGCGGATCGCCAACAGACGCGCCAACGGGTGATGTTCTTGCCGTGGGCTATATCCAAACTCTTTAAGTCATATCGGCAGCACCTGCGCCTGATCACGTTAAGAATGCTGCGTGGTCACAACTGCGTGCGCCGCATCAAATTCCATCCCAATACTGCCGACCTCCGTTTATACAGGCCCCAAGCCGTATCTAGGAGAGACACTCATGAACCGCCCACTGTCCGTACTCGCCGCGCCGTTTGCTGCCGCCTTTGGCTCCAAATCCGCCACCGCTGCTGAAGGACCATTTGAAGTGACGCGCACGGACGCGGAATGGCGGGCGATGTTGACCAACGCGCAGTACCGCGTGATGCGTCAAGAAGGTACCGAACGGGCAGGGTCGTCTCCGCTTGATAAGAATTATGCAGCTGGGGTATATCATTGCCGTGGATGCGATCAGGCGCTGTATGCGTCCGAACACAAATATGACAGCGGCACGGGCTGGCCGTCCTTCTTTGATGTGCTGCCAAGTGCGATTGAAACGAAAGAGGACAACAGCCTGTTCTCAATGCGCACTGAATGTCATTGTGATCGCTGCGGCAGCCATTTGGGGCACATCTTCTGGGACGGTCCCGCACCAACAGGCAAGCGCCATTGTTTGAACGGCGTATCGCTGGTGTTTCGCGCCGCCTAAGCGCGTTCTGCACAACAGCTGCGCGGGCCCCCTGCGGGGATGCGCAAGGTATCCCTCTCTCAGACACACTGAGACGAGGGATTTTTCATGTCACCACCCAAACACAAAGATATCGCAACAGCCATTGGCCTGATCGGGATGCTGTCTGCCACTGCATTGGTGGTCTTTGGCGATACGCACGATCTGGACAGCACATGGATCAGTCCGATTGGCGTCATCTTTCTTGCTGGGCCAAGCGCGTGGGTGGCAGGGCTGATTTTTGGCGGCTTGTTTGGATCGCCGGGGCCATGGGGGTGGGCCGCGCTCGCCTTGGGGGCTGTTTTGTCGACCTTTTTGGGCGCGGCCATCGCGGGAACATTCGTTGTTCCTTTGCTTGGCACCATGATCGCTCCGTTCGAGTTATTTGAGTAAATGATACAAAACCCGATGATGCTGGTTGTGTGGCTTGGCCTTATGGCAGGAGTCCATGTTTTGATCCTGAAATCAGAAAGTTACGGCACGGGTGACGCGTAACTGTCGCGCGCTGCGAAACAGTTCATTTCCTAGCGACGCACCCGATGCCATATGCATGCCCCAAACCGAATCCATACGGTTCCTGTAATTCGGAAGATCTATGCGCCAACCCTTGCGCAAATTTAGAAAGCTAACAGAAGGCGAACGTGCAGGCGCGTTGACCTTTGCGCTTGTCGGTGCGTGTAGTGCTGGCCTTGGCTATCTTGCGGTTCTTCATCTCGATCAGAATGCGTTTCTGGACGAGATGAGCTGGTATCAAACTTGGGTCGTCGTCGCCTCCGGCCTTGGTGGTCTGATTGCTTTGTTCCTGTCGGGTGATCGCATGGGTCAGTCAGGCACAACAGGTGCGTTGCGCGGTCTTGCTGGTGCAATCTGGGTGACCTTTATCGGTTCATTGATTGGTGGGACTTTGTCTTTGCCGTTCTATGGCACGATGTTCGGACCATTTATTGTCACGGTCACTCTACTGGGGGTTCCGCTGTTGGCCATTTTGTGGGCCTTCAATCTGTTTGGCGTGCATGTGTTGATGGGCATCTATCAACGCGAGCGGGACTCTATCTTCATGCCCTCAAAGATGACCATTCGCGATCACCCTAATTCCTTGCGCCCCCGCATGCAGGGGCGCTTTAGCTAGCTCAGGTTCGGAAATGGCGACTGGACTTGATCGTGTCCCACGCCCAAACCACTTCGCCCAATTGTTCTTCTTGGCTGCGATCCCCGCCGTTCATGTCCGGATGAAGAACTTTGATCAGCTTTTTGTAAGCCTTGCGGATTTCCGGTTTGGACCAATGGTCCTTGGCTTCCAAAATATCGATCGCTTTGCGTTCCGTCGCGGGCAGCTTGCGGGTTGAACCCGTAATGGATTTGCCGGGGTTCTGCGTTGCATTAATGCCAAGCACTTGGTGCGGGTCGTCCACACCAAGACGGGCCCATGCGCGCTGTTCGTCAGACTTCTTCATCGACGATGTTTCACGTTCCCACACACGGTCCTTGGATTGCTGTGCGTTAATCTCGGCCTCAGTGGTGCCGTCAAAAAAATTCCAGCCCAAGTTGTATTCGCGTACGTGGTCTTTGCAGAACCAGTAAAAATCATCGAGGACATCAGGGTTTTTCGGCGCGCGATATTTTCCAGCCTCTCGGCAATCTGGCTTTTCGCACACGCGCGTTGATGTTTCGGATTCGCCAGACATCCCACGGCGACCACGTGGATTCTTCTTTTTGCTGGCTGAAACGGACATATTAAAGCCGAATGGATCATCTTTGGACATGGCATTACCTTTCCTACGCGGACGATAGAGCATAGACCATGGATCGAGAGATTGAAGGGGCAGGAGACAAAATAATGAGCTTGGAGCAGGAAATTCGTAACGCATTGGATGCGGCATTTTCACCCCGCGCCCTAGAGGTCGTGAATGAGAGCCATTTACATGCGGGTCACGCCGGCGACGACGGGTCGGGCGAAAGCCATTGGCGCGTCGAAATTGCAGCAGACGAACTGGATGGAAAATCGCGCATCGCAAAGCACCGCGCGATCCACACAGCGCTTGGGCCCGACGTCATCGGTCGCATTCACGCACTGTCGTTGCACATCGCTTAAGACTTATTTGGCAGGGATGTTGGTGTCGCGCTTATCAGCGTCCTTTGGCGTGGCCGCGACAGTGCGCTTGTTCCACGGAAAGGAAAAAGGTGCTTTCAGCGTTTCGCTGACGCGGTCTTGTGCCGCGAGGGTTTTGGCTGCGTCATCGACGTAATCATCCGCGATGTCACCGATGAAATCTTCTGCCACGACGGGGTCTTCGATAGTGGTCTCGACGGACGCTTCTTCAACAAGATGAAGGGGTTCCGGCTCACTTGGCGCT
>JABBAI010000114.1:0-2845 GCA_018608045.1 Octadecabacter sp. | reverse complement strand
CTTGGCGTTCTTCCACGGGAAGCGTGTCGGTGCGCTGGTATTCCCAACCTTCAACACCAAGGTCGTTCATGACCGTTTGAAGGGCATTGGCAAAACGCGCAGGCGTGCCTTTGACGCCTCGTGCTTTCAGTCCACGCATCGGCGCTGGCACAACTCTATATTCAAAACCGCTCATAAGTCCCTTATGTATCCCACGGGCTTTTGTATCAAGAACACGTCTTAACGCAAAGCAATCATTGGGTTTTCTCAAATACACTAGGGGTAGTTGGGGTCGCGCGTACGACCCCAATATATGTTGTTACTGCGCCAGTTTCTGCGCGATCAACTTGTTCACGGCCGCAGGATTGGCCTTGCCGCCAGTGGCTTTCATCACCTGACCAACGAACCAACCCGCAAGTTTGGGATTCTCTTTTGCTTTGGCAACCTGATCGGGGTTGGCGGCAATAATCTCGTCCACAGCGGCCTCAATCGCGCCGGTGTCAGTGACCTGCTCCATACCTTCGGTTTGGACAATTTCCGTCGGATCACGGTCCTGCGTATAGGCGATTTCAAACACGTCTTTGGCGATCTTGCCGCTGATCTTGTCGGATTTGATAAGGGCGACGATCTGGCCGAGGCGGGCGGCGGAAATCGGGCTGTCCTCAACGCCTTTGTCGTCCTTTTTTAGACGGCCAAACAATTCGTTGATGACCCAGTTGGCGGCCAGTTTCCCATCGCTGCCCTCAGCCACAGCTTCAAAGAAGCCCGCGTTTTCGACGTCAGCTGTCAGGACAGAGGCGTCATAGTCCGACAATCCAAAATCAGACATAAACCGCGCCTTTTTGGCGTCGGGAAGTTCGGGCAGGGCGGCGGCGATATCATCAACCCATGCCTGTTCGATTTCCAAGGGCAGCAAATCAGGATCGGGGAAATAGCGGTAATCGTGCGCTTCTTCTTTGGACCGCATGGACCGTGTTTCATCTTTATCAGGATCATACAGGCGGGTTTCCTGAACAATCTTACCGCCGTCCTCAATAATTGCGATCTGGCGGCGGGCCTCGTGATCAATCGCCGCTTGGATGAAGCGCATAGAGTTCATGTTCTTGATTTCGCAGCGCGTGCCGAGTTCGCCGAAATCGCCCGTCGCTTGGAATTTCTCATAATCACCGGGGCGGCAGACGGATACGTTTACGTCCGCGCGCAGGTTGCCGTTTTGCATGTTGCCGTCGCACGTGCCCAAGTACCGCAGGATTTGGCGCAGTTTTACCACATAGGCTGCCGCTTCTTCGGGGCCGCGAATGTCGGGGAACGACACGATTTCCATCAACGCCACGCCCGTGCGGTTCAGGTCCACAAACGACATTGTCGGATCCATGTCGTGAATGGATTTACCGGCGTCTTGTTCAAGGTGGATGCGTTCGATGCGCACATTGCGCGCCGTGCCGTTGCCCATTTCAACCAACACTTCGCCGGTGCCAACAATCGGGTGGTACAGCTGCGAAATCTGGTAGCCTTGGGGAAGGTCGGGGTAGAAATAGTTTTTGCGATCAAACGCAGAGTTCAGGTTGATCTGCGCCTTAAGCCCCAAACCCGTGCGCACAGCGTAGGCCACGCATTCTTCATTGATGACGGGCAACATGCCAGGCATGCCCGCGTCCACAAAGGCGACGTTTGAATTTGGTTCTGCGCCGAACTGCGTTGATGCCCCCGAAAACAGCTTGGCCTTCGTGGCGACCTGCGCGTGGACTTCTAATCCGATCACGAGCTCCCAATCGCCTGTAACGCCGGCAATCGTTTTCACTTTCGGTGTGTCGTAGGACAGGTCCAGCATGTCGTGCTCCGCTTGCATGTTTGCGGACTGAATAGACTTGTGCGCGCAAGGCTTCAAGCGGGTGCGTAGGGGCTGCGCGCAGATGAGGCGCAATATCTTGGGGTTTTAGATGAGCGGTGGCGTGTAACGCGCCGAAATTGCCTGATTTTCTTGCCGAATCGAAACGTGGACGCCATGGTCCGCCTATGTTTGCTAAACGAGCTCTCCTGGGGGGGATCCTCGCTGTGATGTTGGGCACTGCCGTTTTCGCGCAGGGCCCAACCACGCAGACCCGCCCCCAAAGCCGCGCGGATGCGTTGGTCTTGCGTGCTGAAACGGCACTGGCACGGGCAGAAGACGCACGTCTGGCGCAAATTGCGGCCCTCGCCGAGGCCCGCCCGCTGGTGCGCCCCGTTTATATGGTGCGTTATCCAGTCACGATTTCGCAAAACCCGACGATGCGGCCTGTTTTGCGCACCAACTATATTCCAGACACCCGTTGGGATTTCCAGCGCGGGTCTGAAAGCTGGACGCGGGCGGCACTGGCCGCGTTGCGCACCCATGGCAGCGATATTGAGAAAACCGTTCCGCGCGATATAGCGGCATGGTGTCCGGCCTACGTCGATAATCCGCCCCATCTGCGCCGCGCGTTCTGGGTCGGGATGATGTCCGCCCTTGCCAAGCACGAAAGTACTTATCGCCCGACGGCTGTGGGGGGACCGAACCTTTGGTACGGCCTGCTGCAAATTTACCCTGATACGGCGCGTCGATATGGATGCCGCGCGACGACGGGTGAGGCGCTGAAAGATCCAGAAGACAACCTGAGCTGTGCAGTCCGTATCATGAACGTCACCGTGCCGCGCGATAACGCGATTGCGGTGCGTGATAGCCGTTGGAGTGGTGTGGCGGCTGATTGGGGTCCGATGACCAACCGCAGCAAGATAGCCGAGATGTCGGCGTGGACGCGCCGTCAGGACTATTGCGTATCGCGCAATTCAATCGGCTTTGTTGCACAAATCGTTCTCTGTAGGATTCACTGTCTGAATCCATCGTGTT
>JABBAI010000163.1 GCA_018608045.1 Octadecabacter sp. | reverse complement strand
CGTGGCAGATTGCTCAGAATGCCCCAACCGCGTGATCTGGTAGCCCGACAGACCCTCATCAAGATGTTCCAGCGCGTGCAACAACCGATCCGCCGTTCCTTTGGTATATTCAACTTCATGCGCGGTCAGGAACTCGTATTCCTCTTTGGTTCTATCTTTCATCTGAGTGAAATTGACACGATCCATGTGCTGTCTCCGAATTGTTCCCCAAAAGGATGGCTGCTCCTGGACCCTGCCGCAATCCCAAACCTTGACCTTTACCTGCAAACCCGTGCAAACCCGTGATAACAATCGCAGGGAACACAACATGATCACGATGAAAGGAAAACGCGGCCTTATTATGGGCGTCGCCAACAATCGCTCCATTGCGTGGGGCATTGCTGAGGCGATGCACAAGGCGGGCTCGGAACTGGCGTTTTCCTATCAAGGCGAAGGCCTGCTGAAACGCGTCGGCCCGCTGGCAGAATCCGTGGGATCAGACACCTTGGTTGAAGCGGACGTCATGGATGACGCGTCATTGGACACTTGTTTTCAAACCCTCAAGGATAAATGGGGCAAGATTGATTTTCTCGTTCATGCCATCGCCTATTCTGACAAGAACGAATTGACGGGCCGCGTGTCAGACACGTCACGCGACAACTTCACGAATTCCATGAACATCAGCTGTTTCAGCTTTATCGACGTGGCCCGCCGCGCCGCTGAAATCATGCCGGACGGCGGCACCTTGCTGACGTTGACATACCAAGGCAGCCACCGTGTCACCCCCAATTACAACGTCATGGGCGTGGCCAAAGCCGCGCTTGAATCCGCGACGATGTACCTCGCCGCGGACCTTGGACCGCAGCAAATCCGCGTTAATGCGATTTCGCCCGGCCCGATGAAAACTCTGGCGGGGGCTGCGATTGCTGGGGCGCGCCGCACATTCCGCTACGCCGAAGACAACGCGCCTTTGCGCCACAATGCGACGCTTGCGGCTGTGGGCGGCACCGCGGTTTACCTTGCGTCGGATGCGGGTGCGTGCACCACGGGTGAAATCATCCGCGTCGATAGCGGGCTGCATACAATGATGATGCCCGCGCTCGAAAACCTCGGTTGATCGCGCCGTGAGCCCGACCGTCTTCCTTCTGTGCGCGCTTGCCGCTTGCTTTGGCACTGCATTGGCTTTGCGGGGCGGTTGGACATCGCCTTTGAAAACAACAATCCTCGGGCTTGATCCGCAGGGTTTGGGCATTTCGGCATTGGCCGTGATCGCCGCCGTGATCTTTTTCGGACCCGTATTTGGCATCTGTATCATTCTGGTCATCGTGATCCACGAATTTGGCCATGTGGCTGCCTTTCGCGTGGCAGGACATCACGATGCGTCCTTTCGGTTGGTGCCTTTGATGGGCGGTTACGCGATCAGCAACCGCGCTGTGGATACGCAAGAAGAAGACGTCTTCATCACACTGATGGGCCCTGCAATCTGCCTTGCGCCTATGCTTTTGGCTTACGCTCTCGTGCCGTTTGCGACGCAGTACTTTCCCGCCGCCGTCGGCCCACTTTATACGTTCGCAGGTATCGCTGGGGCTTTGAATTTCTTTAACCTGTTGCCGATCTGGCCGCTGGACGGGGGCCGTCTTACGGCGGCGATTACATCCGTGTTCCACTACCGCGCGCCGTTTTACATCTTTGCGATTTCATCCGCGCTGATCGGGTTGATTGCCATTCTGGCGCAATCCCTATTCATGCTGATCTTCGTCGGCATGACCGTGCAGCACATGATCCAGAACGGGGGCGGCGATGGCCGTGCCCCGTATCGGCGTATGTCCAAGAAGCGCGCGTTCATTTGTCTGGGCGCGTGGCTGTTCACCGCCGCAGCCCTGTTCATGGGCGGCTTCAGCACAATTTTGCGGTTCGTCTAAGACGCTGTTTTACGAAGTCGTATTACATCGACAAGAACACCGGATACCTGCACGCTGACATTTGAAGCCGTTCAAATTCACCTTAATGTGACCACATTTGCCATACTTCCGCCACATTGCTGAGCGATTTGTAACAAAGTCGAGTGGGGGCACTGGGCGGAAAAGAAAATGAATAACTGGAATGATTTTGAACCCGAAGACGAGTACAAAAAGTGGTCGCAGTGGACGATGAAATCGAAAAAATCATCGTCTTTGCCCAACTTTGTATCTGCATTCGTCTTTGGTTTGGCTGCGATCGTCGTGATGGCAGGCAACATCATCTAAATCTGCGACATCTCGCTCGACTCTGACGTTTTCGCAAACGCGGGCCGCCCTTTATCAGGGCGACCGGCGGCTATTTCGTCGATTAATCCGCTTTAATTTCGATCAGCTCAATCGCGAATGTCAGGTCTTTACCCGCCAGCGCATGATTGGCGTCCAGCGTGACCTCTGTTTCCCTCAACTCAACCACAGTCACAGGCATCACATGCTGCCCGTCTGGTGATTGCATCTGCAACGTCAGGCCCATTTCCAACGGGATGTCCGCAGGGATTTGTTCGCGGGGGATGGACTGACGGTTCTCTGGGTTGCTCTCGCCGTAGGCCTCAGCACATGGGATTTCCACGACCTTTTTGTCGCCCACTTCCATGCCCGGAATGGCCTTATCAAGACCAGGAATGATCTGACCGGACCCCACCACGAATTCAAGCGGATCGCGGCCATCGCTGCTATCAAACGTGGACCCGTCGGCCAACGTGCCCGTGTAGTGAATTGAAACTGTGTCGCCAGATTGTACCTGAGCCATGAAATTCGTCCTTTGTGAAAGCTATGAAAAATGTTGGCGCGTGCCTAACAATCCGCGCGCCAATTTGCAAACGAGGTAAAATCGGCGCACTTTGGCCCGATGAAGCACCCCTTTCAAAGCCCCGCAATCAAGTCAGCGTTTGACGCATTTGATCCCAGCCACCGCGCCATGATGTTGGCCCTGCGCGACCTGATTTTTAAAACAGCCGCCTCCCTCCCCGTCGGCAGGATTGAGGAATCGTTGAAATGGGGGCAGCCATCCTACACGACGCCAGACACCCGCGCTGCAACGCCAATCCGACTGGCCGTCACAAAATTCGACAGGGTCGCGATCCTGACCCATTGCCAATCCACCGTGATGTCCGATTTTCGTGCGTTGGCCCCGCCAGAACTGCAATTTGACGGCAATCGCGCGCTTCATCTGGATCCAACGACCGCGGTCCCGATCGATAAAATAACTCCACTCATCCGCGCCGCCTTAACTTACCGCTTATGAGCGCTTCCAAACCGCGTGTGCCCATGCCAAGCTGACGTCAAATGAAAGGCCAAACATGACAATCACCACCTGCATCTTCGACGCCTATGGAACCCTGTTCGACGTGGACGCCGCCGCGCGCAACGTCGCCAAAGAACCAGGGCAAGCACAATTGGCGGCGGTGTGGGGGACGTTGTCGCAAGATTGGCGTACAAAACAGTTGGAATATTCATGGCTGCGCGCAATCGCTGGCCGCCACATTCCGTTCTGGCAAGTCACACAAGACGCGCTGGATTGGGCAATGGAAAACAACGGCTTGGCCGACAATGCCCTGCGTGCCAAATTGTTGTCCGTCTACAAAGAATGCCCCGCCTTCCCCGAAGTGGCCGATATTTTGAAGGCCTTGAAGGAAAAGGGCATGAACGTCGCGATCCTATCCAACGGGTCCCCAGACATGCTGGTCAGCGCGGTTCGATCTGCCGGAATTGGCGAATACCTCGACGAGGTTTTGTCCGTCGAAGAAGTCCAGATTTATAAACCCCACACCCACGTTTACGACATGGTCTGGGACCGTTTTGATGTGCCCCAAACAGACGTTTTGTTTGCGTCATCCAATGGCTGGGACGCGGCGGGTGCGGCCGGATACGGATTTGGTACAGTCTGGGTCAACCGCAAGGGCGTCCCGCAAGACCGCCTTTGGACCGCACCGCACCGCACGTTATCAGACCTCAAAACGATCCCCGATCTGGTCTGATGCCGAAGTTTACGACGGCGGACGGAACACAGCTTTATTATACCGACAACGGCGACGGCCTGCCCGTGCTGGCCCTTGCCGGCCTGACGCGCAACACTGCCGATTTTGATCATGTGGCCCCCCATCTGAATTGCCGCCTGATCCGCATGGATTATCGCGGACGTGGGGCATCAGATTGGGCCGATCCGGCAAGCTACACGATCCCGCACGAAGCGATGGACGCTATCGCGCTTCTCGATCACCTCGACATTGAAAAGACCGCGATCCTTGGCACGTCGCGGGGCGGCCTGATCGCGATGGTTTTGGCGGCGACTGCCAAACACCGCCTTCTTGGCGTGGCCCTCAACGACATCGGGCCAGAGATTGAGGCCGCGGGCCTTAGCGTCATCAAAGATTACATTGGCCGCAACCCAATCCAGACGACCTACGGCGAGGCTGCCAAATTCCGCGCCAAAGCATGGTCCCATTTCAAAGGCGTTCCCATGGACCGCTGGCTGGCCGAAGTCCAAAACCACTACGATGAAACGCCCGATGGTCTTGTCATCAAATATGATCCCAAGTTGCGCGACGCCGTGCTTGAGGCTGGCGCGCAGCCCGCCCCCGACCTGTGGCCCCTGTATGATGCACTTGCGGATCTGCCCCTTGCGATGTTGCGCGGGGATTCCTCGGATTTGCTGTCAGCGGCGACCTTTGAAGCGATGCGCAAACGCCGCCCCGACGCCCAAGCGGCAATCGTCCTTGGACGCGGCCACGTTCCTTTCCTCGACGAGCCTGAATCTTTGGGCGTGCTACATGACTGGATCCTAAGCTTATGAACATCGATATGATCCGCGCCGCCGCGACACGCCTTGAGGGCCACGCGCGCCGCACACCGCTGCTGTCCTCGCCGTTCCTTGACGACATCGCTGGGCGGCGTGTCTTTATCAAACCCGAATGCCTGCAACACACGGGCAGCTTCAAATTTCGCGGTGCTTGGTCGGCCTTGTCCGCCCTTGATCCTGAAGTCTGTAAGAAAGGCGTCATCGCATTTTCAAGCGGCAACCACGCCCAAGGCGTCGCCCTCGCCGCCGCGCGCCACGTCACAACATCTGTCATCATCATGCCCGCCGACGCGCCGCAGCTGAAAATTGATAACACACGCGCGCTGGGGGCCGAAGTGATCCTTTATGACCGCGACACTGAGGACCGCGATGAAATCGGTGCGCGTATCGCGTCTGAACGCGGCCTGACCCTGATTAAACCTTTCGACAACGAATACGTCATCGCAGGCCAAGGAACGACCGGCCTTGAAATCGCACAAGACGCAAACGCGCTCGGCCTTCAAAACGCTGACGTTCTGGTTTGTTGCGGCGGTGGTGGCCTCACCTCGGGTATCGCGCTAGCCTGCGAAGCGGATGCGCCGACATTGCGGGTCCGCCCCGTAGAGCCCAAGGGCTTTGATGACGTAAAACGGTCTTTGGAAAGCGGAACGATCCAGCGCAATACCGCGACATCCGGCAACATCTGCGATGCGATCATCACGCCGCAACCGGGCGATATGACCTTTCCGATTATGCACCGCTTGTGCGGATCCGGCCTTACCATAAGCGAAGACGAGGCCCTACAGGCGATGGCACATGCGTTCCTGCGCCTCAAACTTGTGGCCGAACCCGGTGGCGCCGCCGCCCTTGCTGCCGCGCTGTTTCGCAAAGATGACATTGAAGGCGAAGCCGTGATCGTCACGATATCTGGCGGCAACGTTGATCCCGCCGAATTCACCAAAGCACTGGACACCCTATGACCCGTTTCACCATTGCCAGCTTCAACGTCAAAAACCTGATTGGCGCGGACAAGGAATACTACAAATTCCAGTCCTACACCCCTGAAGAATACGCATGGAAACAAGACTGGATGGCCGACCAATTGTTGACCATGGACGCAGACATCGTCGGCTTTCAGGAGATTTTCGAGGAAGACGCCCTGCGATCCGTCATCGCTGAGGCAGACGCACTGGGGGCGACGTCAAACGCGGCCTCAATCCCCGACAAATCAAGACGCTATCACCGCAAGGCGATTTTCCGCAAACTCGCCTACACGCCCTACGGTCAAGGCGGATTGGCCTTTGCCCCGAACGTCGCAGACGGCGGCCCCGGCCAACGTCGCCCCGGTGTCGCCATCGTGTCGCGTTTCGGTTTTGTCGGCACGCCCGAGGTAATCCAAGACCTCCCCGAACCCTTCGACATTCCGTTCTCGGCGCTGCGCCGCGCGGATGGGGATGCCGTGGGGGACGATGACGATGCTGGCTATTTCCGCCTGCGCCGCCTGTCGCGCCCGATCCTCAAGGCGCGTATCCCCGTGGGCGATCAAACGATCACCGTTTTCAATTGCCACCTGAAATCAAAACTCGGCGAACACATCACGCCCGAACCAAGTGACCTGACGAAGTATGACCCGTCAGCGCGCGCCCTTGGTTCGTTGCGCGCCGCACTGCGCCGCATGGCCGAAGCATGGGTTTTGCGCCGTGAAATCATCAAAGAACTGGATGCGGGAAACCCTGTCATGGTGCTGGGCGATTTCAACGACGGTGAACATGCCGTAAGCTCCGAAATTATATCAGGCGAGGTTCCGTTCAAGAACTACGCATGGATGCTGCGCCACGACGCAAAGACCAACCGTGACCGCTACACCGACGCAGAAAACGAATACATCCGCACCGCGATCGACAAGGTCCGCCTGCATTCAGCCGAAAAACTGTTCGTGCGCAATTCATCGCGCGACATGGTCTTTACGTCGGCCTTTGGCGGCACCTTTGAAAGTATCGACCAAATCTACATGTCCCGTCATTTCCACCCCGATTTCAAAGACCGCATCGGGCTGATGGAATATTTTTCAGCGTTCAATGATCATCTGACGGATGGGTCCCATCCAGAAGCGCCCTATAACAAGCTCGCCTCTGATCACGGCCAAATTATTGCGCATATGGTGATGGGCGATGACGACACATAAAATTGCGTCGCGCGACGCGGACCTGTTTGTGCGCGATGAAGGGGACGGCCCCATCGTTGTCATGGCGCACTGCCTTGGCCTTGATCACAGCGTCTGGGACGGCGTCGCGCGCCTTTTGCCCAATCATCGCGTGATCCGGTATGATTTGCGTGGGCACGGGGCGTCTGATGTGCCCAGCGGCCCCTATTCGATGGGCGCGCTGGTCGGCGATGCAGAAGCGGTCTGCGACGCATTGGACCTTCGGGATGTGGTATTTGTGGGCCTGTCGGTTGGCGGGCTAATCGCCCAAGGCCTCGCCGTCAAACGGCTTGATCTGATACGCGCGATGGTGCTGTCCAACACGGCCGCAAAGCTTGGCCAGCCGCAACCGTGGCATGACCGTGCCGCCACTGCGCGCGCACAGGGTATGGGGGCACTATCTAACGGCACCGCCGCCCGTTGGCACGTCAAACCCTTTGATGCGTCAAGCGCCATGGCGCTTTTCGAACAAGCCAACCCAGAGGGCTACGCCGCCACCTGTGAGGCGATTGCGGGCACGGATTTTTACACCCCGACATCCGGTTTGCGTCTTCCGACATTGGCGATTGCCGGGCCTTTGGATGGTGCAACCCCGCCCGATTTGGTGCGCGAAACCGCAGACCTCATTCCAGGATCGCAGTTTCACCTGATCAAAGGTGCGGGCCACATCGCGCCCCATACCCATCCAGCTGAATTTGCAGCCGCACTGAAGACCTTCCTCGGGAAAATCGGCCACGTTTAACGCGCAAGGGCTTACAGCGTGCGCGCACACCAATACGCCCCCGCCACATCATGACTAATGGATGCCGTGCGCGTGACGCCAATGATACGGCGAAAGGGGCGCAACCCACGGCCCAGCGCGATCAGACGCGGTTTAATGTCATCCGGCAAAGCTGCCAAAAACGCCGTAAGCTGACGCGGCAACGCGGCCTCCGGTTCCTCATGAAATTCAGCGCAGGACATCAAAAACAGCCACACATCGCGCGCCTGTGCATCCAGCAAATCCATATGCGCGCAGGGGTCTTCTTCGAGATCAAGCAAATGGATGTGCCCCCCGTCCGGTCCCAAAGTCATGTCCTTCACGAACGGTCGACCGTGGGCACGACCACTGAGCAAAACCCGCACCAAAACGTCCTGTGCCGCGTGCATCAAACGCAGACGTTCTGCGGCGTTAGACGTCGCGCGCAAATGGGTCCGCAACGTCGCGCCGCAATCTGACAAAACGATGTGCTGGCCTGTGTCTTCCAACACCTCTGGCACAGGCAAGCCAGCCGCGTGAAAATCCCGTAGACGTGCCGCCTCAGCGCGCAACGCCGCGGGCCCATCAAGCGCATTGGTTGGCCGCAATACCCGTGGCAAGGCGCGCGACAATACACGGTGCAAGCCACTGAAAAACGTCGATCTCTCTGGCTCGGGGCGTTTGATCCACGCATCGCGCCCTTCAAACACAATCCGCTCAACGCGCGGTGCAGGTTTATCGGGCTGTTGCGACACTAAAGTTTTTTCCCATCACGAACACAAACCATATCCAGCATCCCACCGCGCGCAACCCGATTTGTTACCCCAAACCGCATGGCAGGGCTTGCAGTTGCCGCCCCCGCACCGCAGTTTCGCAAAATGGACTCACCGCAGCGCAAACGCGCCTTCACCTTTATTCTCATCACACTGATGCTCGACGCGATGGGCATCGGGCTGATCCTGCCTGTCATGCCTGATCTGATTGGCGAAATTGAGGGCGGCACCATTGGTGACGCGGCCCTTTGGGGCGGTATTCTTGCGACCACCTTTGCCGTCATGCAGTTTCTGTTCGGCCCGGTCCTGGGGTCCTTATCAGACAGATTTGGCCGCCGACCGGTTTTGTTAATTTCATTGCTGGTGATGACAATAGACTACCTCGTGATGGCCGTTGCGGGGACCATCTGGTTGCTGTTCCTGACCCGTGTCGTGGGCGGCATCACCGCTGCGACCCAGTCTACAGCTGCTGCCTTCATCGCTGATATTTCCAAGCCGGAAGAAAAATCCGCCAATTTCGGGCTGATTGGTGCGGCGTTCGGGCTTGGTTTTGTGCTCGGCCCTGTGATTGGTGGATTGCTTGGCGAATACGGCACCCGCGCGCCGTTTTATGCAGCCGCAGCCCTTGGTGCGATCAACCTCATCTTCGGGTACTTCGTGCTGCCTGAAACCGTGACAGACCGCATCCGCCGACCCTTTCAATGGCGCCGTGCAAATCCGTTCGGGGCCTTCAAGGCCCTTGGTAATCTGGAAGGCGTACACCGCCTCATCTTTCTCGTTTTCTTGTATGAATTTGCCTTCATCGTGTACCCCGCAACATGGGCTTTTTTCACCAAAGAAGCCTTTGGCTGGTCACCCGGAATGGTCGGCGCATCCCTTGCATTGTTCGGGGTGGGCATTGCCATCGTACAGGGCGGGCTGATCCGTATCGCGCTGCGTCGGTTTGGAGAACGCGGCACGATCATCTATGGGATCGCTTTTAACTTCTCGGCCTTCGTTATGCTGACACTGATAACGAACGGGTGGGTCGCGCTGGCGTTCATCCCCCTCACGGCCCTCGGAGCAGTTGTGACCCCCGCACTGCAAGGACTGATGTCACAACGCGCGGGCGACGATCAACAGGGCGAACTTCAAGGCGTCATTTCGTCGTCAAAATCCATCGCAATGATCTTTTCACCCATCATAATGACGCAGGCTTTTTATGCCTTCACCAATGACACAGGCGTTTACTTTCCGGGTGCCGCCTTTGCGCTCTCGGCAGGTATCATGATCTTGTGCATGGTCGTGTTTTTGGGCCGACCTCGACAAACCGCCCCCTGACGAAGCGCGACGTAAACGACACATCGCGTCGCTTTCCCGCTTGCGCGAAAAGCCCGTCAAAGCCACCCTCAACAAAACGCATTCAAACGAGGTGCCCCATGGCCCGTATCAAAGCCGCCGTCTGCCATGAATTTGGCGAACCCTTTGTGATCGAAGATATCGAGATCCGCGCGCCCGCAGCGTCCGAAGTCGAAGTGACTCTTGCGGCCTGTGCGATTTGTCATTCCGACATCACTTATGCCGAAGGGCATTGGGGCGGATCGCTTCCGGCAGTCTACGGCCACGAGGCCGCGGGCACCGTCACGGCCGTGGGGCCCAACACACGGTACGTCAAAGTCGGGGACAAGGTTGTCGTTACGCTGATCCGGTCCTGTGGCACCTGCCCAAGCTGCGCCACCGCGCGCCCGACCAATTGCGAAGAAGGGTACGACGGCGACCATGGCCCGATCAAAACGGCGCAGGGTGGTAAGCTGCATCAAGCGATGGCGTGCGGTGGCTTTGCCGAAAAAGTGGTTGTGGACGCATCCCAAGTCGTGACCTTGCCAGACGGGATCAGCATGGAGGCCGCGTCGCTGCTGGCCTGCGGTGTCATCACGGGTATCGGTGCTGTGGTCAACGCCGCCAAAGTGCGCCCCGGTCAAGACGTTGTTGTCATTGGTGCAGGCGGTGTCGGGCTCAACGCGATCCAAGGGGCCGCCATTGCAGGTGCCCGCCGCATCGTCGCCGTGGATATGGAGCCAAGCAAGCTCGCCATTGCAAAAGAATTCGGCGCAACAGATGCTGTTCTGGCCAGCGACGACGCCCCATGGCGCGAAGCCAAAGACCTCATGGGTCGCGGTGCGGACGCAGTTTTGGTGACGGTCGGCATTGCCGCGGTTTACGATCAAGCGCCCCGCTACCTCGCCAAAGGCGGGAACGTTGTCATGGTCGGCATGCCCGCATCGGGTGCCTTTTCATCCTATGAGGCGGCCAATTTCGCCGCCGCAGGGCAAGGCATGATCGGATCCAAAATGGGCGACGTTGTGATCAAGCGTGACATCCCGTGGATGGTCGATCTCTATACCCAAGGCCGTTTGAAACTGGATGAACTGATTTCCGGCACATGGACCCTTGATCAGATCAACGAGGCCATCGCCGACACCAAAACCGGCGCCGCCAAACGCAACGTCATCGTGTTTTAAGGACATCCCATGAAGCTCCAAGACCTCGACATTATCGTGACAGCCCCCCCCGCACCCGGCTGGGGTGGGCGGTATTGGATCTTGGTCAAGATCACGACGGACACAGGCATCACCGGGTGGGGTGAATGCTACGCAAGCTCCGTTGGGCCTGACGCAATGACCGCCGTCATCAAAGACGTGTTTGAACGTCATATGCAGGACGAAAATCCTGAAAACATCGAACTGATGTTCCGCCGCGTCTACTCGAGCGGCTTTACCCAGCGCCCCGACCTGACGGTGATGGGCGCATGGTCTGGCCTTGAAATTGCCTGTTGGGACATCTTGGGCAAAGACCGTGATCGGCCTGTGCACGCTCTTATTGGCGGGCGCCTGAACGACAAAATCCGCGCCTACACCTATCTTTATCCCGCCGCCCATCATCCCCTGCCCGACTTTTGGGCCAGTGCTGATATGGCCGCCGAAGTGGCCGTTGCGATGGTGGAAAAGGGCTACACCGCCGTTAAATTCGACCCCGCTGGCCCCTACACGATCCGCGCAGGGCACATGCCATCGCTGCATGACATCGAAACCTCCGTCGCGTTCTGCCAAAAAATCCGTGACGCGGTTGGCCCGCGTGCGGACCTGCTGTTCGGCACCCACGGTCAGTTTTCAACGGGTGGTGCGATCCGCATGGGCCAAGCAATCGAAAAATTCAGCCCGCTGTGGTATGAAGAACCAATCCCGCCAGACGCCGTCGGCGAAATGGCCAAGGTCGCGAATGCCGTGCGCATTCC
>JABBAI010000022.1:9749-11770 GCA_018608045.1 Octadecabacter sp. | reverse complement strand
ACCGCAGGCAGATCAGACGTGCAGCGTATGCTAAAGCCCTACGGCATTTCAATGTTGCCCGAAAAATAAGATGCCCCCAAACAAGAAACCCCGCCCGAGGCCTGATATCTGACGCCGCGTCATTTTCCCGCGTCCTCGTGCTTCCCCCCCTCGCCACCATGGTGTAGGTCTTTGAGAGCGTTTGCGCTAAACCTTTCCGCAACGTGTAAAAAAGACAGGCAACAGGCCGAGGGAATATGACGAAAAAAACTTCGCACGACACCGATGTCAGCTTCATTCAGGCGCTTGCCGAATTGCTGCGTGAAAACGATTTGACGGAACTACAAGTCAAACGCGAATATGGCGAAAACGATGCGTTGAACGTACGCGTCAGCCGCCAGCCACCAGCACAAGTCGTAACACAAATGGCCACAGCGCCGGCTGCAGCGGCACCAACTGCGGCCGCCGCGCCAGCAGCAGCACCCGCCCCCGAAGCAAGCGCCGATCCGGCAAGCTTGCCAGGTGCCGTGACATCGCCGATGGTCGGAACGGTTTATATGTCCCCCGAGCCTGACGTCGCCGCGTTTGTGAAGGTTGGCGACACTGTCAGCGAAGGCGACACGCTGCTGATCATCGAAGCCATGAAAACCATGAACCACATCCCCGCGCCCAAATCCGGCACGGTGAAGCGCATCGTTGTCAGTGACGGATCGCCCGTGGAATTCGGCGCCCCGCTGATGATCGTCGAATAGGCGGTATCGCGCATGTTTGACAAAATTCTCATTGCGAACCGTGGCGAAATCGCCCTTCGTGTGATCCGGGCCTGTCGCGAGATGGGCATAAAATCGGTCGCGGTTCATTCAACGGCGGATGCTGACGCGATGCATGTGCGCATGGCGGATGAATCGGTCTGCATTGGGCCGCCCGCAGCACAGCTTAGTTACCTCAGCTTTCCGGCGATCATTTCCGCATGTGAAATCACAGGCGCACAGGCGATCCATCCAGGATATGGCTTTTTATCTGAAAACGCCCAATTTGTTCAGATCGTCGAAGACCACGGCCTGACATTTATTGGCCCCACTGCGGAACATATTCGCACGATGGGCGATAAAATTACGGCCAAAGACACGATGAAGGCGCTTGGCGTCCCGTGTGTTCCCGGATCCGCTGGCGGCGTCGATACCGTTGAAGATGCGTTAAAAATCGGCGAAGAATTTGGCTATCCTGTCATCATCAAAGCCACGGCTGGCGGCGGTGGTAAGGGCATGAAGGTCGCCAATTCCGCCGATGAGATGAAGTCCGCCTTTCAGACAGCCCGCGCTGAGGGTAAGTCGAATTTCGGCAATCCTGACGTCTATATTGAAAAGTACCTGACCACACCGCGCCACATCGAAATTCAGGTGTTTGGCGACGGTAAAGGCAAAGCAGTGCATCTGGGGGAACGTGATTGTTCCTTGCAGCGCCGCCACCAGAAAGTATTCGAAGAAGCGCCCGGGCCTGCGATTTCGCCCAAGGAACGCGCCGCAATCGGCAAGGTCTGTGCGGATGCCTGTGCACGCATCAACTATATCGGTGCTGGGACAATCGAATTTCTGTACGAAAATGGCGAGTTTTATTTCATTGAAATGAACACCCGCCTTCAGGTCGAACACCCTGTGACCGAGGCTATTTTCGATCAGGACCTCGTGCGCGAACAGATCCGTGTCGCATCCGGTTTGCCGATGTCGTTCACACAGGACGATCTGAAAATCACCGGCCACGCGATTGAAGTGCGGATCAACGCGGAAAAGCTGCCTGATTTCTCGCCCTGCCCCGGCCGGATCACGCAATTCCACGCACCTGGTGGTCTTGGCGTGCGCATGGATAGCGCGCTTTATGACGGCTATTCCATCCCGCCCTACTACGACAGCCTGATCGGCAAATTGATCGTCCACGGACGCGACCGCCCAGAGGCCTTGGCCCGCTTGGCCCGCGCCCTTGGTGAATTGATCGTGGACGGTGTGGACACAACTGTGCCGCTGTTCCACGCGCTGCTGCAAGAA
>JABBAI010000022.1:0-9649 GCA_018608045.1 Octadecabacter sp. | reverse complement strand
AATTCGCTATCCACGATCACCAGTTTAGGCTTGAGGCGGCGCACCAATTGGAACAGTCGAAAATGATCCATGAGGTGATAAAGAATACCAAAAACCCCAATGACATCATAGGTTTCGACCTTCCTAATCGCGGCTTCCATCCCATCGTACAAATCGCCCACACGCAATTCAACCTTATCGCGCAGTGCAGCGTCAGGATAATCGGGGAACTTGTCCACCATCTCTTGGCGGCCTTCAATCCCGACGACAGACGCAGCACCTGCCCCCGCAAAGGCATAACACCAGCGCCCGTCATGGGACGCCAAATCAAGAACTTTGGCACCTAAATGACGTCTTTGTTTGGTTCAATCAGTGCTTCAAATCGCTTGTTCATAAGCGGCACTGGCGCGGTGTGGTCGTGATAATGCGGAAGATCTGCGATGAAATCAAAAAAGCCCAAATTGGCCGCCCCTTATTATGATTATCGAATTATTTACCCCCCAGTCAGATCGTGCAAGAACCAAGGCGGGAAAAAGGGATTTTATGACAACGACGCTGACCCCCGACATGCTGGTGGCCGCCTATGCGGGGGGGATTTTCCCGATGGCGGAACATCGTGGCGACACAGAGCTGTTCTGGGTCGATCCACGCCAGCGGGGTGTGTTGCCGCTTGATGCGTTCCACATTTCTCGTTCATTGGCTAAAACACTGCGCTCGGATCGGTTTCGCATCACCTTTGACGCCGATTTTGCGGGCGTCGTTACGGGATGTGCGAACCGCGAAGAAACATGGATCAACGATATGTTGGCGACGTTGTACGGTCAATTGCACCTCACCCGCCTCGCCCGTTCGATTGAAGTTTGGGACGGTGATGACCTTGTGGGGGGGGTGTTCGGCATCACCTTAGGGGGGGCGTTTTTTGGCGAAAGCATGTTTAGTACCCGAACCGACGCGTCCAAAGTCGCGCTGGCATATCTGGTAGATCGGTTGCGCACCGGCGGGTTCACGCTGTTTGACACGCAATTCATCACGCCACATCTGCAAAGCTTGGGCGGCATCGAAATCCCCCGCGCGCAGTATCGAAGGTTGTTAAATACAGCTTTGGAAATTGACGCGGGGTTTGACCGCCAAGGCGATGTTCCTGACGTCTATTCGCTACTACAGCGCAACGCCCAAACATCGTAACGCGGATGATCCAGCGCGTTTAAGGCGGGCGTGGATGCGATCATCCAGCCCCGAAACACAGGGTCAGCAGCGTTGTTATAAACGACCGTTAATAAGGTATAGGCATCACCCGTGCGGTTCCCGCTGGGGTAGCGGCATTCGGACAATGTGATCGCCAAAAGGCCGACCATTCGGGTCTGTCCGTTGCGAAATTCGATGTCTTGGGTGCGACCGGTGATTTTGTCGAGAACGCGCAGAGTGCCCCCCGGCCCTGTCGTCGCCTGCTGTGCGGCCACCGGAAGTGCGAGGCACATGACGAGGGCTGCAATCAGCGCTTTCACGCCTCGTCCCCACCGACGAACTTGAGCAAGAGCTGGATGAGGCTGACGGCCCCTTGGGTGTCTTGGATCACGGCACCCTCAGTATACATCTCAAACGAGCCACCTGGGACGAGCTCAACAAATGTGCCGCCCAACAATCCTTCGGATGCGACCACTGCTGAACTGTCGTCAGGTATCGCGACGCCTTCATCGATGGAGAATGTCGCGTCCGCGCGGTAGGTTTCAAGGTTGAGGTCGAGCCCGCTGACAGTGCCAACAGACACGCCAGCCATACGGATGTCTGTGCCAACGGTAACACCTTCGGCGGATCGGAAATTGGCAGTCAGATTAAGGCCAGCAGCGCTGCCACCAAGCCCTGTGGCGGTGACAATGTAGTACAAAAATCCGATAGCTGCCGCGAGAACAGCAGCGCCGACCACGACTTCTGTGGAATTTTCACGCATGGCTTATTCCGGTGTCCAAGCTTCGTAATCCGAACGCGGAGCGGGATCCGAGCGACGGATGGATCCTTTAGGAGCATAGGCCGCAGCGGTGCCTGTCAGGTTTTCAACATGGGGTTTTTCCCAAGCTTTGTGCACAAGCGGCGCATCGGTCGGCGTTTCATCCCACGTATGATGCAACCAGCCGTGCCAATCTGGATTGACGCGACTACCTTCGATTTCACCATTATAGATCACCCAACGGCGGTCACCCGCAGCATTGGTGTAATAGATATTTCCGGCAGCATCTTCACCGACTTTTTTGCC
Source organism: Octadecabacter sp. (assembly GCA_018608045.1). GTDB lineage: Bacteria > Pseudomonadota > Alphaproteobacteria > Rhodobacterales > Rhodobacteraceae > Octadecabacter. Next base: position 7,419 of record JABBAI010000022.1, on the reverse strand, counting down.
CTTACGCCATGTCCACAGCTGCGTGCCGAGCGTTTGCCCGTCCCACCATGTGAAAATACGCTTGATAAAGTTAAAAACGCCCATGACTTCGGCTCCAGTTTGATTGGGTCTGTCATGCCCGATTACGCCGCCCGCGTCCAGAGGTTGCGGCGTTATCCCGCCAGCGCGGTAACTTCAATTTCGATGCGGTACTTTGGGTCGATCAAACCGCATTCGATCATCGTCGCTGCAGGCGGGTTGGCGCCGAATGTTGCCTGCAATATCGGCCAACACGCCTCAAAATCCGCGGCGTCGGGCAGCATGTAAGTCACGCGAACAACTTGTGCGAAGGATGACCCCGCTTTTATCAGTACATCTTCAATGATATCAAGGGATGGCGGCATTGGATTGTAACATCTGGCGACACCTAGCCAGTTGTGCGGTCGGTACCGGTGCATCCTGCCACGTGCACAAACCCACCTGCGACAACCGCGCGGCAATAGCCGATTTTTTCTTCAAATTCACCGCCCGACGGGATGCGCCGGATCGACATTATCCTGCCGACGCCGGTTCATCCTTTTTCTTGGATTCGTCATGGATCATGAGGGGTTGAGCATCAGGGCCGACGGCCTCTTCGTTCACAACCACTTCGGTCACCGTATCCATGCCCGGAAGTTCAAACATCGTGTTGAGCAAGATGTCTTCCATGATCGAGCGTAGACCACGCGCACCCGTCTTACGTTCAATCGCGCGTTTGGCGATGGCTGTCAGCGCATCATCGGTGAACGTCAGCTTAGCGTCCTCCAGTTCGAACAGGCGTTGGTATTGCTTGACCAATGCGTTCTTCGGCTTGGACAGGATGGTGACCAATGCGTCTTCATCCAAATCTTCGAGCGTCGCGATGACAGGCAAACGACCCACAAATTCAGGGATCAGGCCGAATTTCAGCAAATCTTCCGGCTCGAGGTCGTTAAAGATTTCACCGACGCCGCGTTCATCCGGTCCGCGCACTTCGGCGCCAAACCCCATGCCAGCACCTTTGCCGCGCTGCGCGATGATCTTATCGAGGCCGGCAAATGCGCCACCACAGACGAACAGAATGTTTGTTGTATCCACTTGCAGGAATTCCTGCTGCGGATGCTTACGCCCACCTTGTGGTGGAACGGAGGCAACGGTGCCTTCCATAATTTTCAAAAGCGCCTGCTGCACGCCCTCACCGGATACATCGCGTGTGATGCTTGGGTTGTCGGACTTGCGCGTAATTTTATCGACTTCGTCAATGTACACGATGCCACGTTGTGCGCGTTCAACGTTGTATTCGGACGCCTGCAACAGTTTCAGAATAATGTTTTCGACGTCTTCGCCCACATAACCGGCTTCTGTCAGGGTCGTTGCGTCGGCCATGGTGAACGGCACATCAAGAATGCGGGCCAGAGTTTGGGCCAGCAGCGTTTTACCGCAACCCGTTGGGCCGATCAGCATGATGTTGGATTTAGCCAACTCAATGTCAGATTTATCGGCGTGGTTCAGGCGTTTGTAGTGGTTGTGAACAGCCACTGACAAAACACGTTTCGCGTGGGACTGACCAATAACGTAGTCATCCAGCACCTGACAAATCTCAAGCGGTGTCGGGACACCTTCGGAGGCCTTAAGCCCTGCTGATTTCGTCTCTTCACGGATGATGTCCATGCACAACTCAACGCATTCATCACAGATGAACACGGTCGGGCCTGCAATCAGTTTGCGCACCTCATGCTGGCTCTTGCCGCAAAAGCTACAATACAGAGTGTTTTTGCTGTCGCCGCCAGACGTTGTCGCCATGTTGATATCCCTTGGCTGTTTCCCGACATTCCGGGGCCTAAATTAATGTTTCGGGCTGCTTTGTAGGATCCTACGGCAGCCCGAATTTGTCTACAACGCCAAAACGCGAAGTGTTACGTTAGCTGGTCTCGTCTTCTTTGGTGCGGTTTTCGACGATTTCATCGATGTGGCCCCAGTCTTTCGCGGCCTCAGGTGTCATCCATGTGTCGCGATCCAGCGCCTTTTCAACGGCTTTTTGCGTCTGGCCTGTGTGCTTGGTGTAGAGTTTATACAGGCGGTCGCGGGTCAATTCGATGTGGTTGGCCCGGATCAAGATGTCGGATGCCATGCCCTGCGCGCCGCCGGATGGCTGATGCACCATGACTTCGGCATTCGGCAACGCAAAACGCATGCCCTTTTCGCCACCAACAGCAATCACGGAGCCCATGGACGCCGCCATACCGCAAATCAGTGTTGAAACTTTGGGTTTGATGTATTGCATCGTGTCATAAATCGACATCCCCGCAGACACTTCACCGCCGGGTGAATTGATGTACATGCTGATTTCTTTTTTCGGGTTCTCCGCCTCAAGGTGCAGCAGTTGTGCGACGATCAGGTGGCTCATGCCGGAATGGATCGGGCCGTTCACAAAAATGATACGTTCTTTCAACAAACGAGAGAAAATGTCGTAGGCACGTTCGCCACGGCTGGTCTGCTCAACCACCATCGGGACGAGGTTCATATAGGTCTGTGCGGGATCGTGCATGGGCTTTGCCTCGGAATTTGGGACGTCTTGGACGCCCGTGTACGGGAAGTAGGTTACGCAAACCTTAGTGGCGCAAATCAGGGGCCACAAGGGCACCTTTGGAGGCAATATAAAGGCACGACTTGATCCGATTACAACCACCGCTAATTCAAACTCATGATGTTTTTACCAACCCGCACCGCAGCGCTTGATCGCCTTGCGCAATTTGCACCGCAGGCAGGGCGTGCCTACGCCAGCCAGCGCAATTATGACCGCCCTGCCCATGACGATGTGTCGCGCCTTTCCCCCTACTTGCGCCACCGTATGATCACCGAAGATGAGGTTTTGACGTCCGTTTTGGCCCATCATTCGGCAGCGGCAGCGGAAAAGTTCATCCAAGAAGTGTATTGGCGCACCTATTGGAAAGGGTGGCTGGAACAGCGCCCGTCGGTTTCGGCCAATTACCGCATGGGGCTTAACGCGGCCCTAAACCGCGTCCAGACAGAAGCCGGATTGCGTGCAGAATGGGAAGCCGCCTGTTCAGGTGACACTGGCATCGCATGTTTTGATGCATGGGCGCATGAATTGGCGGACACGGGGTATTTGCACAATCACGCGCGCATGTGGTTTGCATCGATCTGGATCTTCACGTTACGTCTGCCTTGGGAACTTGGTGCGGATTTCTTCCTGCGTCATTTGCTAGATGGTGATCCTGCGTCCAACACATTGGGGTGGCGCTGGGTTGCGGGCGTGCAAACGGTCGGAAAAACCTACCTCGCGCGGCCGGACAATATTGCGAAATACACCGAAGGGCGGTTTCAGCCTGCGGGCCTTGCCACGTGGGCGGCCCCTCTTGACGCCGCGCCCAATCCTGATCGTGGTCAAGTCCCTGTGTCAGGCGTGGTCCCCAGCGGCACCTTCGGCCACTTGATAACCGAGGATGATCTGTCGCCGGGTTGGATTTTTGATCACGTCACGCCAACACAAACAGCCGCATTCAATGGCACGCAATATCGCAGTCCCCTAGCCGTGGCGACGCAGGTCGATCAATTCGTTGAGGCCGCGATTGAGGATTTGAGTGCGCGCATCGCCGCTCCACTCGCCCGACCGCGTACACCGCTCCAGATTGACGAATGGGCCACCCAGAATGGATTGGACGCGATCGTGATGTCATACAGCCCTGTCGGCGGGACTGCGGATGCTTTGACGCAGGTTAAAACGCCGATCATTAGTCTCGTCCGCCCACATGATGCAGACGCATGGCCCTACGCCAGCGCAGGGTTTTTCAAATTCAAAGCGAAAATACCGAAATTGCTGGCGCGATACGACGCCCAGATGCGCCTTCTTTAAGGCTCGCGCAGGGCTTCTTGGGACCGGTACAGCGGCTTTGTCAGATACTGCAAAACAGTTTTGGACCCAGTGTGTAATTCAACGTCTGCCTGCATGCCCGGACGGATTTCAATCTGGGACTCGCGTTCGCCGAGGTCCGTGGTGTCTACGCGCAATGTCACGCGGGAATGGGGCGGCGCGTTGGGGTCACGCTCGTCCTCAAATGTGTCGGCAGAAATCAACTGCACCACACCCGTGAGAGACCCGTAAATCGTGTAATCATACGCACTTAGCTTAATCGTGGCAGCCTGCCCGGGGATCACATTGGCGATGTTGCTCGGCGAAACCTCCGCCTCAACGAACAGCTCATCCCCGATGGGGGTGATCTGGAAAATCTCTTCGCCGGGGCGGATCACGCCGCCTATTGTTGTGACGCCAAGGTTGTTCACCACACCGCGCATGGGCGACAGAATTGTTGTGCGGTTCAGGCGGTCTTCCGCGATGCGCAAATCTTGGCGCAATGTGGCCAGCGCTGACAGTGTATCGCTATATTCTGACGCACGTTCAAGTTCGGCGGGGATAACCATTTCGTTGTAGGAATTCACGGCGTCGGAATTGCGCTTGCGCGGCGCGGCGCGCATCCCTAGTTTCCCTTTATGGAAAGCCCCCTCATCGATCCCTTCGCCCGCGCGATCACCTACCTTCGAGTGTCAGTGACTGACCGCTGTGATTTCCGCTGCGTTTACTGCATGTCTGAAAACATGACGTTCTTGCCCAAAAAAGACCTTCTGACGTTGGAAGAACTGGATCGAATGTGCTCGAACTTCGTGCGCTTAGGTGTTGAAAAGCTTAGAATAACGGGCGGTGAACCTTTGGTGCGTCGTGGCATCATGACATTCTTTGACGCCATGTCCCGCCACCTTGAAAGTGGCGCGTTAAAAGAACTCACGCTCACGACAAACGGGTCCCAGCTTGAAAAGTATGCGAGCGATTTATACGCCGCCGGGGTGCGTCGTATTAACGTGTCGCTGGATACGTTGGATGACGAAAAATTCGCAGAGATCACCCGTTGGGGTCGCCTGCCCCAAGTGATGCGCGGCATTGACGCCGCCCAAAGGGCTGGCATGCGGGTTAAGATCAATACCGTGGCCCTTGCGGGCTTCAATGAGGTTGAGCTGTTCACCCTGCAAGCGTGGTGCGCGAGCCGTGACATCGACCTCACCTTCATCGAAGTCATGCCCATGGGCGATATTGGCAATGAAGACCGCATCACCCAATATTGGTCCCTTAAAGACCTGCGGGCGCGGCTTGAAGAACGATTTACGGTCAGTGACTTAGCGGACAACACGGGCGGTCCTGCGCGCTATATCCGCTTGGAAGAAACTGGACAGAAAATCGGCCTTATTACACCCCTGTCCCATAATTTCTGCGAAAGCTGCAACCGCGTGCGCATAACCTGTACCGGCGAAATTTATACATGTCTGGGCCAAGAAGGGCATTCTGATCTGCGCGGCCCACTACGGGCATCAAGCGACGATGCGCAACTTGAAATTGCGATCCGCGCTGCGATTGGCCTGAAGCCAAAGGGCCATGATTTCGACTATTCCCGCCAGACCGCCGCTGGCCAAGTGTCCCGCCACATGAGCCATACAGGTGGTTAAAACGCTGTCACGGCGTTTCCTTACCGCGGCCCTTCTGGCCATTATCACGTCGCTGTGGTGCTGGATCATCACCACGCTACACGGCGCTTGGTCCTTTGGCATCGTTGAGGGTTACTTAGACGGCGGAAGAGTCCCGCTTTATCCAACCATGCCAGTCACTTACGGCGAGTTCTTCTTTCAAGCTCTGGTCAGTCTTCTCATCACCTTTGCGCTCGCCGTCATTTGGTGCAGCTTCGCGCCACAACCCCTTCGTCTTATTGGGGTTTTGGTGGCTTGGCTAATCGGTTTCTGGGCTGGCGCAGAAAATATCAGTTTCACGTTCCAGATAGATTACGGAACGACATGGGCCCCTTTTGAGGCCCTGCGCGCATTGTTTATCCATCCTATTGTTACGCCGTTCGCCCTCGTGATGGGCGTTTTGGGGACTTACAGTCTGACCCGCCCCTTTCGCACCTAGCTTGCTGGCATGCGCTGTTCGACAATCTCGGCCCACCAGCTGCACCCAGCCGGAATGGCTTCGTCGTTGAAGTTGTATTCGGGGTGATGCACCGCGGCCGTGTCGCCATTGCCGACCAGAATATACGCGCCGGGACGTTCCTCGAGCATGAAGGCAAAATCCTCCCCGCCCATCACAAGCGGCGCATCTGCGCATTCGCCGGATACGGACGCCGCCACCGATGCCGCAAATTCTGTCTGCACATCCGAATTGACCATCACTGGGTAGCCGCGCATGTAACTTACATCGATGGTCGCACCGAACGTCGCCGCCACCCCTTGCGCAATTTCACCGATCCGCTTTTCGGCGAGGTCGCGGATATCTTTGTTCAGCGTGCGCACGGTCCCTTTGAGGTTCACCCGTTGGGGAATGACGTTGTAGGCCGTGGACGAGGATTCAATCGACGTGACCGACACAACAACCTGTTCAACAGGGTCCGCATTCCGGCTGGCAATGGTTTGCAGTGCCGTCACCAGTTGGGCCGCGACGACTGTGCTATCGATCGTTTCTTGCGGCTTGGCGGCATGGCCCCCTTTGCCCTCAACCACGATGTCAAACTGATCAGCAGCAGCAAAAAACGCGCCAGGACGGATCGCGAAGGACCCGACAGGTTTGCCCGGCCAATTGTGCATGCCGTAAACTTCTTGAATACCAAACCGGTCCATCATCCCATCGTCACACATTTCTTTGCCGCCACCGCCGCCCTCTTCGGCGGGTTGGAAAATCACGACGACTGTGCCGTCAAAATTGCGCGTCTCGGATAGGTATTTCGCGGCACCCAGCAGCATCGCGGTGTGCCCGTCATGCCCGCAGGCATGCATCGCACCGTCGGTTTTGGACGCGTATTCAAGGCCCGTTTGTTCCTGAATCGGCAGTGCATCCATGTCTGCGCGCAGGCCGATGACTTTGCCTGATCCGTTTGATTTGCCCTTAATCACACCGACAACGCCCGTGCGGCCAATGCCTGTCACGATGTCATCACAGCCAAATGCCTTCAGCTTTTCGGCCACGATTGCGCTGGTGCGATGGGTGTCGAACAAAATTTCAGGGTTCTCGTGCAGATCACGGCGCCATTCAGTGATTTCTGGCAGCAGTTCAGCAAAACGGTTCTTTACGGGCATGGGAATACTCCTGTTGAGTTACGCGAGCGTGTCGATAAGGCGTTCCATAAACGCTTCCCCCGCTTTGAATTGGCCGATGGTAATATATTCGTTGGGTTGATGCGCTTGGGCGATGTCACCGGGTCCGCAAATGACGGCGGAATAACCGCGTTCCTGGAATTGTCCCGCTTCGGTGCCGTAGCTGACGACGTTGATCGCGTTGTCGCCCGTGATCTGGCGCACCAGTTCTTCGGCGCTGCCCTCTACTTCGGGTTTCAATCCGGGCACATCAAACTTGCGGGTGTAATC
>JABBAI010000194.1 GCA_018608045.1 Octadecabacter sp. | reverse complement strand
TGTAATTGCACCCGCTGTCACGTAACGCCCGCCGCGTTTAAGGGCGTCGAGAAGGGCAGGCCAAGACGTCCCCCCCACTAGGTCGATAACCACATCAAAATGCGCCTGTGGAAGCACCGCGTCGCGGCTGAGGATATGATGCGCACCGAGCGCGGTGACGGCGTCGGCCTTGGTGGCTTGGGTCATGGCCCAAACCTCGGCCCCGCGCATGCGCGCAAGCTGCACAGCGGCTGCACCCACGCCGCCAGACGCGCCTGTGATCAAAACCCTCTCAGCGCTAAGGGACGCGCGTTGCAACATGCCCTCGGCCGTGGAAAACGCGCAAGGCATGGCGGCCCATTCGGTGTCCGTCAGGGTGTCATCAACGACAAAGGCCTCTGCGTCGTAGGTCTTGGTGTATTGCGCGAACCCGCCATTGTGTTCAGAGCCAAAGGTGTCCGTGATGAAAGGCAAGTTGCCGCTGCCTGTGGATTGCATGGAACGCACGATGACCCGTTCACCGATGCGGGCTGCATCGACATCCGCGCCAACAGCCACGATATAACCGCAGCAATCCGCCCCTTGGATCAGCGGGAATTTCAGCGCTGTGCCAGACCAGCTTGCGTCTGCGTCGTTGATGTCACCAACAGCATCCGTGCCGCCTGTGACCGCCTTTGAATACCACCCGATACGCGTGTTGATGTCGGTGTTGTTTACGGCCGCCGCCGCAACCTTGATGACGACTTCGTTTGCGGCAGCGACGGGCACCGGCAGGTCGTCGCGCCACACCAGCATATCGAGCCCGCCATGGCCGAGTGTCGCGATGCCGGACATGGTTTCCGGAAGATCGTTGATCATATTCATAGTCCCCTTTGGGGATGACCCTGCGGGGCGCGGGGCTGCCGCGCAAGCGCAGCGGCGACAAAATTCTTGCGAATTTTGCTCTATTCCAGTTCGACCAGTAGATCTTTTGCGTCAATTTGACTGCCTGCATTGATGTGAACGGCCTTGATGGTGGCATCCCGTTCGGCGTGGATGCCTGTTTCCATCTTCATGGCTTCAATCGTCAGCAGCAGATCACCTTCTTTGACCTGCTTGCCCACTACAGCTGCAACCGTGGCCACGACACCGGGCATAGGCGCGCCAATGTGGTTTTCATTGCCGGCCTCAGCTTTGGGGCGCTGAATGGTTGTGGATTGCACCAAACGGTTGGGCACACGGATCGTGCGCGGCTGGCCGTTTAGTTCAAAGAATACCTTGGCCTCGCCTTCTTCATTGGTTTCAGCGACGGCCTGCATCCGGATTTCCAGCGTTTTGCCGGGATCGATTTCACACGCGATTTCTTCGCCGGGTTCCATGCCATAAAAGAACGTCCGCGTCGGCAGCGTGCGCACAGGCCCGTAGGTTTCGTGGCGATCTGCATAATCGAGGTACACTTTGGGGTACATCAAATAGCCGTTAAGGTCTTCGTCATCAAAGACGCGCCCGTCGAGTTTGTCCGACAGTTCTTTACGCACCCCGTCCAGATCAATTGGCTTGAGGGATTTACCGGGACGGTTGAGGTTCGGCTTTTCCCCCTTGAGCGCCTTTTTGATGATCGCGTCAGGAAAACCACCGGGAGGCTGGCCCAGATTGCCGCGCATCATGTCGATGACTGAATCGGGGAAGGAGACGTCGGTGTCGGGGTCCTCAACCTGTGCACGGGTCAGGTTTTGGCTGACCATCATCAACGCCATGTCACCGACGACCTTGGAAGACGGTGTGACCTTAACGATATCGCCAAACATCTGGTTCACGTCCGCATAGGTTTGTGCGACTTCGTGCCAGCGTTCCTCTAAGCCCAAGGACCGTGCCTGTGCTTTGAGGTTGGTGAACTGGCCACCGGGCATTTCGTGCAGGTAAACCTCGGACGCGGGGGCCTGAAGGCCGGATTCGAACGCGGCATAATGCGCGCGCACTGTTTCCCAGTAGTTTGAGATTTCGCGGATCGCCGACACGTCGAGCTGCGTGTCGCGATCTGAGTGCTTCAGCGCCTCAACGATGGACCCAAGCGTAGGCTGGGACGTGTTACCAGACAGCGCGTCCATGGCCGCATCAATACAGTCAACGCCAGCGTCCGATGCTGCCAGAACCGTCGCAATCGCCGCCCCAGATGTATCGTGCGTGTGGAAGTGGATCGGCAGGCCGACTTCTTCTTTCAGCGCTTTTACAAGCTGTGTCGCAGCGGCAGGTTTCAGCAATCCTGCCATGTCCTTGAGGCCAAGCACATGCGCACCCGCTTTTTCCAATTCCTTAGCCATTTCAACGTAGTATTTGACGTTGTACTTGGCGCGGTCAGGGTCATTGATGTCGCCCGTGTAGCAAATCGTGCCTTCACAGACCTTTTCGGCCTTGATTACAGCGTCCATCGCCACGCGCATGTTTTCGACCCAGTTAAGGCTGTCAAACACGCGGAACACGTCAACGCCAGACACGGCGGCCTGATGGACAAATTCCTGCACTACGTTGTCAGGATAGTTGGTGTAACCCACCCCGTTGGACGCACGCAAAAGCATCTGGGTCATGATGTTTGGCATCTTGGCGCGAATGTCGCGCAAGCGCTGCCATGGGCACTCCTGCAAGAAGCGGTACGCCACATCAAACGTCGCACCGCCCCAGCATTCAACCGAGAATAATGAGCTCATATTCGCGGCATAGGTCGGGGCCACGCGGATCATATCGACCGACCGCATGCGCGTGGCGAGGAGGGACTGGTGCCCATCGCGCATCGTCGTGTCCGTGATCAGCAGTTGTATTTGGTCCCGCATCCAATCCGCCACGGCTTCTGGTCCGAACTGGTCCAAAATCTGGCGCGTGCCGGGAATATTGTCTTTGGTACGCGGGGTCGGGGCTCTTGGCGCGATGGCTTCGGCACCCGGTTTTGGGCGGCCTTGGGTTTCTGGATGACCGTTGACGGTGATATCCGCGATGTAGGTCAGGATTTTGGTAGCACGGTCGCGGCGCGGCTTGAAATTGAACAGCTCGGGCGTCTGGTCAATGAACTTGGTGTGGTATTCATAGTTCAGAAACGTCGGGTGTTTCAGCAAGTTTTCAACGAAGGCGATGTTGGTGCTGACACCGCGGATACGGAATTCACGCAAGGCGCGGTCCATACGGGCAATCGCAGCTTCGGGCGTGGGGGCCCATGCGGTCACTTTGGTCAGCAAACTGTCGTAGTAGCGCGTGATCACGGCACCTGAGTAGGCCGTTCCACCGTCCAGACGAATGCCCATACCTGTCGCGGTGCGGTACGTGCCGATGCGGCCATAATCTGGAATGAAGTTGTTGGTCGGGTCCTCAGTGGTGACGCGCGTTTGCAGCGCATGCCCGTCAAGTTTGACGTCGTATTGTGACGCGCAGCCCGTGGCCTCAACCAAGGATTTGCCTTCGGCAATCTTGATTTGCGCCTGCACAATGTCGATGCCCGTGACTTCTTCGGTGACGGTGTGTTCCACCTGCACGCGGGGGTTCACCTCAATGAAGTAAAACTCGCCCGAATCCATATCCATCAGAAATTCGACCGTGCCCGCACATTCATAGTTTACGTGCTCACAAATCTTTTTGCCGAGATTACACAACTGTTCGCGTTGGGTGCCCGACAGATAGGGGGCAGGGGCGCGCTCAATCACTTTTTGATTACGGCGTTGCACGGAACAGTCGCGTTCCCACAGGTGATAGATTGCACCGTGGCTGTCGCCCAGTATCTGCACTTCAACGTGGCGCGCACGCACGATCATCTTTTCAAGGAAACCGGCACTGTTGCCGAACGCGGCCTCAGCCTCGCGGCGGCCTTCCAGCACCTTTTCCTCAAGCTCGTCCTCAGAATTGATGGCGCGCATGCCGCGACCACCACCGCCCCATGACGCCTTGAGCATCAACGGATACCCAACCTCAGCTGCTTGTTTCTTGATCAATGCCATATCATCGCCCAGCACTTCTGTGGCGGGGATCACAGGCACACCGGCATCAACGGCCACGTGGCGCGCCGATGCCTTGTCGCCCAGCTGGCGCATTGTTTCAGCGCGTGGGCCGATAAATTTGATTCCAGCGGCAGTGCACGCATCAACGAATTCGGGATTTTCGGACAACAGACCATAGCCGGGGTGGATCGCGTCGGCGCCACATTCGGTCGCGACGCGGATCATTTCTTCGATGCTGAGGTAGGCGGCGACTGGACCGAGCCCTTCACCGATGCGGTAGGCTTCGTCGGCTTTGAAACGGTGCAAGCCCAATTTGTCTTCTTCCGCAAACACGGCGACGGTTTTCTTACCCATCTCGTTGGCGGCCCGCATGATGCGGATGGCGATTTCACCCCGATTGGCGATAAGGATTTTTTGAAAGTTGGCCATGGAAACGGTCCCTTATTTTGCAATTGCAGCATTTATGAACATAACTTTGAAAGTGTAAACTCGTGCAACTGGGTAAATGAGGGCGCTTGGCGGATTTTGTGTGGCGAACATTACAAGAACGTGGGGTTTTCTTGGCGGCTGAATGGCGCTAGGTTATCGCGCATGAGCAGTTATTCAGATGAAGATGCCTTCGAGGCCGCGAGCGCACCCAAGCAGTCATTGTCCCAAAGGGCGATGGCGGCCCCTGTTGTGGATTATTTCGAAGGGTTGAACCCTGCGCAACGTGAAGCAGTTGAAACGCTGGATGGTCCAGTGTTGATGCTGGCGGGTGCGGGTACGGGAAAGACCAAGGCGCTGACTTGCCGGATTGCGCATCTCTTGGCGACAAGTCGTGCGCGCCCTGATGAAATTCTGGCCGTGACCTTTACCAATAAGGCCGCGCGCGAAATGAAAGTGCGGATTGGCGCGTTGACCAATGGCGCGTCTGAGGGGATGCGTTGGCTTGGCACGTTCCATGCGATCTGTGTGAAACAACTGCGCCGCCATGCTGAACTGGTGGGGTTAAAGTCCAGCTTCACGATTTTGGATACGGACGATCAGCTGCGGCTTCTTAAACAGCTGGTGCGCGCGTCTGACATTGATGAAAAACGCTGGCCGCCGCGGATGCTGGCGGGGATCATTGATGGCTGGAAGAACAAGGCATGGACGCCTGCACAGGTCCCGACCAGCGAAGCCGCGGCCTTTGATCACAAAGGCATCGAACTCTACACCGCCTATCAAGCCCGCCTGATTGAACTGAACGCCTGTGATTTTGGCGATCTGTTGCTGCATATGGTGACGATTTTCCAAACCCATGAAGACGTGCTGAAGAACTATCAGCGTTGGTTCAAATACATCCTAGTGGACGAATATCAGGATACAAACGTAGCGCAGTATTTATGGCTGCGGCTGCTGGCGCAGGGGCACAAAAACATCTGCTGCGTGGGCGATGATGACCAGTCAATCTATGGCTGGCGCGGCGCCGAAGTGGGAAACATCCTGCGGTTCGAAAATGATTTTGAGGGCGCGCATGTGGTTCGCCTTGAACAGAATTATCGATCAACGGGTCATATCCTCGGCGCGGCGGCGGGGGTGATTGACGCCAACACAAACCGCCTTGGCAAGACGTTGTTCACGGCGGGCGAGGACGGCGAACAGGTCCGTCTGATTGGCCATTATGATGGCAACGACGAAGCCCGCTGGATCGGTGAAGAAATCGAAGCGATGCAGCGTGGCACACGGCACCTCGATCCGATCCCGCTTAACGATATGGCGATCCTTGTGCGCGCGTCCCACCAGATGCGCGCGTTTGAGGACCGTTTTCTGACCATCGGTTTGCCCTACCGCGTGATCGGCGGACCACGGTTTTACGAACGCCTCGAAATTCGGGACGCGATGGCGTATTTCCGGCAGGCCGTGTCACAGGATGATGACCTCGCGTTTGAACGCATCGTCAACACGCCCAAGCGCGGACTTGGTGACAAAGCTGTGCAAACAATCCAGATGACGGCGCGGTCGCACGGCGTGAGCCTTGTTGAAGGTGCGCGGATCTGTGTCGACAGTGGTGCAATCAAGGGCAAAGGCGCGGGGGCGTTGCGCGAATTGGTGCAAGGTTTGGATCGCTGGCATCAACAGCTGCGCGATGAGGCCGACACCCATATTGAGCTGGCCGAGATGATCCTGGACGAAAGCGGCTACACCGCCCATTGGCAAAACACCAAAACGCCAGAAGCACCGGGGCGGCTTGAAAACCTCAAGGAACTTGTGAATGCGCTTGAAAATTTTGAGAACCTGCAAGGGTTCCTTGAGCACGTCAGCCTGATCATGGACAACGCCAAAGAAGAAAACGGCGATATGGTTACGATCATGACGCTGCACGGGGCCAAGGGCCTCGAATTTCCGGCTGTTTTTCTACCAGGTTGGGAAGACGGGATTTTCCCGTCACAGCGCAGTATGGATGAAAGCGGCGTCAAAGGCCTCGAGGAGGAACGGCGGCTGGCGTATGTGGGCATCACCCGCGCCGAACGCCACCTTCTGATTTCGTTCGTGTCTAACCGTCAGGTGTTTGGCCGCTGGCAGTCCCAAATGGCGAGCCGTTTTATTGATGAGCTTCCCGAAGAACACGTCGAAGTTCTGACCCCGCCGGGATTGTACGGCGGTAATTTCGGTGCGGCTGGGATGGCGGCGCAGGCCACGCATACGGAAAACGATGGTTTTGAATCCGAACTCGCTGACCGAGTGGCCAAGGCGGATGTTTATAATTCCCCCGGTTGGCGGCGCTTGCAAAACCGCAGCCAGCAGCGCGGCATGACCCAACCCGCCGAGGCGCGCAACATCACGATTGATATGACCGCATCGTCGTCTCACACGGTCGGGAACCGCGTGTTTCACCAGAAATTCGGCTACGGTGAGATCATTGAGATAGAGGGCGACAAGCTAGTGATTGAATTCGACAAGGCTGGTGAAAAGAAGGTCGTGGCGAAGTTTATCGTGGCTGCGGATACAGCGGACGACGTGCCGTTCTAGGCCGCGAACAAATTTGGGAAGACCACAGGGATTAACGTCAGCAAAAGAAAACCCGCCATGGTCCAGTTGAAGGCGCGTAGGCGTGTCGGGGATGTGAGGAAACGGCGCATTTGCTGGCCCAGAACTGTCCAGATGCTCACGCTTGGGAAGTTCACGATGCCGAACACCAAAGCAACCGTGCCAACCGCCCAGACGGACCGCGTGTTGTCAGGTGCCGTTGCGTAATTGGTGATTGCGTAGACAGCCATCGTCCATGCCTTCGGGTTCACCCATTGAAAGGCTGCCGCTTGGAAAAAGGTCATGGGCTTGCCCGCGGTTTGCGGCGCGTCGGGTAATTTCGGGGCAGCCGTCGCGGTTTTATAGGCGAGCCAGATCAGATAGATCACTGATACAACCTTCAACACGGTATCGAGCACGGGAAAGGCATCAAACAGCTGCATCAGCCCCATGCCGACCAGAAAAATCATGAATGAAAACCCGATGCCGATGCCAAACATATGCGGCACCGTGCGCCACACGCCAAAATTGACACCCGACGCCATAAGCATCGTGTTGTTTGGGCCAGGTGTCACCGAAGACACGAACGCAAAAGCGACAAGGGCTAGGAAGATTTCATAATTCATATCCGCAACATTATGCCCAAATGAAAGCAATGAAATTGCTCATTCGTTCATTTAGGTGCTAACTTAATAACTAATGACGGATTTAGATCATACGAACGCCCAAATATTGCGTGAACTTCGCAAAGATGGCCGGATGAGCAACCTCGCCCTTGCGGACAAGGTTGGCCTGTCGCCGTCTGCGTGTTTGCGCCGTGTACAGGATTTGGAAAAACGGGGCGTCGTCACAGGTTACCGCGCGGCTTGATCCAGTGCAAACGGGGCAGGCCTATGTGGTGTATGTCGCCGTCGGTCTGGCAGAACATTCAAAGGCCGCCCAAGAAGGGTTTGAAGTCGCAATGGCGCGCTTTGACGAGGTGACCGAATGCCACAACATCGCACGCGCTTTTAAGTATCTGCTGCGGGTCGAAACAGCCGACTTAGGCAGTTATAAGGTGTTTCACACAGACCGCCTTGGCACCGTGCCACACGTGCGTTCCATCACCAGTTATATGGTCATGGGGTCGCCCAAAGATATGCGCGCCTAATCTAGGCTAGGGATAACATGTCAAAATAGTCCCCGTCGCATAGACGGCGGCCCATTGACGTGACCCATTGCAAGTTGTGCAGGCAAAGGCGTGATCTGAATTTTTCAAACCGTAACAAGACTGTGCATTTACGCCCACGCAGACTTCACGAAGGCCACCGTCGTTGGCTGAATTCGAAAGTCCAAAACTCTGTCCCAGTAGAATATCGCGGGCATCTTGGTTTTCAGTCGAATATGGCTGATTGAGGCAGGCATATCGCCCGTCATCATCAATGGTGTGGCAGAACAAGTCGGCATTCGACGGCTGAGACTACAGATCGGCAGATGTTGTTCCGGTCACTGCCGCCAACCCCTGTATGCCCGCACCAAAAACGAAATCGAACAAGCTACCTATCTCGATATCAGGCGAGTTCCTGACAGGCTGTGTTTGAACGCGGTTGCGTTCCTCAAGGCAAGCAGGGTCATACCGCCAAGATCGAATGATCTGTTCATTCGCATCATCGATTTGAATGGAGAAAGGCGCGTCGCAGCCGTTCATATTGACCATGAAATAGTGTTTTTCCTCGGCCTCAATGAAACCTTGATAATGCTTGACCAGAATGCTCGGCGCGTCTGTCATGTCACACAGGATATTTTCCGAGGTGTTGGTTGTGCGCCAATCCATCGACCTCACATTTGCCCATGAATCGAGGGTGTCGCTGTTGGCGATCTGGAAATCAAAAGACGCCCCCCGGAGTGACACAGGCCACTGGGTATTGCGCGCAACCACCGCATCAAAATCAGCGTCGCACCGCATCGACAAAGCCTCGTGATACACAAAACCGATTTTGTCATACAGGCGTCCCGCGCCGAGTTCTAACGGGTAAACAACGCGGTAATAATCATAGCCATCTTCATTGGTGACGCGATCAATGACGCTGACGGGCTGGCCGTTATAAAATTGGTGAGCTTGGTCAAACTGGCTTGCGCTTGGTCCGGCGCGCACATTTGTTAAGTCTGAATTGGCGTTACAAGCCGTCAGCTCAACAATATCGCCAAGGTAGTTCTGACCTTGGACTTGAATTTCGTCGGCCAAACGCTGGTTGCTCGCGGCAACAACAGGCTGTGGGTTTGACGGTTGGGGGGTGGCACCCGTGCCATTCAAATCATCGATACGGGCTTGGTTCACTTGATAAAGGCAGTCTACGTTTCCGCCACATTGGGTGTTTCGCTGCCGAATCCAACTTCTTTGGTCTTCCCGTGTTGTCGCACCACTGTCGCGGGCGGCCTTATAGGCGTCCAAAAGATCAAGGTCCTGAGTAGACAGCCGATCACTTGCGCAGATCGCCAGCTCAACCTCTGTCGCAGCTTTAGCGCAATCAAAGCTTGGTCCGTCGACCGCGGCCATCGAAGCCAATGAAGCGAAAAACAGTACCACAAGACGGTTAAAGATAGGTATGGAGCCCCCATAAAATTACTGCTTTCAGGAGTAGCGGGCGGAAACGGCAACTTCAACATACTTGATCAGTTCCAGCATATGACGCTGAAAACAAAAAACCCCGAAACTGTGGGAGGACAGTTTCGGGGCCATTTGCGTGGGCCTGCGCTCTGGGAGGAGACAGCGGCTCGGTCGTTATCTTGGATCAAGGACGGCGGTGTCAGGGAGGAGGAAGACACCGCCGCTGCTTGATCACAGCGCCATACCCAGGGAGGAGGAGAGGGCTGACGCTATAACGGGTCTATCCAGGGAGGAGGAGAGGACGACCCGATTTCGGAATTCTTATGCGCCGTAGGCCGACTCGTATGCGATGTCCTTCAG
The DNA here is from genome assembly GCA_018608045.1 of Octadecabacter sp. Lineage (GTDB taxonomy): Bacteria > Pseudomonadota > Alphaproteobacteria > Rhodobacterales > Rhodobacteraceae > Octadecabacter. The sequence continues at coordinate 2,054 of JABBAI010000194.1, read as the reverse complement.
GGCGTGACGATTCAGGCCAATGTCGGCCAGTTCGCGCGATGTCAGGCTTTCGAGTTCTGCCAAAGTGCGACGGTAAGTGCGGTACTGCTCGAGGTTCTTTGTGAACGACACGCAAAGTTCTGCGATGCCGGGCACGAAGGAAAAACCGACGGAGCGGAAATCAGATGTATGTGCCATGTGTCAGGCCTTTTCTTTTTTAGCGACCCATTCTGGGGTCTAGGGTTGCGACGCCGTATTGCGTCTTCTCGACCACATTTAGTCATATGCTGCAGCTGCACAATCCCTGAGTTCGTCAATGCTGCTATGCAGAATGCGCATGGTTAATATCTTGAAAACGCTTAAGTTGGCGCCACAGTTGCGGTTGACGCAGGGTCATATTTGTTATCGCTCAAAAGATCAGTGCTGTTGTCTTATCTTTGGGCGGTTTATGTACGGGTCAGACATGAGGGGACACAAACATGGCCATCACCAATGAGACGATTTTAGCCGCACTCAGCACGATTGGGCTGCCAGATGGCGGCGATCTGGTGTCACGTGACATGATCCGCGCGCTGCAAATCAGCGGTGATTCTGTGCGTTTCGTGATCGAAGCGCCCGATGCGGCCACGGCTAGTCGGATGGAACCGATCCGCCAAGCCGCTGAAATGATCGTGTCCAAGATGGACGGCGTTGCGGCAGCGTCCGTGGTCCTGACCGCCCCGACTGCGGGTGGGGCGTCCAAGACGCCACCTGCGCCCGCGGATAAAACGCCGCCAAACCTGACGATTGGCCGCCATCCGACGCCGCAAGCTGGACCAGAAAGTGTGCCGGGTGTCGCGCGCATCATTGCTGTTGGGTCAGGCAAGGGCGGTGTCGGGAAGTCTACGGTGTCATCCAACCTTGCCGTCGCGTTGGCCAAACAGGGTCGCAAGGTCGGCCTGCTGGACGCTGACATTTATGGCCCAAGCCAGCCGCGCATGATGGGGACAAACAAGCGCCCCGGATCGCCCGATGGTAAAACCATTATCCCATTGCAGGCCCATGGCGTCACCTTGATGTCGATCGGGTTGATGATGGATCCTGCCAAAGCAATCGTGTGGCGCGGCCCGATGTTGATGGGCGCGTTGCAACAGATGTTGACGCAGGTTGAGTGGGGCGAACTAGATGTGCTGATCGTCGATCTGCCCCCCGGCACAGGCGATGTGCAGCTGACGTTGTGCCAGAAAACCCACCTGACCGGCGCGATTGTCGTGTCGACCCCGCAGGACGTGGCGCTGATTGATGCGCGCAAGGCGCTGGATATGTTCAAAACGCTGAACACGCCGGTTCTTGGCATGATCGAAAACATGTCTATTTATATATGTCCCGAATGTGGTCATGAGGCCCATCTGTTTGGTCATGGCGGTGTCGCCGCAGAAGCCGAAGCAATCGGTGCGCCGCTACTTGGATCGCTTCCGATTGATCTGGACACGCGCCTTGCAGGCGATGCGGGGACGCCGATTGCCGCGGGCGACAGCCCGATGGCCGCACAATACGCCGCAATCGCTAAGCGTTTGATTGATGGCGGCATGGGATGATCATCCGGCGGGCCACGTCGGAGGATTGGCCCGCCATTTGGGCGATGTTGGAACCTGTGTTTCGCGCAGGTGAAACATATGCCGTTGCCCGCGACATTACCGAAGACACCGCGCGCACTATCTGGATGGAGACCCCAGCCGAGACGTTTGTCGCGGTCACGAACAATGATGTTTTTGGCACCTACTATATAAAGACCAATTACCAAGGTGGCGCGGCCCATATTTGTAATTGCGGGTATGTGACCGCGCACAGGGCGCAGGGCAGGGGCGTGGCGCGCGCGCTGTGCGAACATTCCCAAGACGTCGCCCGTGACCTTGGCTACCGCGCGATGCAGTTCAATCTGGTGCTGGCATCCAATGTCAGGGCCGTTGCGCTGTGGGAAAGATTGGGATTTGCGATTGCCGGCACGCTCCCTGATGCGTTTGATCACCCGAACCTTGGCATGGTTGATGCCCATGTCATGTGGAAGGCGCTGTAACTGCGCGGCTTTGGGAAAC
>JABBAI010000176.1:8074-11938 GCA_018608045.1 Octadecabacter sp. | reverse complement strand
GTTCGGTGATGATGGGACAACACCTGACCTCGCAGCAGACTTGGAAGCGATCGAACAAATGCTTGCTCTGCACGATGTCACGGTGCCACCGGCTGAGGAAGGGGGGGCGAATAATGCAGAACATTAGCCCGCATGAGGCCAAGCTTCACGCAAATGCTATCCGACGGTGTAACCTGTTCGTTTTCATAAAGGGTGCTTTTGCTGCCCTACATCCAGGAACGATGCTGTCGAAAGACAACTACATCAAAACGCTCTGTTTTGAACTTCAAGAGGCAGCAACAACGGATGGCGGACGGCTCATTATCACGATGCCGCCGCGATACCTTAAGTCGATTGCTGCATCGATTGTGTTGCCTGCGTGGATCCTTGGAAGTGATGGCGCATCAAAGATTTTGGTGGCGAGCTATGCTGATGCGTTGGCGACCGATCACGCTCGCTTGTTTCGCAAGCTGGTGACGAGTGCATTCTACAGGAGCGTATTTCCGGAGGCTGGAACGCCTCCCGCTGTCAATAACGTAACACAATTCCAGACGAGTGCTGGGGGAGGGCGTCGAGCCGTTACGGTCGGCGGGTCTGTGACGGGCATCGGTGGCGATTTGATCATCTTGGATGATCCTCTCAAAGCCAGCGATGCGACCTCAGGTGCAAATCGTGAAAACGTTCGCCGGTTTTACGATGATACGCTCTACACACGCCTGAACGATAAAAGGGTAGGGAGTGTCATTGTCGTTCAACAACGCCTTCATCAGGATGATCTGATTGCTCACTTGCTGGAGAAAGGAACATTTAGGCATGTGAACTTCCCAGCGATTGCAGAAAAGGAAGAAACCTACCGTCTGTACTACAACTACAATTGGACGCGCGAGAAAGGTGAGGCGCTTGCGGCAGGTCGCGAAGGTATCGATGTGTTGGGTCAAATCAAGGCTGACATGGGTGAAGCAGCTTTCCGAACTCAATATCAACAAGATCCTGCTTCAGCGGGAAGTACGATGTTGGACTTCTCAAAGGTGACAGTCTTGGATGGAGATGGCGGTGATATTCGCCCTCTCAAAGTCGTGCAGACTTGGGACACCGCAATCAAAGATGGGCCCAACTGCGATTACTCCGTTGGGATAACATTTGCTTGGGATAACGAGATGTGGATTGTCCTGGATGTCGTTAGGCGGCTGATGAAGTTTGGTGACCTGAAGGCCGCTGCACGACAGTACCATAAAAAATGGAAGCCGACACTCGTACTGGGCGAAGACAGTGCAAACGGATCAGCGTTGGTCAACGATTTGAGGCGCGAGGAATTATTCGAATTCAAGACAATTGGGGTTCACGGGTCTAAGCAAGAGCGGTTCGCAACAGCTGTGGAATGGTTGGAAAATGGGACACTGGTTCTGCTTCGTGGCGCGCCTTACTTTGAAGAGCTCCGGCGGGAGTTAATCGGGTTTCCGGAGGGGCGTCACGATGATCAGGTGGATGCAATTAGCTTGTTTGTAAAGCGCGCTAAGTCCCGCCGATCAATTGAAAGAAGACGGGAAACCATTGTTACCGCATTCTGATCGCTGCGCCAAAGCTACATTTAGATTTCCAGCTACAGCTTAAGCATGGCTTTTGAAGCTTTGTCAGGTGTCGAGTTCCCGGAAAACCGCAAGATTTTGGGAGTGAGGTCGCAATCGCATAAGCGCGCTTATGTAAGCGGTTTTCCTTAGATGCTCGTTACCAACTAGTGACCTCACACGCTAATCAATTCGTGGAGATCCATAGCTGTCATCTGAACAAATATACAGTTATCTACCGTGATGTCTCTCAGCTTGGGTATTGCTTGTCGCCCGTCGTCAGATTGGGGACCCCGAGTCTTAAAGATGCGCTTGTTAAAAATACTGCGTGTGGGACCGGTCACGATTGTCTATCGTGGTACATGTTGTTAATTTTTTCACCTCACCTAATGCGTCGAAAAGGAGCTCGTCATGTCATTGGTCCATGTGCTTGCCATTATTACCACAAAGCCCGGACGGCGGGCGGCAGTGCTGTCGTTGTTCAATGCAAATGTTCCAGCTGTATTGGCTGAGGACGGGTGCATCGCCTATGAGGCCACTATAGACAGTCAAAACGCAGGTGCCGCGCAAACAGCCTTCGGTCCAGATACGTTTGTTGTTGTGGAAAAGTGGTCAAGTTTGGAGACGCTGGCCGCACATGCGAAATCGGCCCATATGGACGCGTATGGGGCGGCTGCCAAAGACATGGTTGCTGATCGTGCGATCCATATTCTTTCGCCGACTTAGCTGATTGAAAGTACATACACCCGCTATTTTGTTTTCAACATCTCAATTGCCAGTAAGATCGCGGAGTTGTCCAGATCCCCGCCGCCTGTTTCAATGCAAAGTGCCATCATATCCTGATAGGTCGACGCAAACGGCAGCGCTTGTCCTGACGTCTTTGCTGACGAGGTAATCAGCTCAAAATCTTTCGCTGACTGGGCAATTCGACCGAGAGGGGCAAAATCGCGTTCCACCATCTTACCCCCCTTGGACTCCATCGTTGCCGAATAGGCTGCCGTGTCCTTTAGCAAAGGCAGAAAATCGTGGGGCTTGAGGCCTAGGCTTTTGGCAAAAACCAGACCTTCGGCAAGTGCGGCACGGTTGAGGCCTAGAACCAAATTAACGGCAAGCTTGGCGCGGTTGCCATTCCCAACTTGCCCGACGTGATAGTGCGCCCGCCCCAAAATGCGCCAAAGCCAATCCAGCTCAGAAATTATGGCACTGTCACCGCCCAGTAAAAACACAGCATTTCCGTCGGCGAGATCTTTGCTGGTGCCCGACAATGGCGCCTCGATTAGCACTACTCCCTTCTCTTTCGCAAGCCGTGCCAATTCGGGCATACGTTCAGGGTCACAAGTGCTGGTCGAAATCAGGACCGCGTTTGCGTTTTGTGGCGCATTTTCAATTAATGAGGCAAGCTGATCGGTGTCAAAGACTGCTGCAAAAACGACGGCTGCGGCCCAGACATCTACTGGCGGGGACGGGGTGCCACCCAATTCGGCAAACGCGTCCATTTGCGATGGGGCAGGGTCGTAGCCCTTTACAAAGCATTCGGCAGCCAAGGCCCGTTTGGTCAGGGCGGTTCCGATCAAGCCGAGGCCGAATAGCCCAATGGTGTCTGTCATGGGTTGTCTTTCAAGTGCTGTGCCAAATCTTCAAACAATCCGAAGAGATGCGAAAAGTCGCTGTTCGCGTGGCCCACGTCTTGTGCGGCGGATAAGATATTATGCGTCAGCGTCGAATAGGGGGCGGGTCCCGAAAGGCTGGCCGCAAAATCGACAGCCAAGCCGAGGTCTTTTTGCAGATTTGAGACGGTCGATCGGGCATCCAATGTGCCGCTCAGGATGTCTCGCGGAAAGCGGACTTCAGTCACGAAACTACGGGCGTTTCCGGCGTTGAGAACATCAACAGCCGCGTTGACGTCAAGCCCGGCGCGCTGTGCCAAGCGCAGCCCTTCGCAGGTTGCCAAAAAAGAGCTGTGCAAGATTAAATTGTGAACCAACTTCATCGCATGCCCGCTGCCAATTGGGCCAAGGTGGAACAGACGGTCGGATATTGCATCAAAAATCGAGGCGCAGATGGCGATGGTGCCCGCGTCGCCGCCCGCCATTAACGTCAGTGTTCTGGCGTCCGCGCCCGCGGCCCCTCCCGTCATTGCGGCATCAATGTACTTAAAACCGCGCGTGGCCAGATCAGCCGCCAGCGCAGTGCTGTGTTCTGGGGCGGATGTGGTCAGGTCGATGATTGTGGTGTCCGGCCCAATGCAACCGGCCAAAACGTCCGCAATTTGCTCACAAGACGGGACAACACAAACGATGGCGTCTGTCGCATCGACCAA
>JABBAI010000176.1:0-7974 GCA_018608045.1 Octadecabacter sp. | reverse complement strand
CCCACAACGACCAATGTACCGTCGTCCATAGTGACCGTGGACCACATGCAATCATACGATCCGTTCAAGGCTTTCATGTGCCCGTAAGCACCTTGGCTGTAGACTTTGACTGGTTTCGCCGGTGCAAGTAGCCACATCACAAAGTCCAGATCGTGCGTACTTTCCATTGCAGCGGGGGACAACTTTACACGGTTGGCAATCTTCGCGCCAAGGGAGCGTGACAAATGACGGCTGACCATGACGTTCACGACTTTGCCGAGCTTCCCTTCGGCGATAGATTTTTTTGCGTAGGCAATCTTGGGGTTGAACCGTTGCGAATAGCCGATGGTGAATTTGACACCTTTGTCGTGTGAAATTGCGATCAGTTCATCCGCCTCCCAAAGCTCAATCGCGATAGGTTTTTCTAGCAATACGTTCTTACCCGCCTTCAAACAATCGCGTGCGATCGAGTAATGCGAACCTTCTGGTGTGGTAGAAATATAGACGACCTCGATCGCGGGATTGGCGATGATGTCTTGATAGTCCAGCGTCGCGGTGGCGGGTTTAGTCAGTGCTTTGATCTCGGCCAAACGCTCGGGCTTGATCTCGCAAATATGCAGCCGATCCACCAATGCGGATTTCGCCAATGTTTCCGCCCTGATGCCACCACACCAACCACACCCGATTACTGCAACTTCTACTTGTCTCATTCGCTCACCCTTTTTGATGAATTTGCTATCTGGATACGTGATACGTTCCATCTGAAATGCTAATCGCTGTGCCTATTGAGTAAGGCACGCAGCGTCGTCATGGTTTGCCTATGAGCGATCTAGACCTGATCACGCGGCGACATATGCGGCACAGTTTCACCCGTTTCGGTAAACGTGCGGGTCACATCGCGTGCACCGTAGATCCAGAATATCGTCAGCGTCCCATCGCCTATGTTGCGAAAATAATGGGGCAGGTTGGCGGGCACAAACGTCGTGTCCATCGCGCCCAAGGTATGCACGTCGCCGCCAATCATGACCTCGGCCGTGCCTTCAAGGATTGTGACTTGTTCGGTGCAGTTATGGCTGTGGAGCGGTGCTGCACAGCCCGCCGGAAACACGGTCGTTCCCGTGGTGAATTGTGTGTCGTCGGCGTTACCTTTGCCAACCATCAGGCGCGTGACAACACCATCACCGCGCGCGAACGGTTTGATGGCATCGTATTTCACAGTGGTTCCTTCGGTCATGCTGACCCCCTTATTCATTCTGTTTCAACCTGACGGCTTTCGTCACTTTCGGAGTATTTAGTTTGTCTGATCCCCAACACCTGATCCCGCACACGGCCTTGTACGCCTTTATCACCCGCAGTTTCGTGGCCTGTGGGTTCCCCGAAGAAGACGCTGACACTGCGGCGGGTCTGATGGTGAAGGCCGATCTGATGGGTCAAGATGGGCACGGTGTGTTTCGCTTGCCGATGTATATCAAACGACTGCGGGCAGGTGGGCTGAACCCGACGCCGGAATTTCGCTGTCTTGAAGATCGCATAGCCACGGCGCTGATTGATGGCGACAACGGGTTGGGGCATCTGGTGATGCATCATGCGACCCAGTTGGCCATTGAAAAGGCTAAAACTACGGGTGTTGCTTGGGTTGGCGCACGTCATTCCAATCATGCGGGGCCTGCGTCGCTTTATGCGATGATGCCGCTCGAACATGACATGATCGGGCTTTATGTTGCGGTGGGCAGCGCTAATCATTTGCCACCTTGGGGGGGGACCGAAATGCTGCTGAGTACGAACCCCATTGCCGTGGCTGTACCATCCGCCGAGAACCCACCGATTGTTCTGGATATGGCCACCACGGTTGCTGCGTATGGCAAAGTCAAAACAGCCGCCCAGCGTGGTGAAACTATGCCAGAGGGTTGGATGATTGACCGACAGGGCAAGCCGCTGACCGATCCCACGCGCGCATCTGAAGGGTTCTTGTTGCCCATAGGTGGGCCTAAAGGGTACGGGCTGTCGTTGATTTTTGGCATTTTGGCAGGTGTGTTGAATGGGGCCGCCTTTGGCCGTGATGTTGTGGATTTCAACGCGGATTCTGAAACGACGACCAACACAGGGCACTTTATCCTCGCGCTCGATATTAAAGCTTTTGCTGATCCGGATGTGTTTCGCGCCGACATTGATCGCGTATGGGCCGAAGTGAAATCCTCTCCACGTCTTCCAGGTTTTGATGACATTCGCCTGCCCGGTGAACGGCTGGACCGCGTCACGCAAGAGCGCACCGCGAATGGCATTCCACTGACGGGCGCGCTTCGGGCGCAACTGGATGAAATGGCAGCTTCTTTGGACATTGATCCACTCTTATAAAGACGGCCGGCGCGAAGGGTGTCCGCGCCGGCCAGATAGTGTTTATTGCGACGTCAGTTCGTTCACGAGGACTTCATAGTTCCCGTTTTGCTCGATCCGCATCGCCTGATAGGCAGGCCCGTCGATGATTTCGATTGTCTCACCAAGACGACCCATCATGCGCGTGAAAGTGCGGTCCTCGGCAAGTGCCTGAAACGCAGCTGTCAGCGTTGCGACAACATCATCAGGCGTGCCTGCAGGGGCCAGAACCACGCGGTGCATAAAGCCTACATCGCCTTCAACACCGATTTCACCGAACGTTGGCACATCGTCATAGATGCTTTCTTGGCCAGCTGTTGCCAGAACCCGAACCGCACCACTGTCAAGCTGGCCGGACAGGGTTGACGGGAAACCCATCGTGACGTCCGCATCACCTGCCAAAAGTGCCTGCATTGCGGGTCCACCACCCTGATAAGGAACGAGGTTCCATTGTATATCCAGCGCGTTCATCATTTGCGCCGCGGGCACAAACAATGCGCCCCAGTTCCCAGAGTGCGCCATCTGAATGCCACCTGGATCGGCTTTTGACGCTGCGATCAGATCATCCATTGTCATGTAAGGGCTATCACCACGAACAACGACTGCAATGGGTGCATAGTTGATACGCGCGATCGGGATGAAGTCTTCGTTAGGATTATAGGGTAGGGTTTCGACGTGCTGTTGCAGCATGTCGATGTAGTTATGCGTAAATAACAGCGTATAGCCATCAGCTTCCGCGTTCGCGACTTCTTGCGTGCCTTTTTGGCCGCCTGCACCTGGTGTCAAACGCACGATCATCGCCTGTTCCAGATAGGTCGGAATGATCGATGTGATAACGCGTGCGTTTAGGTCGTGGCTGCCCCCCGCACCCAGTGGAATAACCATCGTTATCGGCTTTTCCGGGTATTCTGCCTGTGCTGCGGTAAATGAAGCCGCTACCGCGAACCCTGCAGCCGCGAGAACAGTTGCCGCTTTGCGACGTGAAAATGAAAACATGTCTTCTCTCCCTTGTACGCATCCAGATATCGTGACACGCGCCCTTTGGATGCTTTGTGGACGCGTGAATTGGTAGAACCTAGTCAGTGGGGACCCGCTGCATGCGTTTCCACAACAAATAGCCAATGAATGGGCTGGCCATCAGGACCGCAGTTGCGCCCCAACGTTCGCCCAAGAAAAATCCGGCCACATCGCCATTGGTCATCGCGACGGTTTGCCCGAACGCGTATTCCATTGGTGGGCCGAGGATGAAGCCCATGACCAAGGGCATCACGTCAAATTTCGCAGCCTTGGCAAGGATTCCAAATATCCCGAACACCACCAGCATCAAAAGGTCCGTGCTGTCAGAGCGGAACACATAAGTGCCCGCGAACGCGAACATGATGACCAGCGGGATCAGCACTGACACCTTGATTGTGACAAGGCGCGAAAAGATCGGGATCGACAGATAGCCAATGGCCAAAAACATTAGGTTGGCAAAGACCATCGCGATCAGAATGGCGAAAACCACCGCGCCCTGTTCTTCGAACAATTGCGGACCGGGGCGCAGGCCTTGGGCCACGAAGGCCCCAAGCAGGATCGCGGTGACATTGTCGCCTGGAATACCAAGGGTGAGCAGTGGCACCATTGTCGGGCCATTCACTGCGTTGTTGGCGGCTTCGGCTGCGGCGACACCCTCAAGCTCTCCCTCGCCAAATTTTTCAGGCGTGGGGGACGCGTTCTTGGCCGCCGAATAGCCCATCATTGCAGCGACCACTTGGCCCAAGCCCGGGATAATGCCGATGGATGTGCCGATCACGGTTGAGCGACAGACCGTGCGAAAGCTGGCGCGAAATTCCCGAAACGTCAGGCGTTCGCCCATAACGGTGGCAAGTTGACGGACTTTTTTGTTTTCCATCACCACTTTGGCAACCTCAGGGATGGCAAATACGCCGATCAACATAGGGAGCAGCGGGATACCTGATTTTAGCTCGAATATGCCGAAGGTAAAGCGTTCGACGCCGCCCAAAGGGTCCGTGCCAATGGACGCCAGCCAAAGCCCCAGCAGCATCATGATAAGCGCTTTGATTGGGTTTGAACCGGACGTGGCGGCAATGATGATCAGGCTCATCAATAATACCGCGAAGAGTTCAGGCGGGCCGAACTGCATGACCAACAAAGCGATGGGAAAGATCATCAGGATTGTGAAAATATCGCTCGCCGTGTCGCCGAATACGGACGCAAACAGGGCCATATCTAGGGCCTTGCGCGACTTCCCCTTTTGGGTCAGCGCATAGCCATCGCGCGATGTCGCGACGGCAGCACCAGTGCCGGGCATGGACACGAGAATGGCAGGGATACTGCCGCCAAACATGCCACCTTTGTAGATGCCCAGCAGGAACGGGATGCCGACAATCGGTTCCAAAAAGAACGATATAGGCAGCAGAATTGCCATCGCCATTAGCGTTGTGAAACCAGGCAATGCGCCAACAAGCATCCCGCAGAACAGGCCCAAGGCCATCACCACGAATGTATCGATCCGCATGGCCATGCCAAAGCCTTCGATGAAGAAATCAATCATTTAGAACATCCTCGAAATAGCGAGCTCGATCCCGTTCAGTTCCGGCAGGGATACCGCCAATAAACGTGTCGCCGCGAGATACAGCAGAACAGGACCAAGGAGCGCGACCGCGATGATTTGCACGATGTTTCGGTTGCCGATGAACAACGACAGCACCGCGATTGTGATGGCGGATGATATGATGAACCCGATCGGGACCATTGCCAGCGCGTAAACTGTCATGATCCCGAAAAACACCGCACCACGACGCCACCCTGCAAGGCCCGATGCGCCATCGCCCTGTGTCTTGGCGCTGAAATTCAAAACCAATTGAACCGCGCAGAGCAGGAACATGAAGGTAAGCACGATGCTGGGAAATAAGGTGGGGGTTATGGCCGTTAAAGAGCGTCCGAACAACACTTTTGGTTCCGCAACCAGCGAACCGAGGAACAAGAACCCCAAGCCGCCGAGAAACAAACAGGTAAGAGAGAACAGCGTTTCGGGAGTTTTCCAGAACGACTTTTTCATAGGTGGGCCTTGCTTACATTGGCCAGATCATTTTCGAACAACGCAATAAGGTCTGTGCTAAACCGCGCGCGTGTGGCCGCGACTTCCCTGTGCGTCGCCGCGGCGAGTGTTGCGCGTTCTTTCGGGGACAATTCAACAAAGGTTACACCGTCGTTGATCATCGCATCGGTACAAATAGCATCGTCATCTTGCGCCAATTGTCTTTGTGTTTGTGTCGCCTCAACCATTGCAGCAGTCACGGCATCGCGGGTTTTCGCGGACCATCCGGCAAAGGTTTTTGCATTGAACAACACGAGTGCGACGCCAAGAAGATGGCCGGTCAGCGTGATGGTGCGGTGGGTTTTGTGCAGATCGAAGTTGTAGATATTGGTGAGCGGATTTTCCTGTGCATCCACAACGCCCGATTTGACCGCATCGGGCAAATCACGCACGTCAATCGCTATCGGATCAAACCCGAGCGCGCGAAACACGCGCTGATGATCGTCGCTAGCAAGGGTGCGCAGTTTCAAGTCTTTGCAATTTGCGGGTGTATTCAGCGGCGTATCTGCCGTTGAAATATGGCGCAGTCCGTTGTCCCAATAGTTCATTACGACATAGCCGGTCTTTGCCGCGACCTCTTGTGCCAAACGCTGGCCGAGAAATCCGTCAAGCACACCGTATGCATGGGCGCGGGTCGGCACCGCAAAGTGCTGATCGAACAGCGCCAATTCTGGTACACGGCCCGCAAGGTAGCTGGACGAGAAATAGCATCCGTCGAGGTCACCGCGTTCGGTCATGTCCAAAAGGTCGGAGGCTTTGTGGCCGTCATCAACGATGTTTTGGCGGAAATCGACCGTGACCCCACCATCTGTCAGGCGAGTCAGGGCAGCCTCAAAGGCGCGCGCACCACGGGTGTGGACCGATTTTTCGCCCTGATAGCCGCCAAATGTAATGCGTTCACCCATGACCGGATATCCAGATTGCGACCCAGATCAGAGCCGGCAGACATAAAAAAGTGAGGAGTGTGGACACAACAACTGCACCAGACACTGTGCTTCCGTTGGGTCCGTGTCTGTCGGCGTAAATGACGTTCACAATCGCTGTGGGCATCGTCGCCAAAAGAAAAACAGTTCCCGCTGCGATACCTTGCAGATCAAGCAACCAGATCGCCAAAAGTGCTGATGCGACACCAAAGACCAATCTCGCGATTCCGATTCCCATTGCGGGTTTCAGTTCCGCCACATGAAGCGTAGCGAGCGATGCGCCGAGCAGGATCAACATGGCCGGGATCATCATAGCGCCTAGCATTTCTGTTGTCGTCATGATGACATCTGGAACAGCTAGGTCAAAAATTGTTACCAGCAAAACCAAAACGACAGCATACATCAGCGGTTGACGTACCAAATGCCGCAGGTTGACCGTTCCAGCGGCAATGGAAAAACCCACTGAGTGCTGGCAGATCGACACCACAAAGAAATACGATATGCCCAATCTCATGCCCTCATCCCCAAACGTCAGCAAAACAAGCGCGAGGCCCATGTTGCCCGAATTCGGGAAAATAAGGCTGGGTAGGTATGTTTGTTTTGATCCGCCGGTTACAGCTAATGCGGCGAGCCCCATGACGCCCGACGCTGTCATCGCCAGTAGCGCTGCCACGGCCATGGATCCCAGGGTGTCGAGGCCGACATGCATTGAAACCAACGTGTGAAAAATTAGAGACGGTGTCGCGACTAACAGAACAATTGTTCCAAGCGTGCGTGTGTGCAACCCCGAGGGCGAGCGGCCCAAAAGATATCCGATCAGCGTAATGGTCGTAATCGGCCCCAGAATATTGACGAGAGACATCATTGCTATGCCTGCCCGTCAAACGCCATGATAATCCGCTGATCTGGGTATCACGCGGAAGCAATCGCTTCACCATTCAAGACCCAATTTTCGGTGACGCGCGTTCCACTTTCCTGAAGCATTTTGGAAACGGCGCAATAATGACGCAACTTTTTAACCACTTCTAAAGCGCCGTCGCGGTGGCCGTCATACTTGGCGGTGATGTACAATGTGACTTCGGGAAAGGGGATATCGATAGCATTGATAAGGCGTGTGCCGTGGCTATCCATTGTGACGTCGATTTCGATGTCCATCTCGTGGAAGGCGATCCCGTTTGCCTTAGCGAGTTTGTTGGAAATGACGTGGGTGCAACCGACAAGGCCCATAAAAACGTATTCAACTGGCATTGGACCAAGATCGGTTCCGCCACGCATAACAGGTTCGTCAATGATGTAAGTCTTGTCGCGGGCTGTTGTGTTCGATTTAGTCGGCGTTTGATGTTCGCCCGTTACTTTGAACTTCCAAATTGGTTTTTCTTTCACGTTCGCCATGACACTCTCCCCATACATGTTCGTTGACTATGCACAGCGACGAGAGCGCAGATAAATTATTCTTCGTAATGACGATTATCCGATTTTTTGATACAACTTGATGTTCATTATCGTTCTTGGCGATTGCACTTTTAAGAGGTTCGGCGGCTCCCTTGTATCTCAAAAACGTATTCTAAATATAAAAAACTATCACTTTGCCAGATG
>JABBAI010000191.1 GCA_018608045.1 Octadecabacter sp. | reverse complement strand
TAATCTATATTTAGGGTAAAGTTTTCGTTGACCCACTAGGGCTAGATGGGCGATGTAGTTCGAGCTGGATAAGACGGCACAACATATAGTGTTGCAGGCAGCGTGGGACTGGTTTCGAGCTATTAGATGCTGAACAGCACTATGGACTTGAATGAGCCTCTTTATTTTGGGGTCGGTGCTTTGTTTTCCACGTCTGACGTTTGATCCAGCCGATAGGTTTTTCGATCCAGTACGGATCGGAATGAGGGACACGGGCGGTCGCAACGACGACCCCCATTTTGACAGAGGCGAGAGCGCGATGAAAATTGAACGTAACTTCACCAAATCCGGACAAGACGCATACACAGAGGTGGCGTTCAAATCTGCCACATCTGAAATCCGGAACCCCGATGGCACGATCGTGTTCAAACTTGAAAATTGTCAGATCCCTGAAGGTTGGTCCCAAGTTGCGTCAGACGTCATTGCCCAGAAGTATTTCCGTAAGGCCGGCGTTCCTTCCGAAACCATCAGAGTAAAAGAGAAGGGCGTTCCAGAATTTCTGTGGCGCTCCGTTCCAGCTGAAGGCGCGACCATGGACGGCGAAATTTCTGCCAAGCAGGTGTTTGATCGTCTTGCTGGTGCATGGACGTATTGGGGTTGGAAGGGTGGCTATTTCACCAGCGAAGAAGACGCACAGACGTATTTTGACGAAATGCGCTACATGTTGGCGACACAGCGTGCCGCGCCCAACTCCCCTCAGTGGTTCAACACGGGTCTGCACTGGGCCTACGGGATCGATGGTCCTGCGCAGGGCCACCACTACGTTGATTACCAGACTGGCGTGCTGACAAAATCCACGTCCTCCTATGAGCACCCACAGCCGCACGCCTGTTTCATTCAATCCGTTGCTGACGATCTGGTAAATGAGGGCGGCATCATGGACCTTTGGGTTCGCGAAGCGCGTTTGTTCAAGTACGGGTCTGGCACAGGCACCAATTTCTCTAGCTTGCGTGCTGCGGGTGAATCGCTGTCAGGTGGCGGTAAGTCATCGGGCCTGATGGGTTTCCTGAAAATTGGTGACCGCGCTGCTGGTGCGATCAAATCGGGCGGAACAACACGTCGTGCGGCCAAGATGGTCATCGTGGATGCGGATCACCCAGATATCGAAGAATTCATCAACTGGAAGGTGCTGGAGGAGCAAAAAGTTGCGTCCATCGTCGCGGGTTCCAAGATGCACGAAGCGAAATTGAACCTGATCTTTGATGCGATCAAAGGGTGGGACGGCGCAGAAGCCGACGCATACGATCCAAAGGTAAACCCACAGCTGAAAGAAGCCGTGCGCGAAGCTAAAAAGGTCGCCATTCCAGAAACATACGTCAAGCGCGTGTTGGATTATGCAAAGCAGGGTCACACAGCGATCGAATTCCCGACATACGACACTGACTGGGATTCCGAAGCTTATAATTCTGTCTCTGGCCAGAACTCCAACAACTCCATCCGTGTGACGGACGCCTTTCTGAAGGCCGTTGAAATGGATGCGAACTGGAACCTCGTTAATCGTAAGAACGGCGAAGTCCACAAAGTCATCAAAGCCCGCGATTTGTGGGAACAGGTTGGTCACGCGGCGTGGGCTTGTGCCGATCCGGGCATCCAGTACCACGACACCGTCAACGCTTGGCACACATGCCCAGAAGACGGCGCGATCCGTGGGTCCAACCCGTGTTCCGAATACATGTTCCTTGACGATACGGCCTGTAATCTTGCGTCCATGAACCTACTGACCTTCTACAAGGACGGCGAATTTCAGGTCGAAGACTATATGCATGCGTCGCGTCTTTGGACTGTGACGTTGGAAATCTCTGTGATGATGGCGCAGTTCCCGTCCAAAGAGATCGCGCAGCGGTCCTATGATTTCCGTACATTGGGTCTGGGCTATGCCAACATCGGCGGTTTGCTGATGAACATGGGCTTTGGTTACGATTCAGACGAAGGCCGCGCATTGGCCGGCGCTTTGACAGCGATCATGACAGGCGTGTCTTACGCCACCTCCGCTGAGATCGCGGGTGAGCTGGGCGCGTTCTCGGGTTACGAGCGCAACAAGGAACACATGCTGAAAGTTATCCGCAACCACCGCAACGCCGCATATGGCGCGTCGGATGGCTACGAAAAGCTGGATGTTAAGCCTCTGCCGCTGGATCATGCGAACTGCCCTGAGGCAAAATTGGTCGACATCGCGATGTCCACTTGGGACGAAGCGCTGAAATTAGGCGAAAAGCACGGGTACCGCAATGCGCAGGTGTCTGTGATCGCACCAACAGGCACCATCGGTCTGGTCATGGATTGTGACACAACTGGGATCGAGCCTGACTTTGCGCTGGTGAAGTTCAAAAAGCTTGCTGGTGGTGGTTACTTCAAGATCATCAACCAATCCGTACCTGCGGCCTTGGCGAAATTGGGTTATTCCACGTCGCAAGCCGAAGAAATTCAGGCCTATGCTGTCGGACACGGCACCTTGGGCAATGCGCCCGGTATCAACCACACCGCACTTGTCGGTCACGGGTTCGGCCAAGCGGAAATCGACAAGATCGAAGAGGCGCTTCCATCCGCGTTCGACATTCGCTTTGTATTCAACCAGTGGACGCTGGGCGAAGAATTCTGCAAGAACGTCCTTGGCATTCCAGCAGACAAGCTGAACGATCCGACGTTTGATCTGTTGAAATCATTGGGCTTTTCCAAAGAAGACACAGACCTTGCGAACGATCACGTCTGCGGAACAATGACGTTGGAAGGTGCACCACACCTGAAAGAAGAACATTACTCCGTCTTCGATTGCGCCAACCCATGCGGCAAAAAGGGAAAGCGTTACTTGTCCGTCAACAGCCACATCTACATGATGGCAGCGGCGCAGTCGTTCATCTCGGGTGCGATTTCCAAGACGATCAACATGGCCAACGACGCCACAATCGAGGACTGCCAAAAAGCATACGAGCTGTCTTGGTCCCTCGGCGTCAAAGCCAACGCGCTGTACCGTGATGGATCAAAACTGTCCCAGCCATTGGCCGCAGCATTGATCGAAGACGATGAAGAAGCCGCTGATATCCTTGAGAACGGCAACATCACCGCCAAGGCACAAGTCATTGCCGAAAAGATCATCGAAAAGGTCATCGTCAAAGAGATCATCAAATCGCACCGCGAAAAGATGCCTCAGCGTCGCAAAGGCTACACTCAGAAAGCCAATGTTGGTGGCCATAAGGTCTACCTGCGCACTGGCGAATACGAGGACGGCAACCTTGGTGAAATCTTCATCGATATGCATAAAGAAGGTGCCGGTTTCCGCGCCATGATGAACAACTTCGCCATCGCGGTGTCCGTTGGTCTGCAATACGGCGTGCCGCTGGAAGAATTCGTCGATGCCTTCACGTTCACGAAGTTTGAACCCGCTGGTATGGTTCAGGGCAACGACAGCATCAAGAACGCGACGTCGATCCTTGACTACATCTTCCGCGAATTGGCTGTGTCCTACCTCGATCGCACCGATCTGGCCCACGTAAAGCCAGAAGGAGCGAGCTTCGACAGCCTTGGTCGTGGCGAAGAAGAAGGCGTGTCCAACATTCAGGAAATGTCTGAAACGGCTGCGTCCAAGTCTTTGAATGTGCTGAAGCAAATCAGCTCAACCGGATATCTGCGCAAGCGTTTGCCAAATGATCTGATGGTGCTTCAGGGTGGTGCTGGCGCGGTTGCGTTCGGTGGCGGTGTTGATGCAGCGGCTGCTTTGGAAACTTTGGTTCCTGCGGTGGCTGCGGGCGGTGGTATGGCGCAAGCGACCACATCCACAGCCGTCTCATCCGGCACAATCAGCTCCTTGTCGGCACGCGATAAGGCGAAGATGCAAGGATACGAAGGCGAAGCCTGCGGCGAATGCGGCAACTTCACTTTGGTCCGCAACGGCACCTGCATGAAGTGCAACACCTGCGGCGGAACGTCTGGGTGTAGTTAATCGGTTCCGGCGCGGGGTTTATCCTCGCGCCGTGAGCGCCCACGGGCCGCAGGCAGAATACCGGGCGGTACACTAGAATGAGCCTGATGGGCGAGACTTGGGGAGAACTTCGGTTCTCCCTTTTTTCGTCTGGGTGCTATGGAATATCGAAATCGGGCGGCGCCAAGGTGAACCCGTCAAATGAAAATCCGGGGCTGACGGTGCATCCCACAAGGGTCCAATCGCCAGTGGTGCGCGCGGCTTGCCACCAGTCTTTTGGGACGATTGCCTGAGGATGTTGGCCTGTCACAAGATCAGGGCCCAACGTGATTTCTTGCTTAGGTCTATCATCGTGTTCGGACAGGCCAAGGATCAGTGGCGCGCCTGCGTAGTAGTGCCAGATTTCAACAGCATCGACGCGATGCCAATGGCTGCCCATCCCGTCTTTGAGAAGGAAATAGATGCAGGTTCCGCTTGGTCGCCCGTCGCTTGCTTCATCTGCCCAAGTTTGGCGGTAATATCCGCCTTCTGGATGCGGCTGTAGCTGCAGGCGGTCGATGATATCTTGTGCTGTCATGTTTGAAGGTTAGGCTGACCGTCGAGGAAGGCCAAGGGGACACAATGAAAGTTGCTATTGTCGGTGGCGGGATTATCGGGGCGTCGATTGCATTTCAGCTGTCGCGGTCTGGTGCGCAGGTGACGGTGATTGATGCCGGACAGCCTGCGGCGTCTGCGACGTCATTTGGATGGGTTAACGCCAGCTTTTATGCGGATCGTGCCCACCATGAACTGCGGGTTGCCAGCATGAAGGCCTATCAACAGCTGATCCAAGACGTTCCCGATCTGCCGGTCAATACATGTGGTGCGCTTTGGTGGGAGTCCCAGGGAGAGGGCCTGCGAGAGATGCAGGCATCTTTGGGTGACCTTGGGTATTCTGTTGAGTATCTGACGCGTGCCCAAAGCCATGTACTTGAACCTGATATCAAAGGCTTACCAGCTGAGGTTTTGAGGTTCCCGAGCGAATCTGCGGCAGAGGCTGGCGCTTTGGCCGATGACCTTCTGGCGCTGTCTGGTGCTAGGATTATCCGCGGCATGGTTGTTCAGGGAATTGCGGCTACACATGACTTCGTGCGCGGCGTTGAAACGTCCGTTGGGCTGATAGAGGCGGGTCATGTGGTGATTGCCGCAGGAACAGGCACACCGGACGTTTTGGCGTCTGTTGGTGTCAAACTGCCGATGGTGACGCGGCCCGGTGTGTTGGTCACGACCAAACCGATCAAGGCCAAAATCCGATCGGTGCTTGTGACGCCCCATGGTGAAGTACGCCAATTGCCCGATGGACGACTTCTTGCATCAGCCGTTGCAAACCATCAGGGCGATGACGCATCAAGCGTGACCGAGACGCCCGATGAAATCGCCGTTCGCGTCTTGGGGTGGCTCAATCCGATGATTGATGGTGACCCGCTTGAATGGGACGCCGTTGCCGTCGGATACAGGCCCATGCCCGAAGATGGTTTGCCCGTTATTGGTGAAGTTGGCCCCAAAGGCCTGCATGTTGCGGTGATGCATTCTGGTGTGACATTGGCCGCCATCACGGGAGAGGCCGTTTCTGCTGAAATTATGGAGCAGGGTGGCTATGACGGGTTGCTTGCGCCGTATCGTCCGCAGCGGTTCCAATAAAAAAGGCCCCCGCACATGCAGAGGCCTTTGATGTGATTTGTTTAGATTAACGCAGGATTGAACGGCCCGCGTAAATGGCAGTTTCTTCCAGCAATTCTTCGATGCGGATCAACTGGTTGTACTTCGCCAATCTGTCAGAGCGCGCCAACGAACCTGTTTTGATCTGGCCGCAGTTTGTCGCTACGGCGAGGTCGGCAATTGTTGCGTCTTCGGTTTCACCGGAGCGGTGCGACATCACATTGGTAAACCGTGCGCGGTGCGCCATATCAACGGCCGTAAGGGTTTCGGTCAGAGTGCCGATCTGGTTGACCTTCACCAGCATTGAATTTGCGGATTTCTGGTCGATACCCATCTGCAAACGCTTGGGGTTGGTCACGAACAAATCATCGCCGACCAGCTGGATCTTATCACCGAGGCGCGCGGTCAGGGCGTTCCAGCCGTCCCAGTCGTCCTCGGACATGCCGTCTTCGATTGAGATGATCGGGTAATCAGCCACGAGAGCGGCAAGGTAGTCGACATTTTCGGCGGACGTCAGGGATTTGCCTTCGCCCTTCATTTCATACTTGCCGTCTTTGTAATATTCCGTCGCCGCACAATCGAGGGCAAGGTAGATATCGCTCCCCGGTTTGTATCCGGCCTTCTCGATAGATTTCAAAATGAAATCAAGCGCATCACGGGTGGAGCTAATGTTGGGGGCAAAGCCGCCTTCATCGCCAATTCCCGTGGACAGGCCAGCAGCCGTCAGTTCACCCTTCAGCGTGTGGAACACTTCGGAGCCCATGCGCACGGCCTCACGAATGTTGGTGGCCGATACGGGCATGATCATGAATTCTTGGATGTCGATAGGGTTGTCTGCGTGTTCGCCGCCATTAATGATGTTCATCATCGGCACGGGCAATACGCGGGCAGCGGTGCCGCCGATGTAGCGGAACAGCGGCTGTGCGGTGTATTCAGCGGCGGCTTTCGCGACAGCCAATGAAACACCCAAAATAGCGTTCGCGCCAAGGCGGCCTTTGTTTTCCGTACCGTCGAGTTCGATCATCGCCATGTCGACGGCGACCTGTTCAGTGGCGTCAAACCCGACAATGGTGTCTGCGATTTCGCCGTTCACGGCTTCAACCGCTTGCAAAACGCCTTTGCCTTTGTAACGCGCTTTGTCGCCGTCACGTTTTTCAACTGCTTCGTGCACACCCGTGGAGGCGCCTGATGGAACGGCGGCGCGGCCCATTGTGCCGTCTTCCAATGTCACGTCGACTTCGACCGTAGGGTTCCCGCGGCTGTCGAGTATTTCGCGGGCGTGAATATCGATAATCGTGCTCATGGGCTTTTCCTTATTTGGTGTTAGCGCAAACGGTTTGTGATTTGTGCCCGCTATAACGGGTCAAGTGACGCTTGGGAAGTGCGACGCAGGCGGGCTTCGCGCAGCAAGGTGAACAGGCCCGCCGCGATGACGATGGCAACGCCGATCAATGTCATTTGATCGGGGCGTTCGTTCAGCACGACCATCCCGAGGATCAACGCAAAGATCATGCGAGTGTAGCGAAACGATGAAATGAACGCAGCGTCGCCTGCGCGGGTCGCTGCGACAATGCAAAGGTAAGCGAGAAGGGCGATCGCGATGCAGCCGATCAACGTGGCCCCGTCACGCGCGGTGGGGATCACGAGCGTGTCGCCGTTGATCCAGACCAAAAAAAGGCCTGCGGGGATCAGCACCAAGAACGCATGCAAAGATAGATGCGCACCAGAGATCGGAACCGTGATTGAACGCGTCACCAGATCGCGCCCAGCAAGGCCAAACATTCCGCCAACGCCAAACAACGTCGCAACGGTCAACCCGTCTAGTCCCGGTCGAATGATCAGCAAAACGCCCATAAATCCGACCAAGATCGCAGCCCAACGACGCCACCCCACGGATTGCCCAAGGAAAATCGCACCGCCCATTGCGACCACCAGCGGCGTCGCTTGTATAATTGCTGATAATTGTGTGACGTCCATGCGGATCAGGGCCGATATGAACATCAAAGTGCCCAGCACCTCAAACACTGCACGCAGCCAGACTTTGCCGTTTTTATGGGCGGGCACGAACACGGGCTGGCGCTGGATGATGAACCAGCATGCAAAGGCCAGCGCTGCACCTGCACCGATAACACTAATGATTTGACCCGCTGGAATACGCGCGCCGAGCATTTTGATCAACACGTCCTCAATCGCGAAGGCGAGCATTGAGAATGTCATAAACGCGGCACCGCGCAGGTTTTCCATTAGGGTTTGGCCTTTTTGGGCACGCCGTACAATTCCAAGCGGTGTCCTTTGAGTTCATAACCGAGCTTTTCAGCGATGCGTTCTTGCAGGGCTTCGATTTCGGCGTCGATAAATTCGATCACCTCACCTGATTGCAGATCAATTAGGTGGTCGTGGTGGTCGCGGTCTGCTGTTTCATAGCGCGCACGCCCGTCACCGAAGTCGTGTTTTTCTAAAATTCCGGCTTCTTCGAACAACTTAACAGTGCGGTAAACCGTGGCCAATGAAATGCGCGGATCTGCTGAGGCGGCGCGGTTGTACAATACTTCAACGTCCGGGTGGTCGTCGGACGCCTCAAGCACACCCGCGATTGTGCGGCGCTGATCTGTCAGGCGAAGGCCTTTGGCCTCGCAGCGGGAAAGAATTGTATCGCTCATGTCGGTCCGTGCCTGTGCGTTGGCCTAGCTTTACGCGAGATGGGCGGGGGGGCCAAGTGGTCACAGGCCCGGAATGGCGATCCATGTGCCGCCAAGTTTGCGCAAACGCGCGCCCGTGCGCAGTTTGAACCGAGCGAGAGAGGCCGCATTGTCGGTTTCAACAAGGCCAAGGTCGAAGGTGGTGTGGCCACTGGCGGCAAGTCGGTCGGCGGCGCGGGACATTAATAAATTATGGGTATGGTTGGCGCGGCCTTGCGGGCTGGTCCATGCGGTCTGCAACGTAGCCGTGGGACCGTGGCACAGGATCAGGAGTGCCGCGATTAAATGGCCCTTGTCATATCCCTCAAAAATGATTGTATCACTGGGATTTAATTGGGCGAAGGCCGCGATGAGGCCTGTTGGAAGCGCGCGGAATTTTCGGATTTGGGCCAGTTTGACGCTGTGGTGAAACAACGGGTGGCCCGATCCATCCCACGCGATTTCGCGCACACGTAAATTGCTGGTTTTGGCCCGTCGTAATTGGTTGCGCCATTTTTGATGCATCTGGTGGCGTCGGTCTTGTGCAAATCCCGTAAGGTCCCAGTCCGCGATATGAACCGGCGTGATGATTTGACGAAACCCTGCCGCTTTGTAGTGTACCGCGCAATCATGTTCTGCGTTGAAAATCCTAAGGCCCGCGTGGCGCAGATCGCGCAAAGGGGTTTTGCACAACGGTCCGCGTGATGTGAACCCGACGCGCCCGAGGGGGCCAAAGTGGCGGTTCAGGATCACAGGGGCATCGCAGGATACTTCTGATCCAAACGCCGTCAGCGCGCGGGCAAAGGCGGGGGATTGTTGCAGGGCAGGGTCATCGCGGCCATTAACGCGATGTTTATCTAAGACATGGTTAATAGGCCTATGAAAACTGAAGACAGGATGAACCATTTGCCTGATATTTCCGCACCCAAACCTACACCATTCGCGGCCGCCGTTGTTGCGGCAGTTTTGGCGTTGATCGGGGGCGGTGTGTTGGCAGTTTTAACCTAGCGTCACCAAAGCATGGCGTTTTTTACCCGCACTCAGCTTAATGGGCTGGGCGAGCATATCTGTCGTGATCATCAAACCACCGTTCGTCAGCGGTTCATCATTCATCTTGGCACCGCCATCGGAAATCAGACGCTTTGCCTCCTTGCCGGACCCCGCCAGACCCGATTTCACGATCAGTTGCACGATTGAAATGCCGTCGCTAATATCGCCAGCCACCAGTGTCAGGGTCGGAAGGTCATCCCCGACGCCACCCTTTTCGAACACTTCTTTTGCCGTAGCCGCCGCAGCTTCAGCCGCATCGCGACCATGGCACAGGGCGGTCACTTCATTGGCGAGGATGATTTTCGCGTAGTTAATTGCCACGCCCTCAAGCGCGCCAAGACGGTCACATTCCGCAACCGGAAGTTCTGTGTAAAGCTTCAGGAAACGGCCCACATCAGCATCGGTTGTGTTGCGCCAGAACTGCCAGAATTCATACGAGCTTAGCATTTCGTCGTTCAGCCAGATCGCACCAGACAGGGATTTGCCCATCTTTTTGCCGTCACTTGTCGTCAGCAGCGGTGATGTCAGGCCGAAAATCTGGTTTTCCAACACACGGCGCGTCAGGTCGATACCGTTAACGATGTTGCCCCATTGATCGGACCCACCCATTTGCAACAGACACCCGTAGCGGCGGTTAAGCTCTAGGAAATCATAAGCTTGCAAGATCATGTAGTTGAATTCAAGAAAGCTGAGGGATTGTTCGCGATCCAGACGTGACTTTACTGACTCAAAGCTGAGCATGCGATTGACCGAGAAATGCTTACCGATGTCGCGTAGAAAATCGAGGTAGTTGAGGCCATCCAGCCATTCGGCGTTGTTCAGCATCAAAGCCGGCGCTTTTACAGGCCCTACCGCTTCGCTGCTTGAAGGCGCGTCCGCGCTGTAATCGAGGTACTTCGAAAACACCTGTTTGATGCCCGCGATGTTGTCATCAATTTGCGCGGGCGTCAGCAGGGGGCGTTCATCGGCGCGAAAGCTGGGGTCGCCCACTTTCGTTGTTCCGCCGCCCATCAAAGTGATCGGCTGGTGTCCGGTTTTTTGCAACCAACGCAGCATCATAATCTGGATCAGGCTGCCCACATGCAGCGATTTCGCCGTTGCATCAAAGCCGATGTAGGCGGGCACAACACCCGCGGCAAAGGCCTCATCCAAGCCCTGATAGTCGGTGCAATCGGCAAGAAAACCGCGCTCCATCATGACACGGATAAAATCGGATTTCGGGTGGTAGGTCATGGCGTGTTCCTGCTAGCATTTGCCCACTCTATATGGGTCGTAAGGTCAGAGGGCCAGAGGGCAAAGGAAGCTGCATGTTGAAAGATCAAACCGTGCGGGTTGTCGGGGCCATGTCGGGCACATCGCTTGATGGTGTGGACGCAGCCGAGATTGTCACAAACGGGCATGTCATTCTTGAATTCGGCGAAAGTGCATTTCATCCCTACACCGATGCGCAGCGCGACGTGTTCAAATCCGCCTTGGGCAAATGGCACGATGATGACATTGCCGACGTGTCCGAGTTGGTTGAAACGGTCCATGCGCAGATTTTGTCGCAATTTTCGCAGGCTGATTGGGTGGGGTTTCACGGCCAAACACTGGCCCATGATCCACGCGGGCGCGGCACGCATCAGGCGGGTGATGGTGCCGTTCTGGCAGAGGTCTTGGGCAAAACTGTCGTTTGGGATTTCCGATCTGCGGACGTTCAAATGGGCGGAGAGGGCGCGCCGCTTGCGCCGTTTTATCATTTTGCATTGGCCAAAAAGATGGGCGCAACCGCCCCCATTGCGATGTTGAATTTGGGTGGCGTCGGGAATCTGACGTGGATCGATCCAAGCCTGCCGCACCCTGAAAGTGACGGCGCGTTGCTGGCCTTTGATACAGGTCCAGCAAATGCTCCAGTGAACGACGTGATGCAGGCACGCCTTGGGCTGCCCTTTGATGAGGACGGTGCATTGGCTGCCGAAGGTGCCGTCGATCAAGGGATTATTGACGCTTTTTTGCAGCATCCGTATTTCTTTCGGCTGCCGCCTAAGTCATTAGATCGTAATGCTTTTTCTGCGCTTTTGGATACTGTTGCGGACCTGTCGAACGCTGACGCTGTGGCAACCTTGACGATGACCTGCGCCCAGGCCGTTGGGCAAGCGGTGACGGCATGCCCAAGCCCGCCATCTTGTGTTTATGTGACCGGCGGTGGGCGGCAAAATGCAACGTTGATGGGCATGATCCGCCAGGCGTGTGATGTGCCCATTGCCCCGATTGAGGACGCCGGATTTGACGGTGACATGCTTGAGGCGCAAGCGTTTGCCTTCCTTGCGGTGCGGGTTGCCAAGGGGTTGCCAACAAGTGCACCGGGAACCACGGGTGTTGCGGCCGCGATTGGTGGTGGGACGGTGTCGCGCCCGTCAATCTAATCAGCGTTCCGCTGGGCTGCGATTTGAGTAAGGATCGCCGCACGATTTTCAGGGCTCGCAAATTGATCGTAAAGACCCGTAGCCGCATCCGACATCGCCTTGCATTTGTCTGGATTGGCACGTGCCCACGTTAGTTTTTCAACAACATCCTGCGCGCCGTTCTCCAACGGCACGTAATGGACCGATGGTTTGAAAGCGTCGGTGTAAAATAGCTCCCATCCGTCTTCTTCCATAAGGATCAATGCGTTGGACGACGCAGCTGATAAGTAATTTGACCCCGTGTCATTGCCTGACAGGCTGAGGATGTAGCGGAACTTTTGAAACCAAGTGCGGGATTGTTTTGGATGACATAACCCGTCAAACGCAGGCGACGCCGCCAGTTTTTTCCAGCGTGCACGCAGGACAAAGCCCACTTCGAAATCCGGATGATCACGGTAGGTTTTGACGATGTTAT
>JABBAI010000179.1 GCA_018608045.1 Octadecabacter sp. | reverse complement strand
ATGGTGATGTCAGACAAATGCGAACCAGTCTCTGCAAGGACAGTGAAGGGTGCTGCCAAACTAATAAAAACTCGCATCGGATTGCTAGCGTAGCCTAAATCTATGCGCTCAATAATTGACGCCACTAAGCGAGAGAAGCGTCACTGTTCAGCTTGAAACTAGTGCGTGAATAGAGATGCGCAGGTACGCAACAAGAGGACCGCTTTTGGGACCACTTTTATATTGGGAAGTAAAATAAGTAACTGTAATTAAAATAAAATATATAAAGTTCGACGTCTCTTCTGGGCACCACCCTCCCTTCGTGATAAAGGGACCACATGACAAATCATCTTTACCAAAATGATCTACCCGACGGTCTGGACCTTGGTCCCGTCGTGGCGATTGACTGTGAAACTATGGGGTTAAACCCGCACCGCGACCGCCTGTGTTTGATCCAGATGTCGGGTGGCGACGGTGATTGCCACCTTGTGCAAGTTGCCGTTGGTCAAACCGATGCCCCCAATCTTTGCAAAATGCTTGCTGATCCTGACGTGCTGAAGTTGTTCCACTTTGGCCGATTTGACATCGCCGCGATGTTGAACGCGTTCGGGACAGTCACAGCACCTGTGTATTGCACCAAGATCGCCAGCAAATTGATCCGCACTTATACAGACCGCCACGGGTTGAAGAACCTTCTGCAAGAACTCCTCAACGTCGATATTTCCAAGTTCCAACAGCAATCCGACTGGGGCGCTGCTGAACTGACCAAAGGCCAGCTCGACTATGCGGCGTCGGACGTCTTGTACCTCCACCAGTTGCGTGACGAGTTAAACATCCGCCTTGAGCGCGAAGGCCGTATGGGCATGGCACAAGCGTGCTACGATTTCCTTCCAATGCGCGCGCAGCTTGACCTCGCGGGTTGGCCGGAACAGGACATCTTCTCGCACTGATGACTGAATCCAAGTTTATCAAAACGGCCCGACGTGTGATCCGTGAAGAAGCGCGCGCACTGGACGTGTTGGCCGATGCCTTGGATTCGACGTTGTCAGACGCCGTTGACATGATCCTGAATGCCAAAGGGCGGATCATCATTTCAGGGATCGGTAAGTCGGGCCATATCGCGCGTAAGATCGCGGCGACTTTGGCCAGCACCGGAACACCAGCGCATTTCGTTCATCCCGCCGAAGCGTCCCATGGTGACTTAGGAATGGTGACGCGCGAAGATGTGGTTTTAGCAATCTCGAACTCCGGTGAAGCGCCTGAGCTTGCCAATTTAATTGCATATACCCAGCGGTTTGGCATTCCCGTGATCGGCGTAACAAGCAAATCAGACGGCGCGCTTGCCACACAATCCAATATCGTGCTGTTGATCCCGAAATTGGGAGAGGCATGCGGAACGGGCGTTGTGCCAACCACATCAACGACTATGACCCTCGCGCTGGGCGATGCACTTGCCGTGGCCCTGATGGAACATCGTGCATTTTCAGCAGACAACTTTCGGGACTTTCATCCCGGTGGCACGCTTGGCGCGCAACTGTCGCGCGTGGGGGATCTGATGCACACGGGCGATGCAATCCCGTTGTCAGGCACAGACACCCCCATGAGCGACACCTTGCTGACCATCAGCCAAAAGGGGTTCGGCGTTGTTGGTGTTTTAGATGATCAGGGTTACCTTTGCGGCATCGTGACCGACGGCGATTTGCGTCGGAACATGGCCGGATTGTTGGACCTGACGGCAGGTGAAGTCATGACAAAGTCACCTGGCACCATCGGCAGCAAAGCGCTGGCAGAAGAGGCGTTGAACGTAATGGAAACCCGCAAGATCACTTGCTTGTTTGTCGTTGATCCAGACGGGTCGCGTAACGTCGCGGGTATCATTCATATCCATGACTGCCTGCGCGCTGGCGTTATCTAGATGTTCAACGACGAGAACTTCTATTCCCAGTTCGTCGGTTTTTTGAAAGTTACCCTGCCTTTGGCGGCGCTTATTTTAATGTCGACAGTGTTCCTGTTCCCCCGCGCACCCAGCCCCGAAACAACAATCCCCTACGCAGAGATCCAAGAAATCGCCCGTGAACCCGGGCTGTCTGGCGCACAATTTTCCGGTGTGGCGGATGATGGGTCTGTCATTTCCCTAACGGCCCGTAACACTCGCCCTGTCGGTGACATCATTACGGCGGACACCCTTTTGGCGGGCATAGATACAGTTGATGGCACCCGCATCGATATCAGCGCGGGCACGGGTGAAATCAATAACAGTGCACAAACAGCCCGCCTTACGGGACTTGCACGAATGGTGACGTCAAATGGATATGAAATGGAGACAGCGGGCTTCACTGCGAACTTTTCCACTGGACGGATCGTGTCGGAAGGTGCCCTCGAAGTGCAGGCACCATTCGGGGCTCTGACGGCGGGAAATTTAGTGATCGAAACGCCAGAAGGTACCGACGAACAAGTGATGCTTTTCCAAAACGGTGTTCGGCTGGTATACACACCGCAACAATAGGATTCTTTGACGTGACCTTTTTCAAATCTGCTTTGATCTGTGCCGTAGTTTTTTGCACGAACCCAACGTTTGCCCAGACCAACATTAACCTTGGTGTGATCAACGCCGATCCGAATGCCTCTGTTGAAATTACCGCCGATAACCTCAGCGTGAATCAAGCCACGGGGACAGCTGTCTTTCAAGGCAACGTCGTTGTTGGACAGGGCGATTTGCGCATGTCCGCTGGCCGGATTGAGGTCGTGTATGGCGATTCCACTGGTGACATAAGCAGCTTAATGGCCAGTGGTGGTGTGACGTTTGTCACCGCCACAGAAGCAGCAGAAGCCGCAAGCGCGGATTATGATTTGACGGCTGGGACGTTGACGATGCGTGGTGACGTCTTGTTGACCCAAGGCGCAAGCGCCATTTCCGCCGACACCATGCGCGTGAACCTGTCCACGGGTGCCGCCCAAATGGATGGCCGCGTACGTACCATTTTCAACCAAGGCGGAAACTAAGTGCCTGACCTGACCGTAACCGAAGGCAACGTCGGCCTTAAGGTCACCAATCTGCGCAAAAGTTATCGCAAACGCCTTGTGATCCGCGATGTCAGCCTCGAATTAGGGCGCGGTGAAGTCGTTGCTTTGTTGGGCCCCAACGGTTCAGGCAAGACAACCTGTTTTTATTCCATCGCTGGTCTTGTGACGCCCGAAGGCGGGAACGTCACGGTTGACGGACGCGATGTCACAACGCTTCCGATGTATCGCCGTGCCAAGCTGGGCATCGGGTATCTCCCACAGGAGATGTCGATCTTTCGCGGCCTGAACGTAGAGGACAATATCCTCTCGATCCTCGAAATTGCACAACCGGATCGCCACAAACGCCGCAAACGGCTTGAAGAATTGTTGTCGGAATTTTCCATAGAACACCTGCGCCGCGCCCCTGCTATGGCGCTTTCAGGTGGTGAAAGGCGCCGCGTGGAAATTGCCAGATGCCTCGCCGCTGATCCGAAATACGTGCTTCTGGATGAACCGTTTGCTGGTGTTGATCCTATTGCCGTTGGTGAAATTCGGGCCCTTACCGCGGACCTGAAAAACCGTGGCATTGGCGTGCTGATTACCGACCATAACGTGCAGGAAACACTGCAAATTGTGGACCGCGCCTATATCTTGCATGACGGAAAAATCCTCATGTCTGGCACCACCGATGAGGTCATCAAAGACGAGAACGTGCGCCGCGTTTACCTCGGCAATTCTTTTCGGGTTCCGTGATCATTTTACAGATGTCATTGACAGACGCTTGATTTCATTGCCCAATGCTTGTGATGACAGACATGATTTCCTTTGTGGTCGGTGTCGCGCCTAACGGGCGCCAACTGCACACAAACGTCTCTCTGACATCAGTCCCCGTAATTCGAACGTAACTTAGCGGTTTCTTAACCGTTTTGACGCCCGAATTGCCTGTAACGTACAATGAAGGAGACAAGATGCGCTATCAGATCACAGGAAAGCAAATCGACATTGGCCAAGCCCTGCAAACACACGTGCAGACCGAAATGGGAGAGGTGTTTGAGAAATACGCAGGCCGCCCCACAGACGCAAATGTTGTTTTTTCCAAGAGCGGGCATGAATTTGTCTGCGAAGCTGAAGTCCATCTCTCAACCGGTCTTACCGCGCAGGCCAAGGGCCATGCCACTGAAATCTATGCCGCTTTTGACAGCGCTTTAGAGAAAATGGAAAAGCAACTTAGACGGTACAAACGCCGCTTGAAGGACCACCATAAGGAACGATCACAACCCGTTGAACTTTCGGACGCAGGGTCCTATATCCTCGCTTCAAATAGTGAGTCGGATGAGCAAGAGCCAGAAGGCGTGAGCTCCATGATCGTGGCTGAAATGGAAACCAAAATTCCAGAGCTTTCCGTCGGGGAGGCAGTCATGCAAATGGAAATTGCAAACGCCCCGGTTTTGGTCTTTCGGAACGAAGGACATAGCGGGATCAACGTGGTATATCGTCGGGACGACGGGAATATCGGTTGGATTGACCCGCGCAACGCGAGTTAGGCGGGCGGTTGCCCGACAGGATTTGAGATATGACCATTCAGGACATTCTTCCCGTAACGGGCATCAAAGTCATTGCTGCGGCAAGCAGCAAAAAGCGGCTGTTCCACGATCTTGGCGATATGGCCGAGACCTGCTTTGGTCTTGATCAGTCCTTGGTCGTGGACGCCCTGCTAGAACGCGAAAATCTTGGCCCAACGGGTGTGGGCCATGGTGTCGCCCTGCCACACGCGCGTTTGGCTGGTCTGACGAAAGTCTGTGGCTTATTCATCCGCATCAAAAAGCCGATCGATTTTGATTCTGTCGATCGCCAGCCCGTTGATCTTGCCTTCGCATTGTTCGCCCCTGAAAAAGCTGGCGTCGAACACCTCAAGGCGTTGGCCCTGATTTCACGTACGCTGCGTGACAATGGTGTTTGCATGAAATTGCGCGCAAACGAAGATCCCTCAACGATTTACACGATCTTGACGGAAACCATGACAGCGCAAGCCGCCTAAGCGTAAGCCCCAAAGCCGAACGCGTCGTAGTCCCGCTGGTAAACATCCAATACGGCGGCTTCGATATCTGCATCGTAAATTGACATAAGCCGATCTGCATAGGGGTCAGTTTGTTCGGCCAAAAGCGGCATTGTATTCTTGCCCACTGTTGCCGCCAAAATCTCCAAGTCATCGCCAAGGCGATCTTCCCGAAGGACCATATCGGGCGTCACGAAATCAGCAAATCCCTGAAGTGCCATCGCTTGCGTGGCCCAATGGGAATCCACACGAACGGCCGTCTGCCCCCCAAGGTTTGATTTTACGAACTTCAGAAATCCGAGGAACGCCTGTTTGTGATCAGCGTCAGAATATCCACCATCAGGCATCTTGGACGGTAGGTTCAGCTTGAACTGTTGGGACAGCATTTTGCGAATGCCGACATAGCTACCCTCACCTGTAGGCAAGATTTTATCGCAAAACGCGGCGTGTGCGCGCGCGACGGGATGGCGAATAACCGTAAAGCTGCGGTGGCCGACATGGCTTCGCTTCCAGTCACGCAGTGCCTTTTGAGTGAACCCAGACAACAAGTCAGACGGTGCAACATCATCAAGTTCTGCAAGTCATTGCGCCACGGCGTCTTCAGGACCTGACCGAACCGGAATATACAACAAAGGCGACGTCGCAGCCGCGAGGAAGGTCGGTACAGATGGCCCACGACGAGGTTTATAACGTCCGCGCCAAACGCTTCGGCTGCGTCTTTGATACGGTCGTCATCTGTGGCGATCACAACGCGATCGACGCCTGTTACCGCCATGGCCGCATCCCACGAACGATGAATTAGGCTCTTGGCCTCTCCCGTTGCGCCGCGCAGATCCACCAACGGTTTCCTGAGGTAGCGTGCAGACGCGAACCGCGCAGGGATGACGACCAAAACGCCCATTACGGCAGTTTCAAATCGATGCCCGGCGCATGGGCGATAAAGAACGGATTGGCGAAGTCTTCTTTTCCATAGGCAAGTGGCATGTAATCATCAAACCGAACGACATGGCCGCCAGCGCCCGTCAAAACAGCATGACCAGCGGCTGTGTCCCATTCCATTGTGCGTCCAAAGCGGGGGTACAAATCAGCCTCGCCCGTCGCGACCAGACAGAATTTCAACGACGATCCTGCGCTTTTCATATCGTTTACAGAATACTTGTTGATGTAATCGTCCGTCGCTTGATCGCGGTGCGATTTAGACGCCACGACCATAAGGCCCGTGTTGTCGGGTTTGCCGACAGAAATCGGAACTGTCGTGCCAATCGTATCTTTATCCAGCGCGCCTACTTCTTCCACCGAAACGCCTGCCGCATTAGTATAAAACAACCGGCCTTTGGCAGGGGCGTAAACCACGCCACGACGCGCGGCCCCGTCTTCGACATAGGCAATATTCACCGTGAAATCGCCACGACGGTGAATGAATTCTTTGGTGCCATCCAACGGGTCAACAATAAGAAATGTGTTCGCCGTTACGCTATGGCTATCAGCCTGTTCTTCGGTCACCAACGCCACATCAGGGAACGCCGCCCGCAATCCAGCCGAGATATGTTCGTCCGCTGCTTCATCAGCCGCCGTAACAGGGCTCTCATCACTTTTGGACTTCACGTCAAAATCATCAGAGTTGTAAATATCCATGATAATGTCGCCTGCTTCTAACGAAAGCTTGCGCATAACTTCGGTTAACTTGTCGAAATCCATCACACTTTTCCTACGTATTGTCGCATTACTGGCGTTTTCATTGATCCGTGATCTTTGGCCCCTTATGAGAGTGCGCTAAAGGATCGGCAAGATTTACGTGTCACAAAGGCGCATGACCGCCAATCGGCACAGCATCGGCAGGCAAAGATCTGTTCGAACCAAGACGTTCTATGACCAGATCGCGGTCCGCATTTAGTATGCTCGGGCTGATCTATCATTCCATCGTGCGCGAAATCCGCAAAGACCACCGCAATGCTGTCGTTGGCTTGATCATGAACATTATGCAGACGGTTATTTTTGTCACCGCGTTCTATTTCATGTTTACGATTCTTGGGCTGAAGGGTACCGCAATCCGTGGTGATTTCATGCTCTATATTATGTCCGGAATTTTCTTGTTCCTGACGCACACAAAGGCAATGGGTGCGGTTCTCAAGGCCGAGGGTCCCGCATCTGCGCTGACGAAACATGCGCCGATGAATACCATCATTGCGATTTCATCAGCGGCGATTGCGTCTCTTTATATCCAGCTGCTGTCCATAGCGGTTGTTTTGTACCTCTACCACGTCATTTTAAGCCCGATCACGATCCACGACCCGACCGGCGCTATCGGCATGGTGCTTCCCGCGTGGTTTTCGGGTGTTGCAGTCGGGATTATCTTCTCGTCACTCAAACCATGGTTTCCCGGATTTATCTCAATCCTGCCGTCGATTTATGCCCGTGCCAATATGATCGCGTCGGGCAAGATGTTTGTGGCCAACACGATGCCAGGTTTCATGCTCACCATGTTTGACTGGAACCCGCTGTTTCATGCCATTGATCAGGCGCGGGGATTTGTCTTTACCAACTACAACCCGCATTACAGCACGATCAGCTATCCGATGAAGGTCAGTATTGTCTTGATTATGGTCGGCTTGATGCTTGAATTTTACACCCGCAAGAACGCATCCGCGAGCTGGGAAGCTGCACGTTGATCCGATTTTGTGCGGGCATTATTCTTACCCTCTGGGCTGGATCGCTATCCGCGCAGACGTTTCCTGCCCTTTATGATGTGACGGGCGTTGCAGCAGATGATGCGTTAAACGTACGGGCTGCACCAAATGCCGCCGCCGATATCCTAAGCGTGCTGGGGCAGGACGAAGCTGGCGTCGAAGTGATAGGTCTTTCGCAAGACCGCAATTGGGCGCAGGTCAATTCAGGTGAGGCTTCAGGCTGGGCCGCAACCCGTTTTTTGACGCTTGAAAAAGATTATCCCTATCTGCCTATGGCCAATTTATCCTGTTTTGGGACGGAACCGTTCTGGTCCCTTAGAAAACCACAGATCGGCCGAATTTCACTAGACATGCTCGGCAGCGATGCATCCAACTGGCGACAAAACATCAGTCACAGGGCGCAAGGGCGACGTGACAGGTTTTCTGCGGTCGGTATCAGGGAAGATGGCGAAATCATCGTAACGCTTCTGCGTGAAAGCTGCTCTGACGGAATGTCAGACCAGATGTTCGGTATAGCTACAGATGTTATCATCACAGGTGCGAATCTGATGCACCTGTCAGGCTGCTGCACCCTTCAAGCCAACTAGGTCACCACCCGCAGCGTCAGATTGATCCGCCCACCACCGTTCAGCAAAGTCGACGATCCAGCCCGCGTTTTATCAACGCCGTGATAAACGAGGCGGGCATCGCCCCCCATCACCACCACATCGCCCGATTTTAGCCAGATCGATTCTGTCGGCCCACCGCGGGTTAAATTGCCAATCCGAAACAACGCATCATCCCCAAGCGATACCGACACGACGGGTTCGCCAAACTCCGCCTCATTGCGGTCTTGATGCATGCCCATCTTCGCACCGTCGCGATATAAATTAACCAAACAACATTCTAGACGACGGCCCGACCCCGATACCTTATCCCAAATTTGGTGCACCGAGGACGGTATTTCCGGCCAAACAGTTCCATTTGGATGATTTGGCGCATACCGATATCCTGATTTATCAGAAACCCAGCCAAAATTCCCCGCACTCGTCATTTGGACCGACATTGGCTTGCCGGACGGGGTCTTTGGGGAAAACAGCGGCGCTTTGACAACAATATTACGAATTTCGCCTAAAATCGCGTTCTGAGAGCCCCGATCCAGCAGCCCTTGAAAGACCTGAACCCCTCTGAGAGCCAAAGTTGGACGCATGTTAACCCCTCATTGATCATTTTTGCGCATTTCACCTCTACCACATAGGTTGCAGCGCCTATTTGTCGTCCCTATATACACTCCGATCCGAACAAGACCTCATTGTTCGACCGATTTTAACAACCGAAGGTGTTGGGTGCCGAAATGGGTCCGCACCGCTTCGCATCGCCTGAAAGGGATTTGAACATGGCAAAAGTAATTGGCATCGACCTTGGAACAACGAACTCCTGCGTCGCAATCATGGACGGCTCGCAGCCCCGCGTTATCGAAAATGCAGAAGGCGCGCGCACAACACCATCAATCGTAGCCTTCACAGACGACGAACGTCTTGTCGGCCAGCCTGCAAAACGTCAGGCCGTCACGAACCCGGAAAACACAATCTTTGGCATCAAACGCCTTGTCGGTCGTCGCAATGATGACAAGCATCTGGCCAAAGATAAAAAGAACCTGCCGTTCAACGTGGTTGACGGCGGAAACGGTGACGCATGGATCGAAGCCAAGGGTGAGAAATATTCCCCTGCACAGATTTCGGCTGTCATCCTACAGAAAATGAAAGAAACCGCCGAGAGCTATCTTGGTGAAGAAGTGTCCCAAGCCGTCATCACGGTTCCTGCGTACTTTAACGACGCACAGCGTCAGGCGACCAAAGACGCTGGTAAGATCGCGGGCCTCGAAGTGCTGCGCATCATCAACGAGCCGACAGCGGCTGCGCTAGCTTACGGGCTCGACAAAAAAGAAACACAGACGATTGCGGTCTATGACCTTGGTGGTGGTACATTCGACGTAACCATCCTTGAAATTGATGACGGCCTGTTCGAAGTGAAATCCACCAACGGTGACACGTTCCTTGGCGGTGAAGACTTTGATATGCGCATCGTCAACTACCTCGCGTCTGAGTTCAAAAACGAGAACGGTGTTGACCTGAAGAAAGACAAGATGGCGCTTCAGCGTCTGAAGGAAGCTGCGGAAAAGGCGAAGATCGAATTGTCGTCCGCGTCCCAGACCGAGATTAACCAGCCGTTCATTTCGATGGGCAAAGACGGCTCGCCTCTGCATATGGTCATGAAATTGACCCGTGCGAAGCTGGAAGAACTTGTTGGCGACCTGATCAAGGCGTCCATGAAGCCCTGTGCCGCTGCGTTGAAAGACGCGGGCCTCACAACTGGCGAGATTGACGAAGTTGTTCTGGTTGGCGGCATGACACGCATGCCAAAGGTCATCGAAGAAGTAACAAAGTTCTTCGGCAAAGAGCCGCACAAGGGCGTGAACCCCGACGAAGTCGTTGCCATGGGCGCCGCCATTCAAGCCGGTGTTCTTCAGGGTGACGTTAAGGATGTTGTTCTTCTCGACGTGACGCCGCTGTCCTTGGGTATCGAAACCCTTGGTGGTGTGTTCACGCGCCTGATTGATCGCAACACAACAATCCCGACGAAGAAATCGCAAGTCTTCTCAACCGCCGAAGACAACCAGAATGCCGTGACGATCCGTGTGTTCCAGGGTGAGCGTGAGATGGCCGCGGACAACAAGATCCTTGGTCAGTTCAACCTTGAAGATATCCCGCCAGCACCGCGCGGCATGCCGCAGATTGAGGTGACGTTTGACATCGACGCCAACGGTATCGTCTCCGTTCAGGCGACCGACAAGGGCACCGGTAAGGAACATAAGATCACGATCCAAGCCTCTGGTGGTTTGTCTGACGATGACATCGAACAGATGGTCCGTGACGCGGAAGAAAACGCTGAGGCCGATAAGGACCGCAAGGAACTGGTCGAAGCGCGCAACCAAGCCGAGGGCCTGATCCATTCGACTGAAAAGTCTATGGAGGAGCACGCGTCCAAAGTTGATCCGACAACGATCGAAGTCATTGAACTGGCGATTGCAGCGCTCAAGGATGATCTGGAGAACGACGATGCGGGTAAGATCAAAGCCGGCATCCAGAACGTCACTGAATCGGCAATGAAACTGGGCGAGGCTATCTACAAGTCCGCACAGGAAGAAGCCGGTGAGGCAGAGCCCGACATGCGCGGTGCAGACGAAGCAGCCGACGAAGATATCGTCGATGCGGACTTCGAAGACCTCGACGACGATAAGCGCGCGTAAGCGTGACATAGTGGGGACCGGCCTAATTGGTCGGTCCCTGCACGTCCCAAAAGGGGAACTCTCATGTCAAAACGCGATTATTACGAAACACTTGGTATCACCAAGGGTGCCAGCGCGGATGAAATCAAGAAGGCCTATCGCCGTAAGGCGAAAGAACTCCATCCCGACAGCAACCGCGACAACCCAAGTGCCGAAGCCCAGTTCAAAGACGCGGGCGAAGCCTACGAAGTCCTGAAAGACGCCGACAAGAAGGCTGCTTATGATCGTTATGGTCACGCCGCTTTTGAAGGTGGCATGGGCGGTGGACGTCCAGGTGGTGGCATGGGCGGTCAGGGTGATTTTGGCTCTGCATTTTCGGACATTTTTGACGACCTGTTCGGTAACATGGGCGGCCAACGTGGTGCGGGCGGTGGACGCAACCGTGCCCAGCGCGGCAACGATCTGCGTTACAATCTTCGTGTGACCTTGGACGAAGCGTTCGCAGGTCTGCAAAAAACCATCACTGTTCCGACCTCTGTGGGTTGTGATTCCTGTAACGGTACTGGGGCCGAAGGTGGATCAAAACCCCAAACCTGCCCGACATGTTCTGGCATGGGCAAAGTGCGCGCGCAGCAAGGTTTCTTCACCGTTGAACGCACCTGCCCGACCTGTAACGGCATGGGTCAGACAATCAAAAATCCGTGTCACAACTGCCATGGCGCTGGTCGGGTCGAGAAAGAAAAATCCCTGTCCGTCAACATTCCTGCGGGTGTTGAAACCGGCACACGCATTCGTCTTGCTGGCGAAGGCGAAGCAGGCATGCGCGGCGGCCCGACAGGTGATCTCTATATTTTCATCGAAGTGCGCGACCATGACCTGTTTGAGCGCGAGGCGAACCACTTGTTCTGCCGCGTTCCTGTGTCCATGGCGACTGCGGCACTTGGTGGCGACATCGAGGTGCCGACAATTGACGGTGGCCGGTCCCGCGTGAAAATCCCGGCTGGTTCTCAATCAGGGCGCCAGATGCGTCTGCGGTCCAAGGGCATGCCTGCCCTTCGTGGCGGCGGTGCGGGCGACATGTTCATTGAGATCGCTGTTGAAACTCCAGTGAACCTTACGAGCAAGCAGAAAGAATTGCTGCGTGAATTCGAAGAGCTGGCAAGCGACAATAATCCGCAAGGCTCCAGTTTCTTCGATTCCGTAAAATCCTTTTGGGACTCAATGAAAGGCTAAGCCGTTAACCATACGGAAAGGGAATCACAGT
>JABBAI010000177.1:4469-12271 GCA_018608045.1 Octadecabacter sp. | reverse complement strand
GTCACAACGACCCGATAGCAGACGTTTGTTGGCATCAAGACGGAGAGCAGCTTTGGGGGACAATGCTGACTTATGCAGATGCGGCTTTTGCTTACGCAGCATTTCTTTGGACTCGCAAAGTGGGCTCGAGCCTGCTGGAAATTCAGTCGCGGAAGCAGACATTGGGGATCGGCATCGCATTGTGAGGCAAAGGTCGACCCTTTGCTTTAACGCTTGTGTGGGTGACATAGAGTGATGTCTTACGGATACGAAGAGTTTGTCGCCAGCCTCACCTGACAGATTTTAGATCATTCAATTTCCGAACCGCGTCGCTGTGACGCGATGACCTAACTTGCCAAGTCTGCCATAGCGGCCAACGTATGATCCAAGCCAGACCGAATGTGACCTTTCAGTACAGTCTTGGCTGTTGCCACGTCCCGAGCCAATGCCGCGTCAAACATGGCCTTGTGTTCCTCAATCGCGATCTCGCCGCGGTAGGTTAAAACCAACATCTGATAGCGCAGGTATTTGTCAAAGATCGTGCCGTGCAATGCCAGCAGGTTTTGTGAATTGCAGGCTTGAATGAGCGCTTGGTGAAATTCCCAGTCATAGCGTTTCCACAGCTCTTTCTGACTTTTGTCACCGCCGAGCATTTTCTGTTCGATCAAATGCAGCTTGTGGTGTGCGGCGACAAGGTTGCCCTCCCAATCAGCGTCACCGCAGGCGATGGATGTTTCAAGTGCGGAGCATTCCAACAGTATCCGGAGCTCTGCAATTTCCGTCAGATCAGTGGCCGACACGGGGCGCACAAAGAAACCGCGTTGCTCGGCCGCTTGGACGAACCCTTCACTGGCCAAGCGGTTCAATGTCTCGCGCAATGTCGAAACGCTGGCGGCGTACCTGTCACGCAGGCCGTCGAGCTTGAGCTTGGCGCCGGGGGCCAACTCGCCAAAGATGATGTCGTGTTTGATGCGTTCATAGGTGCTTGACCCAACGGTGGGTGCAGATTGTGACATGCCAGACCTTACGGATTTCAAGTTAATCTGTGAATAACACGATCATCTGATATTTCTCAACTCAAGATAAAATCAGTCGTTATCAAAAATATCATATATTATTGCGAATCTAATTTTGTCTGCTAACGTGCCCCGAGACAAGGGGACGAAAGCCACATGGTGCAACCACAAAAATTAGCGGTCGTTGGGGCAGGTCTGGTTGGACAGCGCCATATTGCGGCGATTAGCCAAGTGCCGGGCGTTGAGCTGGTCGCGGTGGTCGAACCCGGCCCGAGTGAACAAACTGTCCCAGTTTATCCTGATTTGGACGCGCTGTTTGCCGCGTCAGATGTGGATGGTGTTATACTTTCAACGCCGACCTTGTTGCATGTGCAAGGGGCGATGGCATGCGTGGAGCGTGGCATCCCCGTTCTGATCGAAAAGCCGCTGGCGGCTTCTGCAGATGATGCCGAAGGGTTGGTGCGCACCGCTGCTGTCAAAGGTGTGCCGATCCTTGTGGGGCATCACCGCAGGCACAATCCGATCATCCAGAAAACCGCTGAACTCATCAAAGACGGCGCGATCGGCCAAGTGCGTGCCGCGCAGGTGACCTGCTGGTTCTACAAGCCAGATGATTATTTTGACGTCGCCCCGTGGCGCAAGAAAGCGGGCGCTGGCCCGATTTCTGTCAACCTCGTGCATGATGTGGACTTGATGCGACACCTCTTAGGTGAGGTCGTTACGGTTCAAGCGCAGATGGCCCCCTCCATGCGTGGGTTTGAAAACGAGGACCTCGCCGCCGCCGTGTTGCGGTTTGAAAGCGGGGCGGTTTGTACGATCACCGTGTCCGATAGTGTCGTGTCGCCGTGGAGCTGGGAGCTGACGTCGCGCGAGTATCCGATTTATCCGGCCACGAACGAATCTTGCTACCTGATTGGCGGGGCCGAGGGCGCGCTCAGCATCCCTGATATGCGCCTTTGGCAGCATGAAGGCGGAACAAGCTGGTGGAACCCAATCAAGGCGACCGCGATGCCGGTCAGCTCGTCCGATCCGCTCATCAATCAGATCGCGCATTTCGAAGACGTGATCCGTGGCCGCGCTAACCCCTTGGTTACAGGGGAAGAAGGTCTAAAGACATTGCGCGTTGTCGAAGCGATCCAGATCGCCGCGCAAACGCAAACCACCATTCACCTTGGCAACGAAACCGCGAAATCAGAAGCTGTCGGTGGATAAAATATCCGATATTTTGTAAAATGTATTGCGAAATTAGGAAAACACGGCATTAATCTGCCACATACCTGCCCGAACGGGCATTCAATCGTCTGGGAGGACACTATGAAACTTACAATGACCCGCCGTCTTGCGATGGCCGCCATGGTCGCTGCTGGCACAATCGCCGCCGCACCTGCATTCGCCGATGGACACGCCATTCAATTGCGCATGTCCACATCCGGCTCCGAAACCGATGCACGTTCCGTCGCACTTGCTGAGGTTTTCGGCCCAGCGGTTGCTGGCTTTGCATCTTATGAGCCTTCCTACAACGCGACATTGTTCGATCAAGGCACCGAGCTGGACGCGATCAGCCGTGGCAACCTTGAGATGTCGATCACATCCGCGCAGGAACTGGCACAGTTCTTCCCTGAGTTTTCGATCTTCGCGACCGGCTACGTGCATCAGGACGCCGCCCACCAGGTGCGCGTGTTCAACGATCCACTGATGGCACCGTTCTTGGCCACTGTTGAAGAAGAGCTGGGCGTGAAACTGTTGTCCGTCATGTATCTTGGTCAGCGTCATGTGAACCTGCGCCAGACGCGCGAAGAACTCGACGTGCAGACACCTGCTGATCTGGCTGGCGTGAATCTGCGGATGCCGGGCACAGATGCATGGCAGTTCCTCGGCGCCGCTTTGGGCGCAGCCCCAACACCAATGGCCTTCACAGAAGTCTACACCGGCCTGTCCACCGGCGCGATTGACGGTCAGGACAACCCGCTGCCCACAGTCGTGGATCGCAAGTTCTATGAGGTGACGAACCAGATCGCTCTGACGTCCCACCTTGTCGATTTGAACTACATCGCGATCTCTGCCGAGACGTTCAATTCCATGACACCAGAGCAGCAGTTGACCGTTCAAAAGGCAGCTGATGCGGCTGCATCCGTTGGCCGTCTGCGCCAGTTGGAACTCGAAGGCAGCCTGACCGCTTTCCTCGAAGAGAACGGTGTGGAAGTCTACACTCCTGACACAGCCGCGTTCCGCGCGCATGTTCAGGCGCAGTATGTGAACTCCGAGTTTGCCGACAGCTGGCCCGAGGGTGTTCTGGACGCGATCAACGCGCTCGGTACCTAAGACCAGATAGGGAGATCCGCCATGAGAAGTGTTTTCAAGTGGGTCTCCCGTATCTCTGACGCAATCGCGGCCACGTTGTTGGCCGTGATTTTCTTTACCTTTCTGCTGCAAATCGGGTCGCGCTACACGCCGCGCATTACCCACAGCCTCGGTCTTGAAGAGACCTTTCCGACCCTCGCCGCCGTGCAACCCCTTGGCTGGACGCTTGAGCTGATCGCGATCCTATGGGTCTGGGTGATCTTTTTCAGCTGCGCCTTTGTGGTGCGCGAATGGGATCATGTGAAATTCGATATTATTTACCTCGCGGTGTCGCGCCGCATGCGCACGATCTTTGCCGTGATCTCGGCCGTCGCGATCGTGGCGGGCATGCTATACGCTCTGCTGCCCACGCTTGATTACATCGACTGGATGAAAATCCGTAAAACCTCGACTGTGCGAAACCCTTTTTCGGGTGGCAAAATCCCCATGCGCACAATCTTCAGCGTCTATGGCGCGTTCATGATCGTGGTGGCCGCACGGTACGCATGGCTCGCGATTGATACGATCCGCAACGGCCCGCCCAAAACCGAACTTGAGATCGTTCTCGAGGCAGAGGCCGCAGCAGAGGAGGCCAAGTCATGAGCTTTGAGCTCGTCTCCCTCCTCGTCACCTTGTTCGTGCTGGCCGGCATCGGTACGCCGATCGGCTATTCGATCTTGTTGGCATCTGTTGTCTATCTCGGGACCGCGGGCCTCGACGTCGCACTGGCGGGCGAAAAGATCCTGCAAGGCTTCTATGGCAGTGCGATCCTTCTGGCGGTGCCGCTGTTTATCGTGGCCGCCAACATCATGAACGCGGGGTCCATTACGGACCGATTGCTGAACTTCTGCGTGGCCGTGGTGGGCCGTTTCAAGGGAGGCATGGGGCATGTGAATGTCGTCGCATCGCTGATCTTTTCTGGCATGTCAGGGTCCGCCGTGGCGGATGCTGCTGGCATCGGCAAAATCATCATCTCAATGATGACCCGAAGTGGCAAATACAGCCGTGGCTATGCCGCAGCGATCACCGCGGCCTCGGCCACGATCGGCCCGATTATCCCCCCTTCAATTCCGATGGTTCTTTATGCGCTGGTGTCCAATGCGTCTATCGGGGCGCTATTCTTGGCGGGCATCTTGCCGGGGTTGATCATGGGGGTCGTGTTAATGGGGATGAACGGCTACCTCGCGCACAAGCGCGGGTTCGAAGTTGAAGAAGCCGTTCCACTCAAAGCATTGCCCAAAGTCACAGCAAATGCGTTTCCTGCCCTACTGATGCCGGTGATCCTGCTTTACGGTATCTACGGCGGCGTCACGACACCCACCGAAGCGGCCGCCGTCGCCGCGTTTTACGCCCTCATGCTCGCTGCGCTGTTCTACCGGTCCTTGTCGTTCAAAGCGCTGTACCATGTGTTTGTTGACTCCGCGCGCTCGTCTGCTGCCGTTGGAATCGTGATCGGTGGCGCGTTCATCCTCAACTTCATCGTCATCACCGAGCAAATTCCGCAGAGCATTTCCGGCGCTCTGGAAGGCGCCGAGCTCAGCCCGTTGATGTTCCTGATTATGGTCAACGTCTTGATCTTACTGCTGGGCTGCGTGCTGGATGCGACGACGATCATCCTCGTTATTGTGCCGCTGTTCATCCCGACATGCGCGGCACTTGAGATTGATCTAGTGCACTTCGGCGTTCTGGTGGTGGTGAATTCGATGATCGGGTTGATCACGCCGCCCTATGGTATCTTGTTGTTTGTCATCAATGCTGTCACCGACATCCCTCTGCGCGAGATCATCTCG
The DNA here is from genome assembly GCA_018608045.1 of Octadecabacter sp. Taxonomy (GTDB): domain Bacteria; phylum Pseudomonadota; class Alphaproteobacteria; order Rhodobacterales; family Rhodobacteraceae; genus Octadecabacter. Next base: position 7,146 of record JABBAI010000177.1, on the reverse strand, counting down.
GAGATTTGGGCGTTTCTTGCGGTACTGATCGGCGCGCTCATCGTGATGATGTTGTCGCCAGACCTGGTGCTTTGGCTACCACGGCTTCTTGGATATCAGGGCTGATGCTGACAATCCCTACACATATCGTTGCCGGCCAGATGGCCGAAAAGTTGGAGGCTATTGCCGCGGCTGGTTTTGAAGCCATCGACCTGAGCATTTCCGATGTGGCCCAGTTCGACGGCCCGCTCGACGCGCTTGCGACGCTGATAGACAAAGCAGGCCTGAAAATCGTCTCACTCGGCGCGGTGCCATCAGGTGCCAGTGCTGTCGCGACCAAAGCCAAAATTGATTTGGCCAAGGCTTTGGGCGGAAATGTCCTGATCGTGGATGTTGCGGGGCAAGTGCCTGAAGACCTTCCAAAATCTGGGGATGTAAGGCTTGCTCTGCGCCCGACCCGTGCAGCTGAAGCCGGGGTGGTCAAATATATCACTAAGCAGAACGACCCCAACATCGGCCTCGCGCTTAACGCCTTTGAATTGCTAGGCGATGGATCGCGTCCGGCGCGGCTGCGTGATCTGGATGGGGCCACCATTTTTCATGTCGCCCTTTGGGATGGGCCAAACACGCCGATGTTACCGGGCCAAGGCACATTGAATTTGGGTGGTTTGGCGCGGGTTTTGGCGCGGGCTGGTTACAACGGACCTTGGTCTGTGGGTGCTGCGCCAGAGGGTTGCGACACGCTGCGCAACGCCTACAGGTCTTTGGTCACGGCCCTGTCTGATGCCGCACAAACGGAACCATTGTTACAGGGCACGACCCCTGATTTGCCTGCTAAAGTTCCGGCCAACGGATTTGAATTCATTGAGTTTGCCGTCGATGAGGCAGGTGCCGCTGAACTTGAGGAGGTCCTGACAACGTTGGCGTTCCGCCGCGAACGAAAGCACCGTTCCAAACAGGTGGCTTTGTGGCGGCAGGGCGCTGTGAACATAGTCATCAATCGTGAGGTTGCATGCCACGCCGCCCAAGCTCTTGCGGATCATGGGCCTTGCGTGTGTGACATGGGCTTGCGTGTTCAAGATGCAGCAGAAACCGTTGCGCGCGCCAAATCGCTGGGTACGCAGGATTTCACGCAGGTCGTTGGCCTAGGCGAACTCGACATTCCAGCCGTGCGCGGGGTGGGCGGCAGTGTTATTCATTTTATCGACGAGAGGTCAGACCTTCACCGTGTCTGGGACATTGAATTTGAACCGGCCAGTATTGCGCAGGCCACCCCACCTGCCGGACTGCGGCGCATCGATCACGTCGCGCAAACCATGCGCTACGATGAGATGCAAAGTTGGCTGCTTTACTACCTGACCACCTTCGAGATGAAGAAATCGCCCATCGTCAATGTTTCGGATCCATCGGGCATCGTGCGCAGTCAGGCGATTGAGACTCCTGAGGGCGAGGTGCGATTGAACCTGAACGGGGCTGCGGATGCAGATACGCTTGCAGGGTCATTCGTTTCGGGCCGTCCCGGTGCAGGTGTCCAGCATATCGCCTTTCAGACCGACAATATTTTCGAAACGTCTAACTTGCTGCTGTCCTCGGGGTTCGAAAGGCTCTCTATCTCGCAAAACTACTATGCAGATACACAAGCTGAATTCGGATTGGACGATGCGGCAACACAGGCCCTGAGCGCCCACAACCTGCTCTATGATGAAGACGCGGGCGGTGCTTATTTTCAACTATATGGCCAATCCATTTTTGACGGTTTCTTCTTTGAGATCGTGCAACGAAAGGGGCGGTATATGGGCTACGGTGCCCGCAATGCATCCGTCAGGCTCGCTGCACAATCGCAGTCCCGATTGAAGCAAGCATCATGAAAGCCGCTTTGATCGGCAAAGGCATCGCGGCCTCCCTCACGCCTGCCCTACACGAGGCCGCAGGGGCGGCTTTGGGGCTGGACTACACCTATGGCCGCTACGATCTGTCTACCTCCGCGTATGCAGGTTGGTCTTTGGAAGAGGTTGTGGATGCGGCACAGGCTGCGGGATGCCGCGGCGTGAATGTGACCTATCCGTTCAAGCAGGATGTCATGGCGTTGCTCGATGAAATCTCACCTCAGGCGCGCGAAATTGGCGCGGTAAACACCGTCGTCTTTGAGGGCGAAAGGCGCATCGGCCACAACACCGATTACCTTGGTTTTCGGACCGCGTTCGAGCAGGATATCAAAGAATTGGCGCGTGAAACAGTTTTGCTGCTGGGCGCAGGTGGTGCCGGATGCGCAGTTGGGCTGGCGCTGATCGATCTGGGTACCAAGACCCTATGGATTCATGACCAACGCCAAAATACTGCGCTAGAACTGGCGGACCGCTTGGTTACCTTGCGACCCCAAGCACATTGCACGATGTTGCAGTCGCAGGGAGAGGTTGACGGGATTATCAATGCGACCCCCATGGGAATGGACAGCCATCCCGGTCAAGCGATCTCGCTGGACGAGGTTGAGGTGCGCCACTTCGTCGGCGACATCGTCTATTTCCCTCTGCAAACCGCACTGCTGTGTAATGCCAAGGCGCGCGGGCTGCATGTGATGAACGGTGGCGGCATGGCGGTTGGTCAAGCGGCCGAAGCGTTCAGGCTGTTCACCGGAAAGACTCCCGATCATGCCCGCATGATACAGCATTTTTACGATTTGAACCAAGAGGTACCCGCA
>JABBAI010000177.1:0-4459 GCA_018608045.1 Octadecabacter sp. | reverse complement strand
GAGCAAAGACGCAGATGCAATCCGCGCGTGGTGGCGCACATCCATTATCGACATGTCCCCGGGCAAAATCGCATTTCGCGGTCATCCGATCCAAGACTTGATTGGCACCGTATCGTTTCCGCAGATGATCTGGCTGATGACCGCCTCTCGGCTGCCGTCGGCGGATGAGGCGGCGCTGCTTGAGGCTGCTTTGGTCGCTGGAGTCGATCATGGCCCCCAAGCGCCATCTATCGCTGCGGCGAGAATGACTGCGACCTGCGGTGTCGGCCTGAACAATGCCATGGCGAATGGGGTCAACATGCTTGGTGATGTTCATGGCGGCGCCGGTGAGCAATGCGCCGACCTTTACTATGACATCAACGCACGAATGGAGGGTGGTGCGGCATTGCTCGACGCCGTGCAATCGGGTCTTGATGCTTGGCGCGCCGAGAACGGCAAGATCGTCAGCGGCTTTGGGCATCGGTTCCACAAACCTGTCGACCCGCGTGCGCCCCGCCTAATGACGCTGGTGCGTGATGCGGCCAAGGCGGGGACGGTATCTGGCCGCTACGCTGACATTGGCGAGGCCGTGCAGGCCAATCTAAGCACCCGCAAACCTCTGGCGATGAATATCGACGGGGCAACGGCTGTGATTTTCTGCGAACTGGGGTTCCCTGCACCACTATCAAGAGGTCTGTTTTGCTTGTCTCGTTCCGTCGGAATCCTGTCCCACGCTTGGGAGCAAATGCAGCAGGGTGGACGCAACAAAGGGCCTATGCCACCTGCCTACCTCCCAAAATACGATAAAGTATAAAATATCATAGATTTTTGATTACCTATTATGATATGTCTTTTCACAGACATCATAAGGTGATTCCGACATGTCAAATGAAAACGGCGATCCTCTCTTTTCCCTTGCGCATCTGACCTTGATAAATGCGACTGCGCCTGAGCTGATCTACATCGCGGCGCGTGCCGGCTATGACGCGGTGTCACCCCGCTTTATCCAGATGAATGTGCCCGGTGAATTTCGCGAAAGCCCGATTGACACAGCCATGGTGTCGGCCACCAAAACCGCTCTGCACACCACCGGCTTGAAAGTGTTGGACATCGAACTGGCCCGCATCACCGAAGACTGCGATCCGCGCTCGTTTGAAGCGGCGTGCGAACTGGGGGGCGAACTTGGCGCAACACGGATGATCATGTCCGCGTGGACGCCGACACGGGATGACCGCAATTTTATCGTCGATTGCTACGCTGAAACCTGTGAAATTGCCGCGCCCTACGGGCTATCTGTTGATCTCGAATTTCCCAGCTTTAGCCGGTTGCGCACACTTGATGAAACCCTTGATATCGTGCGTGCCGCTGATCAGCCCAACGGGGGTATTTTGGTTGATACGCTTTATCTGCACCTCAGCCGCGTTGACCTGGCCGAACTGCTGCATGTGCCCGCTGAACTGCTAAATTTCCTCCACATCTCGGACGCATTGCCGGGTATCGCGGATACGCGCGAAGGCATGATTCAACTGGCGCGCGACGCACGGCTTTACCCAGGTGAAGGGTGCATTGATTTCGCTGGGATCATCGAACGCATGCCACCCATCGATTATTCAATCGAACTTCCAAACCAATCCCGCGTCACCGAACTCGGCTTTGAAGAACATGCACGGCGGTGTTTGCAACACGCCAAACGCACCTTCGGCCATGTGAGGTCCGAGCGGCGCACCCATCCCATTCCCCCACAAGAAAGCACACAGACCGATGGCCAAAGAGCTTACTGAACAAGACCGCCAACTGACGGCGGATATGATTGCGCGGGCCCGCGCTGCGATGGCAGAGATCGAGGACTGGTCTCAAATCGACTTGGACCGGTTGAGCCAAGCAATCGCGTGGTATGCAGGCAACGAGGCCACCTTCACACGGTTGGCCGAACAGGGCGTCGATGAAAGTGGTATTGGCGATCGGATCGGCCGCCCCGCTAAACGCTTCAAGATCCAAATGGTGCTGCGCGACGTGTTGCGCACCCCGTCAACTGGGGTAGTCGAAGTGGACGAGGCCAAGGGTTTGGTCAAATACGCCAAACCTGCTGGTGTGATCGCCTCTCTGATCCCGATGACAAATCCCGCAATGACGCCGCCCGTCACGGGCGTGTCGTCGGCCAATGCGCGCAACGCGGTGATCTTTTCACCCCATCCACGCACTGCAGGCACGACGTTTGAAATGGTAGAAATGATGCGCAAGGCCTGTAAGGCCGTTGGTGCACCTGCCGATCTGTTTCAGGCGGTGCGGTACCCGTCTATTCCATTGACGCAGCACTTGATGGAAGAATGTGACCTAACGCTGGCGACAGGCGGCAAACCCATGGTCAAGGCCGCGTATTCTTCGGGCCGGCCTGCTTACGGGGTCGGCGCTGGTAACTCGTCCATCGTGATTGACGAGACTGCTGATATCGAAATTGCCGCGGCGAACTCTCGGATATCCAAGACCTCTGATTTCGGGTCAGGCTGTTCGGCGGATGGCAACATCATCATTCAGAAATCCATTTACGATCAGATGGTCGCAGCGTTGCAGGCTGAGGGCGGGTATCTTTGCTCTGCCGAAGAAAAGGCGCTACTTGAGGCCGCTATGTGGGATGAGAAGGGCAACCGGACCTTCCCAACTATCGCCTGCAAGCCACAGCAAACCGCAGATGTTGCAGGGTTCAAGGTGCCCGAGGATTGCAAGTTCTTGATGGTGGGTAATCAGGGGCAGATCGGGCCGGAGCACAAGTTCAGCAAGGAAAAGCTCACTACGGTTATGGCGCTGTATCACTTCGATACATTTGAGGACGCCCTCGACACCGTGCGCCAGATTTATGCGACAGGTGGCATCGGCCATTCCTGTGGCATTTACAGCCACAACGACGACAATATCGACGCGCTCGCACGGGTCGCGCCCGTCAGCCGGATGATGGTGCGCCAACCGCAATCCAAAGCCAACGCGGGGTCGTGGACAAACGGCATGCCAATGACGTCCAGCCTTGGCTGCGGCATTTGGGGCGGCAACATCACCAACGAAAACGTCACCATGAAACATATGATGAATTACACTTGGGTCGCCCGACCCATCGCCGAAGATCGTCCCAGCGAGGAGAAGCTTTTCGGTGAATTTTATGGACAGGAGATCGCGTGATGGACGGTACTAAAGTAGACGGCAAAACCGTCGCAGAACACATTGTCGATTTTCTCGGACGTCGCGAGGTCGAACACGTCTTTGGCCTATGTGGTCACACCAACATCGCCGTTTTGGCGGCGCTCGCCGAAAGCCCGATCGATTTCATCACCGTGCGCCATGAACAGATTGCGAGTCACGCCGCAGATGCCTACGCCCGCGTTACAGGCCGCGCTTCTGTGGTGCTGTCCCACCTCAGTCCCGGCCTAACAAACTGCGCCACAGGTGTCGCCAATGCAGCCCTTGATTGCATCCCGATGGTGGTGATCGCGGGTGATATCCCGACCCATTATTACGGCAAACACCCGCATCAAGAGGTCAACCTGCATGCAGATGCGGCCCAATGGGAAATCTACCGCCCCTTCGTGAAACGCGCGTGGCGGGTGGACCGCGCTGATCTTATGGCGGAAATCCTTGAAAAGGCGTTTCATCTGGCCGAAAGCGGCCAACCTGGCCCTGTGCTTGTCAACGTGCCGATGGATATCTTCAGCGAAGTCATCCCATCCGACACCTTTGATCGCATTGCGGGCAACACCAAATCGCTGATCAAACCCAGCATTGATGATGAAGCCGCCCGAGCGATCGTAGAAAAGATTGCAACTGCGGACAAACCTGTCGCCTATATCGGTGGCGGGATTCTGTTGGCGCAGGCAAGTCAGGAAATGGAAGACTTTGCGACCCACATGGGCCTGCCGATTTCGCATTCCCTGATGGGCAAGGGGGCCGTGTGCGACGATCATCCGCTGGTCATGGGTATGACGGGGTTCTGGGGCACCGAATTGGTGAACCAAACCTGCCTGAATGCTGATGTCGTGTTCGCAGTGGGCACGCGGTTCAAAGAAGCCGATTGTTCCAGCTGGTATCCGGGCTACACCTTCAACATCGGAGCAGAAGGCAACGACACCAAAGTCATTCACATCGACATCGAACCCCAAGAAATCGGGCGCAACTATCCGACAGAAATCGGTGTCGTTGCCGATGCTAAGGCCGCCCTGCGCGTGCTGAACCGTGTTGCACGCGACATGTATCCCGACGGATTTGATCGCGCGGACAAAAAGGCCGAGATCGCGCAGTTTCGTACATCTTTCAAAGCGTCCAACACGGACATGCAATCATCCGCCGCCTTTCCAATGATGCCCGAACGCATTCTGGCCGACACGCGAACAGCGCTGCCCGATGATGCGATCATCACCACGGACGTCGGTTGGAACAAGAACGGCGTAGGCCAACAGTTTGATATCCTCACCCCCGGCTCGATCCTGACACCGGG
>JABBAI010000159.1:3748-12412 GCA_018608045.1 Octadecabacter sp. | reverse complement strand
CGAATCTGAATTTCGGTGATCGAAAAGTTGTCGATCCGGTGGGACAGCGCACGGTAGGGGGCTATATTTGCGGCCTGCGCCACCTGTGTCAGGATCACGCCGAAGTGGGCCACAGCAATGATATCGCGGCGCGGGTGCTGCGTGGTGAGGTCGGTGATATCCGCCGTGATGCGGGCGGCGGCCGCGTTCCAGCTTTCGCCGTTGGGGGGGGCGACGTCGCCGGGTGTTTCCCAATAAGATCGGCTCAGGTCAGGCCAGTTTTTGGACACGTCGCTAAAGTGCATACCGTCCCAATCGCCGAAATCAAATTCACGTAACCCGGTGCGGTGTGGCAACCGCGTCCGCGCGCCTTTCAGGGCCGTTGCAGTGTCTATTGAGCGTTTGAGATCGGACGACACAACGAGAGCATTGGCAGGCAGGGCCGCAGACAGGCGGGCGATTTGGGCGGCATCGGACAGGTCGGCTGGGACGTCACGATGGCCGACAAACGTCTTTTCATGGGTCGGGCCGTGGCGCACCCAATATATGACCGTCACGGTAAGGTTCCCTTAAAGGTTTGAGGCAAGCCAGCGATCACTTGTACGACCAAGGCCGATTCCTCTGCCAGTTTTTGGTTCAGCCTTCCTTGGGCGTTTCTAAACTGCCGGGCGAGCGCGTTGTCGGGCACAATTCCGTGGCCAACCTCGTTTGAGACGACGATAACTTGGGCTGGGCACGCGATGAGGGCTGCGAGGAAACTGTCCGATGCTTTTTCCACATCCATGTCCGCGAGTAGCACATTGGATAACCAAAGGGTCGCGCAATCCAGCAGGACGATTTCGGAGGGTGAGCGATCTGATAGGGCGGCCGAGACATCGATCGGGGCTTCGATTGTTAACCAATTCGCCCCGCGCATATCACGATGATCAGAAACTTTTGCGCGCATTTCATCATCGAAGGCCTGCGCAGTGGCAATATAGACACGTAATTTTTCCGTTTGAAAACAAAGGGTTTCCGCATATTTTGATTTCCCGGATGCAGCGCCGCCTAAGACAAGAGTGAGGGAGGGCAAGGGCACGGTGGAAACTTTCTATGATCCGGAGGGATTAACGACACGTATCTAATACAGAACAAAAAGCAAAGCACTGCCACGACAGATTTAGGGGGAACCAACATGGCCTTTGATGGACGTTATGACCAGAGCCTTTCGCGCACAGCGATGAAAGCAGAACTTCTGGACGCAGAAACTGAATTGAAACTGGCGTATGCATGGCGTGATGAACGCGATGAGCAAGCGCTTCACCGGTTGATCACAGCGTATATGCGCTTGGCGATTTCAATGGCGTCGAAATTCAAAAGATACGGCGCCCCGATGAATGATTTAATCCAAGAGGCGTCTTTGGGATTGATGAAGGCGGCGGACAAATTTGATCCCGATCGCGGTGTGCGGTTTTCGACGTATGCTGTTTGGTGGATCAAAGCGTCCATTCAGGATCATGTGATGCGCAACTGGTCGATGGTTCGAACTGGGTCCACATCTTCGCAAAAATCACTGTTTTTTAACCTTCGTCGGGTTCAGGCCCGTCTGGAACGGGAAGCACAAGCGCGCGGAGAGGTCTTGGATCGTCACGATATGCGCCAGAAAATCGCGACAGAAGTCGGTGTGCCGCTGCATGACGTCGAGATGATGGAAGGCCGATTAAGCGGGTCCGACTTTTCCCTGAACGCCACCCAATCGAGCGAAGACGAAGGGCGTGAATGGATTGATGCGTTGGAAGATGAAAGCGATCAAGCGTCTGAAACTGTTGAGAATTCACATGATACAGACACTTTGCGCCAGTGGCTTTTGACAGCGTTGTCGTCGTTGAATGACCGCGAACAATTCATCGTTCGCGAGCGCAAGTTGCGTGATCAGCCGCGCACGTTGGAAAGCCTTGGTGGTGAATTGGGGCTGTCCAAAGAACGGGTCCGCCAGCTTGAGGCCGCCGCATTTGGGAAAATGCGCAAAAACCTCGAAGGGCAGAGCAAAGAAGTACACCACTTCCTGCTGTAATATACATAAAATTTGAAATGTCGCCCTGATCGGGGCGGCATTTTCGTGTCTGGCCCTTTTGTGGCCGTGCGCCTAGTCTTTGGTCGGTGAACCAAGGGATGAGTCCGATGGGCAAGAGAATTCTATTAATCATTGGCGGCGGCATTGCGGCGTTCAAATCACTGGATTTGATCCGACGTTTGCGCGAACGCGGTCATGATGTGGTGCCTGTGTTAACCTCTGCTGCGACAGAATTTGTCACTCCGCTAAGCGTTTCAGCGCTCGCGGGGCAGAAGGTTTACCAAGATCTGTTCGATCTGAATGATGAATCCGAAATGGGCCATATCGAATTGAGCCGCGCCGCTGATCTTGTGGTCGTGGCCCCTGCGACGGCGGATTTGATGGCTAAGATGGCTGCTGGATTGGCCAATGATCTGGCGTCGACGTTGCTGTTGGCGACGGACAAATGTGTGTTGATTGCGCCGTCCATGAATGTCCGGATGTGGGAGCATGCGGCGACGCAGCGCAATTTAGCGACTTTAGAAAAAGATGGTATTTTGACGTGCGGCCCTAATGAAGGCGACATGGCCTGTGGTGAATTTGGGTTTGGCCGTATGGCGGAACCGATGGAAATCATCGGTGCGATTGAAGCTGCGGTGAATGACGGCCCGCTAAAAGGGAAACATATCCTCGTCACGTCGGGGCCAACACATGAACCGATTGATCCCGTACGCTACATCGCGAACCGGTCATCAGGCGCGCAGGGCACGGCAATTGCACGGGCGTTGCTTGCGCTAGGCGCACGAGTGACATTTGTGACGGGGCCAGCAGATGTGGCCGCGCCGGTGGGCGTTGAAGTGGTGGCTGTGCAGACGGCAGCACAGATGTTGAACGCGGTGCAATCGTTAACGGATTTGGACGTAGGCGTGTTTGCGGCGGCCGTTGCCGATTGGCGCATGGCGAACGCTTCGGATCAGAAAATTAAGAAAGATGGCAACGGGTTGCCCGTTTTGGAGTTTGCAGAGAATCCAGACATCCTTGCGACAGTGTGCGGATCTGACAATCGCCCGAAATTGGTCGTCGGCTTTGCGGCCGAGACGCAGAACGTGATCGAAAATGCGACGGCAAAACGCAAACGTAAGGGCTGCGACTGGATTATTGCCAACGACGTATCGCCGGCAACGGGGATCATGGGCGGCGCAGAAAATGACGTGACCTTGATCAGTGCGACAGGTGCGGAGGATTGGCCGCGTATGGGCAAGGATCAGGTGGCCCAAAAGCTGGCGGCGCGCATCGCTGAGGCTTTGTCATAATGGTCACAGTTCGGGTTGAATGGATGGAAGATGCAGACCAGAGCTTCGGCCTTCCTACCTATGAAACGTCGGGTGCGGCGGGGGCTGATATCCGTGCGATATTTACGGATAATCAAAGTGTTACGCTTCAACCTGGTGCTCGCGCGCTGATCCCCACCGGGCTTCGGATCGCGGCGCCTGAGGGGTATGAAGTGCAGCTTCGTCCTCGGTCGGGATTGGCGTTGAAACACGGGATCACGTTGCCCAACAGTCCGGGCACCATTGATAGCGATTACCGCGGCCCGTTGGGCGTGATCGTGCAAAATGGCGGGGATGCGCCGTTTGAGATTACGCATGGTATGCGGATTGCGCAGATGGTGGTCGCGCCGGTTGTGCAGGCTACGTTCGATATCGGACCACTGGATGACACCGTGCGCGGCGCGGCGGGATTTGGGTCCACCGGAACCTGATTTTTAGGAGCGTGAAATGATCATCGTTTTATCCATGGCCGGCGTGCTGTGGGGCGTGGGTTGGGCGATTGGCGTACCGCGTGCTGTGCGGTTCATGATGGTCGCGTTGCTGATGATCGCGGTCGTCGCGATGCACATTGTTTTACCCGACGGACACCCCCTGCGGGAGAACACAGGGCGAGAGCCAGCGCTGTGGATATTTATCATTGTGGCTGGATTGTTGGGCTGGGGGTATTCTCATTTGCTGCACGGCGTGCGTGCGAGGGCGAGCGGCGCGCCGTCTTTCAACTATGAACCACCCGAAAATGCGGGACCCTTTACCGACACGGAGTTGGACCGATACGCGCGCCACATTGTGCTGCGCGAAATCGGTGGCGCGGGGCAAAAAGCGTTGAAGGACGCGTCCGTGCTAGTGGTCGGCGCGGGGGGCTTGGGGGCGCCTGCATTGCAATACCTTGCGGCGGCGGGGGTTGGCACAATCGGGGTGATTGATGACGACACGGTCGCCAATTCCAATCTGCAACGGCAAATCATCCACACGGATGCGCGCATCGGGATGTCCAAAGCACACTCCGCAGCTGAGGCGATAACCGCCCTGAACCCATATGTCACTGTGAAACCCTACACCCGCAAATTGGACCGCGTTATCGCCGCCGAATTGGTTAACGACTACGATCTTGTGTTGGATGGAACGGATAATTTCGAGGCGCGGTATTTGGTGAACGAGGTTTGTGCCAAGGCGGGTGTTCCGTTGATTTCAGCGGCGTTGACCCAGTGGGAAGGCCAGATCAGCCTGTACGATCCAAAGCAGGGAACGCCTTGTTATAAATGTATTTTTCCACAAGCTCCTGATCGATCTTTGGTACCAAGTTGTGCTGAGGGTGGTGTTCTTGGCCCGCTGCCCGGTGTCCTTGGGGCGATGATGGCGGTTGAGGCTGTCAAAGCGTTAACGGGCGCGGGGGAAGGGTTGCGGGGGCGGATGCTGATTTATGATGCGCTTTATGCGGAAACACGGACAATTTCGATGAAACCTCGCGCGGATTGCCCTGTTTGCGGCTGATCTAGAACAGGCATTTCCCGAACTCCGGTTGTAGCCACCCGCGCGCAGGCCTACGTTAGTTTCAAAGGAGATTTTAATGACAAATCCGCTGCGCGACACTTGGGACACTCCGTTCGAATTGCCCCCCTTCAATCTGATCAAGGACGAACATTTCGCGCCTGCGGTTGAGGCCGCTTTGGAGGAATGCCGCGCTGCGATTGCTGCGATTTGTGATGGGTCTGACCCGACGTTTGCCAACACGATTGAGGCGTTGTCGATGGCCGATACGCCGCTGGAAAAGGCGTTGGCGCCGTTCTTTGCCATGGCAGGAGCAGACAGCAACGATGTGCGCGAAGGGTTGATGCGGGACTTTTCGCCAATGCTGTCGGCTTATTCATCCGAAATCACGGCGAACACGGAATTGTTTGCGCGGATTGAGGCGATCTGGGCCGCTCGTGACACGCTGGATCTAAACGATGAACAGCAACGTGTGTTGATGTTGGTGCGCCGCAATTTCGTTCGTTCCGGTGCGGAGCTTGAGGGCTATGCGGCGGATCGTTTGGCGGATGTGAAACAGCGGCTTAGCGTGTTGGGTACTCGGTTCACACAGAACCTTTTGGCGGACGAACGAGAGTGGTTTATGCCGCTGGATGATCTAACGGGACTGCCAGATTTTGTCATTCAAGCGGCGACAGCTGCGGGGGAAGACAAGAAGGCGCGCGGGCCGGTTGTGACGTTATCTCGGTCCTTGATTGTGCCGTTTTTGCAGTTTTCACCACGCCGCGATTTGCGTCAGAAAGCTTATGAGGCATGGACGTCGCGCGGGGCCATGGGCGGTGAGACCGACAACCGCGATATCGCCGCTGAAACGCTGTCATTGCGGGCGGAACGGGCCAATTTGCTGGGCTATGATACCTTCGCGGACTACAAGCTGGAAACCGAAATGGCCAAGACGCCTGACGCGGTGCGCGCATTGTTGATGCAGGTTTGGGAACCCGCCAAGGCGAGCGCGCTGGCGGATGCGACTGTTCTTCAGGCGATGATGCACAACGATGATGAACAAGGCCCGTTGGAGCCTTGGGACTGGCGCTATTACAGTGAAAAACGCCGCGCAACGGAACATGATTTGAATGAGGCAGAGCTGAAGCCTTACTTGCAGCTTGATAAGATGATCGACGCGGCATTCGCCTGTTCAAACCGCCTGTTTGGGCTGGAATTTACGCCGATTGATGCGCCGATGTATCACGAGGATTGCCGCGCTTGGGAAGTCACACGCGACGGCAAGCACATGGCGGTGTTCATCGGGGATTACTTTGCGCGGTCTTCAAAACGGTCGGGCGCGTGGTGTAGTGCGATGCGGTCCCAGCAGAAACTGGCGGGTGATATTCGCCCCCAAGTGATCAACGTATGCAACTTTGCCAAACCGTCAAAAGGCGCGCCTGCGTTGTTGTCCTATGACGATGCGCGCACGCTGTTTCACGAATTCGGGCATGCGTTGCACCAGATGTTGTCTGATGTGACGTATGAGCTGATTTCAGGCACATCCGTGGCGCGTGATTTCGTGGAATTGCCGAGCCAGCTGTATGAACACTGGATGGAAGTCCCTGAAGTTCTGGAAGAATTTGCGGTGCATGCCGAAACCGGTGAACCGATGCCGCGCGATCTGTTGGACCGCATGTTGGGGGCTGCGACTTACGATATGGGCTTTTCCACGGTGGAATATGTGGCGTCTGCGCTGGTTGATCTGGCGTTTCATGAAACCGAAGATGCACCCGCTGATCCGATGCAAAAGCAGGCGGAAGTTCTTGAAGATATCGGGATGCCCCATGCCATCCAGATGCGCCACGCAACGCCGCATTTCGCCCATGTCTTTGCCGGTGATGGATACTCGTGCGGTTATTACAGTTACATGTGGTCCGAGGTGATGGACGCGGATGCGTTCCAGGCGTTTGAGGAAAATGGCGGCCCGTTCGATCCCACCATGGCCAAAAAGCTGGAAGAGTTCATTCTGTCCGCTGGCGGGTCTGATGATGCGGCGACGCTGTACACAAAATTCCGCGGGTCCATGCCCGATGCGACGGCGTTGTTAAAGGGGCGCGGATTGGCGGCTTAGATCAGTCGCGAAGCTCATCCGGGGCGACGCCAAACAGGGATGATTTGGGCGCCCAGCCACGGTAACCGTCTGCGCGCAGGCGGCACCAATCGGCAATGCATTCGCCAAGGTCCGCAATCACGCCGAGTTCCAGCATCGCCACTTCGGTGGCATTTGGAATAGGCTGGCCGCGCAATGTCAGAAGGTCGTGGTCGATGATGACCGTGCGATTGCCCGACAGCATAGAATAATGCACCCAGCCGCCCATGCCTTCGCGGTCCACAACGCGGCGCCAATGGCCGTATTCACCGACGACACGCAAGGGCATATCACGGCGGGCAAAAATCCAGTCAATCCGGTGGGACAGGGATGGGCCGCGACGTACATTCGCTTCGTTCGCCTTAAGCGACACGTAGCGCGGCATCGGCAAATTCGTAACAGGGCCGCGCTCGCCTTGGACGGCGATGATTGCGGTCACATTTTCTTGTGCGGTTACGGGGGCACCAAATGCCATCACAACAGCGATACATACAGCGCGTGCGCGGTTCATTTTCATAATACTGCCCTCGTTTGGTCTGTGCATTTTTGCTGGTGGTTCTTGTGCCACCGGACCTTTGCACGCAAACTGTCATGCAACGCCGGTTCGGGCAAGCGAGGGGAGCCAATTCATGCTAAGCAAACGCCTAAGTGTTACCGTCACGCGACGGTTGCCCGATGCAGTTGAAACGCGGATGCGTGAATTGTTCGATGTAACCCTGCGAACCGACGACACCCCGATGACACCAGCCGAGCTGGTTGCGGCCATGAAAACTTGCGATGTGCTGGTGCCGACTGTCACGGATGACATCACCGCAGGGGTCATCGGCCAAGCGGGGGAGAGGCTCAAGCTGATCGCGAGTTACGGGGCGGGGGTTGATCATATTGACGTCCAAACCGCCCGACAGCGCGGCATTCTGGTCAGCAACACCCCCGGCGTTGTGACCGAGGACACGGCCGATATGGCGATTGCGCTGATTTTGGCTGTCACGCGGCGCATTCCCGAAGGTTTGGCGGAGATGCAGGAAGGATCGTGGGACGGTTGGGCGCCCACCGCCCTTCTGGGCGGGCGGATCGCGGGGCGACGTTTGGGAATTTTGGGAATGGGACGGATCGGGCAGGCGGTGGCCAAACGGGCGCGCGCGTTCGGGATGCAGATCCATTATAACAACCGCCGACGCCTGCGCCCAGAGGTCGAAGATGCGCTGGATGCGACGTGGTGGGAATCTTTGGATCAGATGGTGGCGCGAATGGATATCATTTCCGTCAATTGCCCGCACACCCCTGCGACGTTCCATTTGATGAACGCGCGGCGATTGAAGTTGATGAAACCCGATGCGGTGATCGTGAACACGGCGCGCGGCGAAGTGATCGATGAAAACGCTTTAACGCGGATGCTGCGCGCAGGCGAAATCGCGGGTGCTGGACTGGACGTCTATGAGAACGGCACCGACCTGAACCCGCGTCTGCGAGAGCTGAAAAACGTGGTGTTGCTGCCCCATATGGGATCGGCCACAGTTGAGGGCCGCATAGAGATGGGGGAGAAAGTCTTGTTGAATATCAAGACGTTTGACGACGGGCATCGCCCGCCAGACCTTGTTGTTCCGGCGATGTTGTAGGGGCGCGGCGAACCCGCCGCACCATGCGTTACCGAGGGACCTTAGCTAGGTCCCATTGTTGAAAACCGCATAAAGTCATTTTCAGACCGCGCACCAACAGGTCGG
>JABBAI010000159.1:0-3648 GCA_018608045.1 Octadecabacter sp. | reverse complement strand
GCCTCACAAGTTAACACTTTGTAAATGCTACAGGTTCTTCCATTGGTTGAACGGGGTTGCCGTAACGGCATCTAGGCCGCTGCAACCCCCTGATCGGGATATAATGGCAGACATGGTCGGTTTTGATTGATTTGGGGTCGGGTGGGTTTCGCGCGACGCGTGTGATTGGGGCAATTTGTGCCAAAGCATTAGGGAGTCGGCGTCATGAAAACGAATGTCAAAGCACTGGTTGTCGGCGGCGGCGCCGTTGGCACGTCGATTGCATATCACCTCGCGAAAGCGGGCTGGGACGATGTGATGTTGCTGGAACGCGATGAGCTGACCAGCGGGTCCACATGGCACGCCGCGGGATTGTTGCCCCTGTTCAACATGTCGTTTGCGACGACGCATATCCACAAATACTCAGTCGATTTTTACAAGCAGCTAGAGGCTGAGACGGGGTTGAACGCGGGTTTTGCCGTTGTCGGTAACCTGCGCATGGCCCAGACGGACGAACGCATGGAAGAATACATGTTGTACGCGTCCACCGCTGAAACCTGCGACGTGCCCGTGGAATGGCTGACACCAGACGAGATCAAGGCGCGCTGGCCGTTGATTGAAACCTCCGACCTTAAGGGTGCGATTTATCATTCCGAGGACGGATATATTAACCCTGCCGATGTGACGATGGCGATGGCCAAAGGTGCACGTCAATGCGGCGTCGAAATTGTGCGCAAATGGCAGGCGGATGCGTTTAATTGGAATGGTGAAGCCTGGGAGGTGACGTGTACCAAGATGGTCGAAAAGGGCGGCAATCTGGTGCCGTCTGACGAACAGATTGTTATCACCGCTGAACACGTTGTGACCGCGTCGGGCAACCATGCGCAACGCACGGCGAAAATGCTGGGCATCAAGATGCCAGCGATCCCTGTTGAGCACCAATTTATCGTTATGGATCAAGATCCTGCGCTGGTTGAATATCGCGCAGCGGGCAATCCTGAACACCCTGTTATCCGTGATGCGGATGCGCAATCTTATGTGCGCGAAGAACGTGGTGGCTGGATTTTGGGTGTCTATGAAAAGAACGCGCCTGCGGTGTTTGAACACGGCGTTCCGGACAGTTTTCGTGCGGATTTGTTCCAGCTCAACCTTGAGCGGATCGAAGAACAATATATGGCGATGATCCACCGCATGCCGAGCTGTGAGGAAAGCGGTCTGAAGGACGATTTCAACGGCCCGATTTGTTATACGCCTGATGGTAATCCGCTGGTCGGACCTGCGCCCGGATTGCGCAATATGTGGCTGGCCGAAGGGTTTTCCTTCGGGATCACGGCTGCGGGTGGCACGGGCTATTACCTTGCGCAGATGATGGTTGAGGGCGAGGCCGAGATTGATATGGCGTCGCTGGATCCCAAACGCTACGGCGACTGGATGACGACGGAATTTGCCGCGCGCAAAAACGAAGAATGTTACGATCACGTCTATATCCTGCACCATCCTGATGAAGAACGCCCCGCCTGTCGCCCATTGCGCACGGCCCCGGCCTATGACCGCCAAAAGGCGCGTGGTGCACAGTTCGGGTTCGTGAATGGATGGGAGCGCCCGAATTATTTTGGACCCGTCGATGCGCCTGATGATTTTGACCATGACGGGCGGTCGTTCAAACGTGGCGCGTGGTGGCAGCATGCTGTCGACGAAGCCAAAGCGATCCGTGAGGGCGTTGGCCTGATCGATGCGACGGCGTTCACAAAGCATGTGGTTAAGGGGCCGGGTGCGGCGGCGTTTCTGGATTGGTTTACCACCAACAAGTTGCCCCGTGTGGGCCGCATCAATCTGACCTATGCGCTGACCGCGCACGGGACGACGCGCACCGAATATACCATTGTGCGCACGGGCGAGGAGTCCTTTTACCTCGTGTCTGCGGGTGCGTGGACGGATTATGACGCAGATTTCCTGCGCAAGGCGATTGAAGACAAAGAACCTGAATTTGGCCGTATCGAATGCCAGAACGTCACGACGCAGTGGGGCGTTTTTGCGATTGCGGGGCCGAAGTCGCGCGACGTTTTGCAGGCCGTGATTAGTGACCCCGATCCTGAAACTGCGCTGACCAACAAGAACTTTCCATGGCTGTCCGCCAAACAGATCGAACTGGGCATGTGCCCCGTGAACGCGATCCGCGTGGCCTACACGGGTGAGTTGGGTTGGGAGCTTCATCACCCGATGGAAATGCAGAACTATCTATTTGATTTGCTTGAGAAAGCGGGCGAGCCGTTTTGTATGAAACTAGTGGGCGCACGGGCGCAAAACTGGCTGCGGCAGGAAAAATCATACCGCGCCTTTGGCAATGAATTGGGCCGTGATGCGACCCCGCTTGAAGCCGATTTGCCGCGGTTTGTGGACCTTGAAAAGGACTTCCATGGCAAGGATGCGATGGTGAAAATTGGTGTGCGATCCAAATGTGTGACGTTGCTGATTGACGGGCCTGCGGATGCCGATCCTTGGGGCCACGAGGCGCTGGTTTTGGATGGTAAAAAGGTCGGGCGCCTCACGTCGGGCGGGTATTCCGTAGCGTTTGGGAAATCCATCGGCATGGGGTATCTGTCGCCCGAGTTGGCAGTGGTCGGCACCAAGGTTAAGGTGCGGATTTTCCGCGAACTGTGGGACGCAGAAGTTGTGCAGGACAGCCCCTATGACCCCAAGAACGAGACCATTCGCAAGAATGCTGACGGCGCTTAATGCCCTGATTATGGCCTGCCTGTTCGCCAGCCCTGCGCTGGCGGCAGGGTTTTCAAGCCCGAGCGGCAACATCCGCTGTTACGTTGATCTGTATAATGCGCAATCCTTGGACGAGGTTCCAATGGTCTGCCTTGTGTTCGCTGCTGATTGGGATTTGCCGCCCGACTATGGCGACGATGATCCCACCTGCGATCTGGATCGCACCCGTACGGTAATCCTGACGCATGGACAAAGTCCGGTTGCCCGTTGGACCTGTCACGGGGACGTCTTTTGGCCCGCGCCTTTGGGCAAAATCAGTTACGGATCGCAATGGTCTCTCTTTGATTTTACCTGTGACATGGCCATGACTGGAGTTCGCTGTGATGACGGTCAGGGGCATGGTTTTGCCGTTAACCGCGCAGGGGTCGTGCTGAATTAAGCCTTCGAAAATGCGATATCGAGGCGGGATTTCAGTTTGCGGTAGAGGATCCGGTCGGCGCGAATTTTAGCGTGGCTGTTGCGGGTGATGGACACCCAATCCAGCAACATGCGACCGCGCAGGGACACGTTCAAAACATCTTTGTCGATCTTGTGTTTATAGCCTTTGAAAAACATGTCGCGATGGGTCTTGGTGATGCCCGCTTCATCGATCTGATCCACGGGCGTGTCGCGGTAAATGTCGCATTTCAGGAAATCCACGACATCATAGACGGCCATTTTTGCGCGGGCTTCGGTGAAATCAAATCCATAGGTCATACCTGGACCTAGCATCATGTTTTCACTGTGGAAATCCCCGTGCGACGTGGCGTGAGTGTCGCGAATTTTATTCACTTTGCGGGTCTGTTCGTGCAGGATCGCGCGCATATACGCGACCTCGTCTGCCGGGGGCCTGCATCTGGTCACGCGCGACAATTTCATCGAGTTCTTTGACCATCCAGTTGCCCCAAAATTCCT
>JABBAI010000036.1 GCA_018608045.1 Octadecabacter sp. | reverse complement strand
CGACCCATACCCCCAAAATCGCCACGCAGGACAGGATCATCATGGTACGTGTATCGCCCCAATCGATCAAACCCAGCGCGAAGTAGGGAGGTACTTTCATCAGGTTGATGGTTGCAAACAGGATGGTCGATGTTCCAGCAAACACCATTTTTGGAAGCTGTTGTGGCAAGACATACAGCTGGAACGCCGGACCGCCCGCGTGGGAGACAAAACTGGTAAACCCGGACAGGCTGCCCCAGATTATGCCGCGCGGGACATCGGCGCGTTTGGCAACGGTAGTGGTGCCCATGAAACGCTGGCGTTGGCGCATTGCCAAAAACGTCAAACCGACGCAGCCAATAATGACGCGAACCACGTTTTCGTCAGTGTCGCCCGCCAAGAACCAGCCTGCGAAAATCCCAATGGCGCCAGCGGGGATGAGAATGGCAAGGTTACGACGTGAAAATGACCTGCTATAGAGCCAGATGCCATAAACATCGCTGATCAAATAAACGGGCAATAACAACGCGGCGCCCTGCATAGGGGACATGACTAACGACAATATAGGTACGCTCAGGATGGCGACCATTGGCAAGCCGCCTTTGCCTGCGCCCACGCATAACGACGCAACCAAAGCCACGACCCAGAACAGCGTTGCATCTGTCAACATTGCAAAATGACCTCTCGCCCTGTGTCCCTAAATCAAACCCAACCAGACCCAGCAAACCCAAGTGAGAGGGATACCCAGAAAGGATGTTACGATGGCTGATACAACACATAAACGGGTGAGCGCGCCAACCGGAATCTGCGCCAAAGCGATGCCGATCAGCAATGGAGGGGATTGAAAGGGCAAGATCGTGGTGGAGAACCCGATGTTATGGGCCATCGCGACTGTTGTGATGGACCAACCCGTGGCCTCACTGATGGAGGCGGCGAGGGGTGCCAGCACGATTGGTGTCGCGGGGGCGATGGTCAGGTGTGACAGCGCAGATGAGAATCCAGTGATGGCCGCCAAATCCCAGAGGCTACTGCCCTGTCCAAGGAGGAGTGTGGGCGCCACAATTTCAGCGATTTGTCCGCCAAGCCCGACCTCGTTCATGACAGCGCTGATACAGAAAACGGCGGCAATCAAGAACGCGACTGAAAAGTCGATTTCGGTTTTCATTGCTTGCGGTGGAAAGACCTTGAGCGACGGTAAAAGAAGGACCATCGCCGCACTGAGGGCTACCCATGCTGGAGGGATCCCATGCCAGACGTCCGTGGCCCATAGTGCAATGGCACAGATCAGCACACCCAAAAGGCGCCATTGTTCGCGTGTTAATGCCTGTTCCTTTACAAAAGGGTGGGCGTCGTTGTTCACCCCATCCGTTCCACGCCCAAAGGCCAAAAGCAAAGCCACCAATACGAAAAATCGAAGGATATTGATCGGCGCATTTTGCACGAAATACGCGCCGTACGTCATGTGTTCGCCGTACAAGATTTCAATCGCACCCATTTCTACAATCGTAGGCAGGTTGGCCGTCAGAAAGGCATAAGTGGGCACCAGTATCATCATCGCAGAGGTCATCAACAAACCCGTATGCCCGCGCGATCCGGGGGTCAGCCCCATTGCTTTGGCTAATGCCAGCGTTATGGGCATCATCACAATCACCCGTGGAATGGCCGATGGCACCAAGGCGCCCATTGCCAGCCCCGACACTGATAAAACCCAAACGGCACGTGTGTATGACCTGCCCGTGCTTGCAAAAGCCCGCTGTGCAATTTGATCGCCCAACCCCGAAGATGTAATGGCGGTTCCGATCACCAACCCCCCAACCAATAACCAAAACCCACTTGCCGCAAAGCCAGAGAATATGACCTCTGGTGGGGCCGCGCCAATCGCGAGGAAGGCCAGAAAGATAATGAGGGCCGTTGTTGCTTCAGGTAGGCTGCGGGTGGCGAACAATGTGATCCCCGCCACAGATATCGCGAGGACCTGTAAGGACGCATCAGATGTTAAAGCCACAATAATTGCCGCCACAAGACAGACGAGGGCGGCAAAGGTTTGCGCCGTGTTAAGTTTTGTCAAAGTGGTTAGCAAAACGAGGCATCTAGCACGCGCATTGAACCCGAAACGGGGGTCATTTTTTGTTGTCTAAATCGCGATACACTTCGAACACAGCGGCGGTGTCATAGTTCTGCGGCAGTGTCGTCCAACACTTGTCATACATCGCGGACACCGCATCAAACATCGGCGTTAAGATTCCTTGCGCACGGATATCAGCGCCAATGATCGAAAGATCTTTCTCAAACATCGCCATGTGGGCCGTTGCAGGGGTGTATTCCCCCGCAATCATCAGGGGCATCCGCAAGTCCAGCATTTTGGATTGGCCCGCACCTTTGGACAGTAGTCGATATACCACGTCGCGATCCAATTCCAACGCATCTGCATAATGCAGCGTTTCAGCAGCGGCACAATTATGCAGCGCGACAGCGTGGTTGGCGACATATTTTAGCTTTGACCCTGCGCCAAATTCACCTGCGATCATGATCGTGTGGCACAGGTGTTCCATAAAAGGGCGCGCGTGTTCTATTGCGGTTTCAGGGCCCGATGCCATGATGACAAGGTCGGCCTTTGCCGCCTGAATACCCGTGCCACTTACCGGTGTATCCAGCAAGATCGCGCCACCCGTTTCAACCGCTTCTTTTGCCGCCAGTTTATCCGCCATGGCGAAGGTTCCGGTTTCCATCACCACCTGATCGGGTTTAAGAAATTCGGCCAAAGTCCAAGACACTGCTGCCAGTGCCGTGGTTGAGGCGACAGCGATTATGATCAGGTCACAATCGGCCACCCAAGCGCCGACTGTTTCGCGTGTTTCACCGCCCGCAGCCTCAAGCCGTTCGCGGCCCAAGGTTGCGGGGTCCGCCCCCACAACCTTGATTCCAGCTGACAGTAGGTTTGCTGCATAGGCACTGCCCATAATTCCAAGACCGATAATGCCAACTGTCATAGCGCGTCCTTTTCTACGTTCATCCTAGACCAAAAAGTTTCTTGGCCGTCAGGCCTGCAACCTTCGCCTTATCTTCGTCTGATAGATTTGAGCTGACAATATGTTCAACGGGGTCATAGTCGGCCATGTCGAAGGGATAATCACTGCCCATAATGACTTTGTCGGCGCCGTATTGCGCTACAAGATATTCAAGCTGGTGACCGGTAAAGACGACGCTGTCGATCCAGACCTTCTTAAGATACGTAGATGGCTTTTCGGGCAAAGACGCTTCGCAATCTTTGCGCGCACCCCATGCGTGATCGATCCGGCCCGCATATGATGGAAGATACCCGCCGCCATGCACTGCAAAAATCTTGAGGTCGGGCATGTCGCGTAGAAGACCGTTGAAAATGATGTAGTGTAGTGCTGTCGTTGTCTCGAGCGGGTTGCCGATCACATTCTGGAAATAATACTCAGAGAACCGCGCACCTTCGGTAAAGCCATTCGGGTGGATCATAACGATCGCGCCAAGTTCTTCCGCTTTCTTCCAAAAAGGCCGGAACCGATCCGCGCTAATTTCTTCGCTGTCCATGTTGGTCAGAAGCATTACGCCCTTGAGGCCAAGACCCATAAGACGTTCAAGTTCTGTGGCGGATTCCTCGGGGTCTTGCAGGGGCACCGTGCCCAATCCAGCGAACCGATCAGGATTATGACCAACCCATTCTGCCATTCCATCGTTGACAATGCGGCTGGCGACGGCGGCATGGTCAATCGCGGATTGATAGTAACACTGCGGCGGGGGCGGGGCGACGATTTGCATATTGATGCCTTGGGCATCTAGCACACGCATCCGGTCTTCGACATCCTGCATGGCGACAGGGCCGCGATCTTTTTCCTGCTGGTTATTGACCATATTGGTTTCGTCATTGGCATATTTCACCATCGCAATCCGTTGTGGATCGACATGAGGCATCATGTATTTGGCGGCTGCAGGAATGACGACATGGGCGTGGCTATCTACCGTCAATGTCGACAGACGGCCGGGGTTAGCAGGGGCAGGGCGCGCAGAAGTTGGTCCGTAGCGGTTCACGGCATCACCCATTTTGCGGGTGTCAATTGTGGAATGGGTCATGAATGTTCGTCCTGTTAAATGGGGTTGGTGATGAATGCCGCCGCCAGATGAATCCGGCGGCGGCGATCGTGCATCGTGTCGCTACTGCTTACTAGTTCGCAGCAAGCCACGCGGCGGCATCGGCTTCGACTTCGGCCTTGTCAAAATTATTGGCTGCTTCGATGTAGGTGTCATTCAGGAACGTTGACACATCAACCGCCTCTGCAATGGCACCAGATGACACCATGCGCGGCTGCACGCTGGTCCAAACGTCAGCTTGCATATCGCCCATGCGTTCGGTCGTGGAAATGTTCATCGGCAGAACGCCCTGAAACAGACCCATACCAGCGGCTTCGACTTCCCATTCTTCTGGGACAGCTTTGCGCAGCATCGCCTCAACCGCGTCAGGGTTGGTTGCGCCTACGTGCATGCCCTTGGACCACGCGCGAAAGAACCCTTCCATGGCATCGCGACTTTCTTCGATCATGTCGGCATTCATGGCCAGCGTGTTTGCAGGGCTGGCAAGCAGTTCCTCGGGTGTCACGGTATCAATTTCAATCCCGTTGGCCACAAGCGCGGCCCAGTCAAACACAGATCCCGAAATTGCGGATACGTTGCCATCACGGATCGCCGCCGCAAGGGTCGGGCCACTTTCGCCCAGTACAACTGTTTGAACATCATCGATCGAGTAACCCGAGATATCCAGCGCGGCCTGAAGGAACGCACGGTCACGGTCAGACACGAGGCCGACCGTCGTGCCGACAAGATCGGTCATTGAAGTGAAATCACCACCCGCCAGCACCGCGATACCTTCGGGCGCGTTCTGCATTACTTCGTAGACGGTGTTAATGTTTGCACCCGCAAGACGCGCGTTGATGGTTTCGTTCGGATCAAGCATCGCAAGATCGGCTTGACCGTTCTGAACAAATGCGACGTAAGGGATCGACGTATCTGATGGCAGCAGATTAACCGTAATACCTTCGTCTTCGAAATAGCCGAGTGCCTCACCGACGACGAGCGGAAAGAACACTGCCGAGCGCGGTGTAGGTTTGATCACACTAATCGTCACGTCCTGCGCAAAACTTACGCTTGGCATGGCCGTCACGACGAGGGCCGTCGATAACATCATTGCTTTAAACATCTTCATTTTAATTTCCTCCCAGGAAAAGATTTTCGCGTCACTCTCAAAGCTGGTTCTTCCAGGCTCTTGCCCGCGCGCGTGACGCAGCCGCGCGACGGTTCTCTCGACGCCAGAACACGATCCGGTCGTCTAGAAATTCCATTGTGTAAAATAGGATAAGGCCGATGGTCGTCATGCTCATCAATGTCGCGAGCGAAGCAGCCATGTTGAGTTGGAACGAAAAGCGGCTCATCAGAACACCAACGCCGTCAGTGGCTTGGGCAAATTCGGCAACGACGGCCCCGATGAGGGCGGTCGTCAGACCAATCTTGAGGCCGGCAAACATCAACGGCAGTGCGGCTGGCACGCGGAATTTGCGAAATACCTGATAGTTGGTGGCGCCCAAGGATTGAAACAATTCTTCACGGTCCTCATCGACCTGCACAAGTCCGGTCAGGGTGTTCACGAAGATTGGAAAGAACGAGATAATCGCAGCCAGTGCGATTTTCGATCCCATGCCGTACCCAAACCACGCAATGATAACGGGGGTTAGGGCGATGCCCGGCGTCACGTTCAACACGATTGCATAGGGGATCACGTAGCGTTTGAATGTCTCGGACAGCGACGAACTTACGGCCAAGCTAATTGCGATTGTTGCCCCGATAAGAAAGCCGACCACCGCTTCAGTCAGGGTGATGAAGAAGTGGCGATAGATCGTGCCCTCAGTGATATAGAGTTCAACAATCGCGCCGCCAATTTTGCTGGGGCGGGGGATGATGATGGACGTTATGAACCCTGTGCCGACGGCCAGCTCCCAAAGCCAGATCAGCACTGCGAACAACACCAGATGCGGCAAGACCCGAAAGATGAATTCGAAAACCCAGAATGTGGCGGGTGAGTTTTTATTATGCATGATCTGGCCCTTCCATCGCAGCGCGCCGCTTGGCACTGACCCGTTCGCGTCCACCCTCGTATTTCCAGAAGGCCACGTAGAAATCAATTTTTTCCATCCCTTTGAAAATAAGGAACCCAAGGATCGTAAGCGTGAAGATGCAAGCAAATGCTGACGCCATATTAAGGTTGCGCGTGTAGACTAGGATCAGCGAGCCGATGCCTTCGTCGCGCTGGATAAATTCGGCCACCAGTGCACCTGACAGCGCCGCAGTCAGGGCCAGGCGTTCGCCCGCCATGATGATCGGAACCGCATCCGGTAAAACCAGTTTGCGCAGCACCTGCATCTTTGAAGCGCGCATGGACCGGAACAGTTCAAGGCGGTCTTCGTCCACATTCATGACACCAGACAGGGTGTTAATAAAAGGCGCAAAAAAGCAAACTAGTACAATGATCGCGATCTTGGAACTCGCCCCAAACCCGAGGGCTGCAATCAACAACGGCGCAACCGCGATCCGAGGCGTTGCCTCTAGAACGATCACGTAAGGCTTTAGGAAACGGCGCAACACTGAATTGAACCCGACCAATGAGCCAAGGCCAATCCCAAGGATTGATCCGCCGATCCAGCCCAGAAAAACAAGGCTCATCGTTGCGTAAAGATGGTACCAGACGTTCCCGTTTTGAAAGTAGATCAACCAGAATGACCGCATAATATTGGACGGGCGCGGGTAAAACAGCGGGTCAAGCCAGCCAATCCGTGATCCGAATTCCCACATCAATATGAGGGTGAGGAAAATCCCTGCATGACGCAAAATCCGTTTGCGGCGCACTGTGCCTGCGGTGTCCTCGACGGCCTGCGGGGCCGGGATGGCGTCTTGCACTGCCATTACATTTCGCCCAACGTTTCGCGCACGTCTTCAACCAGTTTGTTGAACTCGACTGACGTTTGAATGGACAAGGGGCGGGGGCGTTCAAGGTCTACATCGACGATCTTTGCCATGCGACCCGGGCGCGATGTCATGACGACAACCTGATCCGCGAGGAAAATTGCCTCGGCGATGTTATGGGTCACGAAAAACGCAGTTGCCCCGACCTCCTGAACAATGCGCATCAATTCCAGATTTAGGTGTTCGCGGGTAAATTCATCAAGCGCGCCAAACGGTTCGTCCAACAAAAGAATATCAGCGCCAGTTTGCAAAAGCCGTGCGAGGGCAACCCGTTGCTGCATCCCGCCGGATAGTTGCGCAGGGAACGAAAACGCAAAGTCCTCAAGCCCGACGAGTTTCAGCAGATCAAACGCGCGGTTCTTGTCCGCCTTGGTCGGGGTGCCGTTGATTTCGGTAGGCAGCAAAACGTTCTCGATCGCGGTGCGCCAATCAAGCAGTGTCGCCTTTTGAAACATCATGCTGATGTCAGCGCGCGGACCCGTTACAGGTGTGCCGTGGACAGCAATTTCACCGGATGTGGGTGGAATGAGCCCGGATATCAGCCGCAGCAAAGTAGATTTACCACATCCCGATGGGCCAACAAGCGACACAAAAGACCCGCGTTTGATGTTGAAATGTGCGTCCTGCAGGGCAATCACAGATCCGTCGGCAAACGTTTTGCCAACACCTTGCCCGGACACAACAATATCATGCGTACTGGATTGGGCGATTGTCGGATCAGGCATTATAATGTGCTTTCTTCTAAATGGATTAACGAATCTGGTGAGATATCAGGAGTGGGTCTAATCGTTAGGCAACCACCGGACGGTTTTCCAAACCGCGCATAATTTGAACGTGGGACTTGCGAATATGTTTGGCGCAAAGTCGGGCAGCTGCACGACCATCACGGGCCTGCAGCGCGTCGATAATTTTATTATGATCGTCGAGTGCCGCGTGCATTTCTTGCGCCTCTTGGCGGCGCGATGACAAGGACACGATGCAAAGACGTTCATAGTTGTCCATTAACGACTGCATCACGTCTGCTTGGCGCGCATTTCCTGAAAGCGCGTTTATTTTGGCATGGAAATTGCGGTTATATCGGGCAAATTCGCGCAGCGATGACAGATCCGCTTTGCGAAATTCGTCTAGCGCCACAAGGTCGATTGGGTCGGCGTCTGTCGCGATTTTGCGCACAGCTGCGGTTTCCAACACCTCACGTAATTCTAGAATATCGATGGCGTCTTTGATTGAAATCGGTGCAATGCGATGGCCTTGCCGTGGCGCAATTTCAACCAACCCCTCAAATTCAAGCCGCTGTAGCGCGTCACGGATCGGAGATTTCGAGACACCATATTTCTTGGCCAGTGAGACTTCGCGCAACTCTTCGCCAGGCTGCAAATCACAGGACATGATGTCCTCGCGCAGCTCTTCGAAAATGCGATGTCTGATCAGATTTGATGACATCCGGTCCCTCCCTGATATTCCACAAGGTTAGGACCGGCGTGCAGATTCGGTCAATTTATTGCTGCTAATAGTGACTATTTGAAATCTTGATGGATGCTTTGGCGATTAAAGTTGCACTGATTGCCCAGTATCGGCGGACAAAACAATTGCATCTAACACCTCTATATTATGGAGTAATTCGAAATCCGAATAGGGGTAAGGCGCCTCGCCGCGGATCGCTGCACCGAACGCTTCGAGGTTGGCTGTTACGCTGTCTGTCCATTCGAACACCTCGGTTTCGGTATCATCGATACTACGATATCGTTCCATCGTCGACTTACCACCGGGCGTGTCGGGATGGGTCGCATTGCGAATTTCCACCCACATATCACTTCCGAATACATGGGTGCGAATGAAGTGCGGCGTGTGCAAGATCGCTTGCAAGGTGGCCGTCATACCAGCCTTGAATTGCAATTGGACGGTCACGACATCGCCGGTTTCCCAACCTAGGCTACGATCGGCTGTAAATGCGTGTAGGGACGCTACGGGCCCGTACATCGCAATCAGAAGATCAGTCAGGTGAATGCCCATTTGGGTCATACCCGCAGCAGGGGCAAACGCCTTGGTGGTACGCCAACTGTCAGAGGTCAATCCGATCAATTTATCATGACTAAAGGCCATTTCGGTATGCATGATTGTGCCCAGTTCACCGCCCTCCAGCATTTTTCGCAGCGCAAGGACGGCAGGTTCAAAACGCCGCTCATGACCAATCCCCAGCACGAGCCCATTTTCACGGCAGGCAACAACACTGGCACGCGCACCGTCCGCGGACAATGACAATGGTTTCTCGCAGAATACGTGTTTGCCAGCGGCAACGGCCTGTGCAATCTGGCTGTCGTGCAGATCATTTGGCGAAGTCAGGATGACGGCATGCACGGCTGGATCGGCCAGGGCGGCTTCATAATTTTGTGCGGCATTCAGGCCAAGGCTTTCGATGTCTGCATGCAAGGCCGTCACAGGTTCGACCACACAACGCAGATCGAATTCGGGGTGATCCTTTAGGCGACGAGCAATGTGCTGCCCCCACCAACCATATCCGAGAAGTGCTACACCAATCATTGGGTTGATCCTTTCTGACCGTAAATGCCGACGAGGGAGTTGTCATACTCCGACCAACCGCTGTCTGCCGCTGCTTGCGCTTTTGCCAGCGTTGCACCGATGACGCCCGACGGGCCGCCACTGCTCACAGCTAAATCTTCCATCAACTTCATGTCCTTGATTGCATTCTTCAAACTAAAACTGACAACGCCAGGGTCTTGATCGACTAGCATGCTGAGGATTGGCGGAACCCGCTTTTTGGCGGCTCCGATG
The DNA here is from genome assembly GCA_018608045.1 of Octadecabacter sp. Classification (GTDB taxonomy): domain Bacteria; phylum Pseudomonadota; class Alphaproteobacteria; order Rhodobacterales; family Rhodobacteraceae; genus Octadecabacter. The sequence goes on along the minus strand of JABBAI010000036.1, from coordinate 2,736 downwards.
GCACCAGAACTATCGACTAACACATCAAGCGCTAGGGCGGGATCGACACCTTTTGCCATTGCCAGACCGACGGCCTCCCCAAGCGCGCTCCAATACACCATGAGCGGCAGGTTTACCGCCAACTTCATCGCAGCACCCGATCCTGTTGGGCCCAAATGTTCGAGCCTGCGGGTCAGTTTCGCCAGTAAAGGTTGCGCCGCATCGAACGCCGCCTGTTTGCCGCCCGCCAATCCCATCAGTTGACCAGAACGGGCAGGGACAACATTACCGCTGACGGGGCATTCCAAAAACAACCCACCGCGCGCCTCAACGGCCTGCTCCAACGCAAGGACGGTTTCCGGGGACGTTGTGCAGAACTCAACGATCGTTTTACCTGTCAGGTCAGCTTCCAACATGCCGCCAGGAGCGTGATAGGCGGCGTTTAAGGCGTCGTCATTGGCCAGAACGGACATGGTGATGTCCGCAGACTCTACGACAGCACGAGGGGTTTTCATGACCGTACTGCCAGAAAGACCCTGCGCTTTCTCTGCGGTGCGGTTCCACAAAACCAGCTTTTCACCAATTTCGCTTAGATGCTCTGCCATGGGCCGCCCCATGTTCCCAATCCCAACAATCCCAGTAACCATGCCGTTTCCCCCATTTGCTATATTCATGGTTTCACAAAAAACGGGCCCGTAGGATCATATTTTCAAATGCTAGGGTTCGCGATTTTCAATATCAAAGGTGTCGCCCCAGTCCGCTAGAATATTCGCAATGTGATGGGTCAGGCACTTTGCCAGCAATTTGGCAGCGCGGGGCGGGGCGGCTTCAGCCTTTTCGACCAACACGTAATCAAGACTGATGGGCGGATCCGTTATCGGGTTAAGACGCCGCACCAATCCACCTTTGTCCGGATAACATATCGCCGACGGTAGGATCGCAACCCAATCTGTCACGGCAACCATTTCAAGCGTCGCAAGCATACCGTCCATCTCGAGTGTCTCAGCGACCTTGATACCGTGGTTGTTCAAAAGCATGTCAAATTGCTTGCGCCGCACATTCAGTCGCGAGGGAACAATCAAACGTGCGCCGGATAACGCGGACAGCGAGACGGATTGAAGGTGTGCGGTGTCTTTGTTCTGCGCGGCACTGGACACAAGCATCTCCCGGTCGCGCCCGATGAATTTTCCTGTCAATCCCGCTGGAAGCTCGGTTGATGGCACCAAAGCAAAATCAAGCTCTCCGTCCAAAACGCGGCGCATCAGGGAATAACTATATTCTTCCAACAGGGACAGTTCGACATCAGGAAATTCGCCTTTAAATTCGTCAAGTGCTGGAATGAGGGCAGAGCGTGTCAGCGACGGGATCATCCCAAAACGCACGACCCCGCCAACGCTGCCTTGCATCTCCTTCACGGCCTGTTCAGTTGCCATTAATGATCGCAAAATACCTTGTGCCTCTTGGTAAACGATTTCCCCTTCGGGGGTCAGCATGAATTTCTTGCGTTCACGGATCAGCAGCGGCGTCCCAAGAATGAGCTCTAGCCCTTTGACTTGCGTCGACATCCCTGATTGTGTCGTGTTCTCGCGTTCCGCTGCTCGGCTGAACGATTGCTCTTCATAAACGGCGACAAAAGCCTGAAGTGCACGGATTTTAATTGCCGGATAGGCCATGAGTCCTCATTTACTAAATTGCATACAAAACCCGATTAATCATCCGGAAATGCGATTTGTCCAGTCCGCTCGCGCTGGGTAGGCACGTGATCTCCGGCAAGACGGTTCGCTCAAACCATTCTTACCTATGCGTTTTTTGCATAGCGGCATCTCTTAGACGTCAATTGTCCATGCGTGGCTGCGACATAGATGCAGATTTTAACAGGTACGTGCGGTTGTCTTCACCGCGCGCAACGAAGGATAAGAAAATGGCTTTTACGAATACGACACCAAATACCCTCGGTCTTTTGGAGCGGTTCTCCCTCTGTCGGTTCTCGGACGCCTTGACGCGTTTTGGAGTGAACATGAAGATTGCGCGCATGACGTCGGTTTTGAGCGCAATGTCGAATGATCAACTGAATCAGATTGGTGTTAAGCGTAGCGAAATTTCGCAACATGCTGAAATGCTGATCGAAGGCGAGACATCAAATAAGTAAGTATGAGTTAAGAGTGGCCCAACTTTCGGGATTCACTCCTCAGCCTAGCGACACGCCAAGACTTGGGCGTGTTTGGTCGAAAATCATCCTCCAACAGTTTCGCGAAACCGATCTGATGAGATCTCAATTCGATTCAATTGGCTCCACCCACTTAAATACTGTGAAGTGTCTCGGAAAAAGATCCATCTCAACGCCTAAAATATGATCTGTCCAGATCAGGTCAGTTTTATATTTAGTGTGCGACGTGCGTTCGTTTGAGTTTGCGCGTATTGTGGAGTCAGGCAACTGCGTAAGCGGCCTTTGCTCCTTGCAAGGCGGTGTTATCGCGAACTGACATTCGGAAGCGAAATTCTGGTTTCCTTTCCCCAAGCACCAGAAGGTAGATCTAGCATGACGTCACTTGAGCAGAAATTTGTAGGACTTGGCGCCGAAAATGCGCCCGGCCAAGAAGTACGGCAAGATACGAGCCATCTAGACGCGCAGATGCGTGGCGCGAAAATTGATGGAATTCCTGTGGATTTCTCCCATGGTGACGTCGACGCGTTCCCGCCAACGCCGGGGGCACGCGAGGCATGGGAAGCCGGATATGATGTTGGCAGCAAGCAAGC
>JABBAI010000202.1 GCA_018608045.1 Octadecabacter sp. | reverse complement strand
GATATGAAGAGGTTGATCCATCGAATGAACCAAACCGCCCACATATCTCTTCAGAAACTATCGATTTCAAAGAGCGTAGAGACAAAAGTGACTGGAAGCGCCGTAACTTGTTTGGCGCGCCCCGCCCATTAAACCTCTGATTTTAGTCTGCTTCCCTTCCCGTCTGTCTGCGTTTCCGCTTCCGTCTGGTCCGTTCTGCGTCAGCGCCGCGTCTTGTGTGCGTCGCCGTTAAAGGGGTTCTACGGTTAGTGCCCCATACCCGCAACCCCTTTTTTCGAGAAAATGCATTTTTTGTGAAATTCCCGATTTTTCACGTGTTTTCAGCATGTTGCTTGCCGAAAGTATCGTCGGACCTAGGGTCATTCGTAATTTTGTTACGTTTGGCATGCGGGCGCTAACACTACATTTTGGGTTATCCACAGAGTCACCCCCAAGAGCGCATCAGAGTCGCGGCGATTCAGTCGTGAATCGCAGGTGAATCGTTTTGAGTCGGGGTGATTCATCGAAGATTCTGAAGTGACTCGCGAAAATAAACACGAGTCGGGCGCCGATTCATCGGATTCAGAGGTGATTCACCGCTTGGGAAAGATCCGAGTCAGCCAAAATGCGAGGCACAGGCCCGGGGAAAGGCCCATTAAAGCGACTCGCAGCGAAAATACTTCGGCTGTGAGCCCGATAAGAGGGGGTCCGAACAGAAATGCGGTCATCGCGATCATCGCCATCGTCGCAATGTTCTGCGCCTCATGGGTGTCATCAAGCGATGCGGCGGCTGAAATGCCCAAAGGAAAGCCAATCGAAACGCCAAGGCCGATCAATGAGAACCCTATAAAGGTGAACGCCACACTTGTGGTGAGCGTAAGACAGGCCACACCTATAAGAGCGAGGCCAACTGTCAGACGTGCAACCCCCCGCGCGCCAAGACGTCCTTTCATATAGTCGCCCATGAATCGCCCTGCGGCGAGGAACCCGGCAAAGACCGAAACGGCGATACCAGCATCTTCGGCAGCACCGCCCCACCGTTCCGCCAGATACACAGCCGCCCAATCCGCCATCGCCCCTTCAGCGAGAGAGACTGCAAACACAAACATTGAAATCAGAAAAAGGACCTTGGGCATTTGCGAAAGCTTACGCGGTTTTGCATTTGCGGCCTCTTCTTCCCCCCGCAGTTTTGGCAGGCTTAGCCCCGACCAGATCCCAAGTGCCGCCGACACTGCACATATAAGAAAGACAGCCACCATCGGCCCAAGGCCAAACAATTGGGTGGCCAGCAACGACCCGATCATAACGCCCAAGGCCCAGAAGCCATGACACCGCGACATGATGTTAAGCGCCTCGGCCTTTTCCAGACGGCCCGCATATGTATTGAGAGCCACTTCAAGAAACGCGACCACCGCACCTAGCGCCGCAAGAGTCACAAAAAGCGTTGGCACAGACGTCGCAAGGAACGGCAGCAACACCACACCTGTTTGGATAGGCAGCAATATAGCAAAAGTTTTGCGCGGCCCGATCTTGGCAACCACGCGACTGGCCAGCTGAAGCGTGGGGACCAGCGCAATGGGCATTCCAAGCAGCGCAATGGCAAGCTGCCCTTTGGACAACGCCAGCGTCTCCTTAATATAGGGGATCATCGCAAGCCACGCGCCGAACGCCATGGGCTGCAACATAAACAGCGACATTATAAGAAGGGTAGCTTTGTGTGTTTCGCGTCTATCCATGACGGGACGCTAGCAGCGACGCGAAACGATACCAGCGCAAAATTCCGTCAAATCGTGCGCTGGTTTTTCCCCTCTATATATAGAGAGCGTTTTTGATCATGCAGCGGCGGTTGGTCAGGCCTTGCGCGACGGGATATAACGCAGCGCCAACAGCGCGAGGATCACAGTGAGATACATCAGCGGTTCAACCTCCCATACTTTTTGGACCATGATGAAATGCACGGCCCCAAGCACTGCGATTGGATAAACAAGCTTGTGTATCTTACGCCAACTTGCCGCGCCAAGTTTGCGCACTGACCAATTGTTTGACGTGACTGTCAGCGGGATCATCGCAAGGAAGGCAACCATGCCGATGGTGATATAAGGACGCTTCCAGATATCGCCCCACATCTGTTCCCAGCGCAGCGACATATCCAGTAGCACCCAAATGCCGAGGTGCACGACAACATAGACAAACGCCATGACGCCAATCGCGCGGCGGAACTTCAACAAATTCAGACCGAGGTATTTGCGCGCCGGCGTGATCGCGAGGCCGATGATCAAAAGCTGCAATGTGATCTCTCCCATTTCGCGTTCCAGCGCGTTGATGGGTTCAACGCCAAGGCCACCCGTCTGTGCGAGATAGAAGAAGAACGGGATCGGCAGAGCGTAGAGGACATAGACAAGCCACGTGGGCACTTTGCGCGCGAACGTATTGATAGGATCAACGACTTTGGACAATGCGGACATGACTTCGGACTTTCAATGCGCCGCGTCTGTGCGGCTATTGCACCCTACATTGCGGCTGATGGTGGCAAAAGAAAGGGCATGTCAGTCATCCCACGGTGAGTTTATGGTTTGTTTCAATCGTAATCAGCGCGCGCGGCGCATCATCCACAAACCCATCAGCATGATCAGAAGCGATGCAGCCACGAAAGGCAGCAAAACGCTGTCTTTATATAATAGAGGAATTAGGCCAGCTGCGCCGATCGACGTCAGCGCAACTGGCATGAGGGAAGTGAAGCAGCAAAGCAGCCCGAATATGCTACCCAAACCGCAAAATATGGCGAAGGGTTTTCCCATCAGTAATTTTCGCGCAGGTCCATACCGTCATAAAGCGATGCGACCTCTGGATAGCCATTGAACATCAGCGTGTCTTCGCGGCTGTTAAACAAACCGCCACCGATGGTGCGGTGCGATGCCTGTGACCAGCGCGGGTGATCGACCTCTGGGTTCACATTAGAATAGAAGCCGTATTCGCGGGCATTGATCTTGTTCCACGTGGTGGGTGGCTGTTCGTTAGTGACAGTGATCTTCACGATGGATTTGATCGACTTGAAGCCATACTTCCACGGCACGACCAAACGGATCGGCGCACCGGATTGGTTGGCAAGCGGGCGATCGTAAATCCCGGTCGCCATTATGGTCAGCGGATGCATCGCCTCGTCCAGACGCAGACCTTCGACATAGGGGAATTCAATCACATTGCGGCGCACGCCGGGCATGACGTCGGGCAAAACAGCTGTTTCAAATGCGACATAGGTCGCGCCGGTCTGGATGCCTGCTTTATTGAGAAGATCAGCAAGCTCAAACCCGTTCCAGGGAATAACCATCGCCCAAGCCTCAACGCAGCGGAATCGGTAGATGCGTTCTTCCATCGTCATGTCGGCAATCAGGTCTTGCAGCGAAAACGTGCCGGGATTGTCGACCATGCCATCAATCGTGATCTCCCACGGATCGGTGACCATATCGCCCGCGTTGTCGGCGGGATCAGATTTGCCCGTGCCGAATTCGTAGAAGTTATTGTAGGTCGTGATCTGTTCCCATGTGTTGGGTTCAAGCGCTTCTTGTGCGGCAACTGATCCAACTCCGCCAAGTGTCGTAGCGCCCGCCAGACCTGCAAGCACCGCGCGGCGGTTCAGCCACAACGGTTCGGGGGTGACGTCTGCGCGTGTAAACGTATTCTTCCAGCGGTGGGCCATGGGTGTCTCTCCGAGTTCAATTTCTTGACTGTATATATAGAGCAAAATTCACAGGTCACTAAAAGTCGTGTCACATCTGCGCGGGTGATCTGTAATGTTTAGCCCGGATACAGTGTCGACAGCGGAATGCTGGTCCCGTCAGGTTGCACGATCCGCACATGATCACGGCGCATTTTGCGGGGTTCCGACACACCGACGGAATGGGCAATGGTTTCGACTTCTTTAATGAGGCCTTTGGCGTAGGCCGCGACTTTGTCGTATTTCTCAGATGGCACGAGTCCCTTTTGAAAACGCGGATCGTGCGTCGTGATCCCCGTTGGGCAAGTGTTCTTGTTGCATTTCAACGCTTGGATACAGCCCAGCGAAAACATGAACCCGCGCGCAGAGGTCACGAAATCAGCGCCAGCACACAGCGCCCACGCGATATCACCGGGGTTCACCAATTTACCCGACGCCACGATGCGGATCCGATCCTTTAGTCCGCGTTCGTTGCGCATGGCAGACACGCGCGGCAAAGCTTCGCGGATCGATACGCCGACCAAATCCATCAGCGGCATAGGTGCCGCACCTGTTCCGCCTTCCCCACCATCAAGCGTGATAAAGTCGGGGGCGCTGTCGATCCCTCTTTCTATAATAGTGTCGAAAAACTCCGCGAAGGCGGATTCGGACCCCATGACAGTTTTACGGCGTGATCCATGTGATCGACGCGGTAATCTTGCCACCGATGTAAGAGGTAACGATCACTTAAAACATGATGCCTCGGCGCGGTTGGTCCGCGTCGGGGCATTTGCGTTAGTAGGGGCCGATCATGTCTTTGATCAAAGGTAAGATTGAGGCCGCCAATATACCGACCGCCACACCGACGCCAAGACGGATGGGCAAGCCCGGAAACCTCGGGGCAACAACGCTAAGGCATCCACAAACGACAGCGTAAAACGTGATGGTAATCGGGTCCATGCACTAAGGTTAACACAGGGACCCGAAATGTCTGAGGGTTTAATGAACCACGGCATCATAGGGCGGCTGGCGATTGGATTTGCTTACCCGATCCCCGACCAACAGGCCGTCCGTTCCCGCAGACACGGGAATGGTGTCGCCATCTTTCACATCCCCCGCCAAAAGCATCTCAGCCAGCGGGTCTTGCAAGGCGCGTTGGATCACGCGCTTTAGCGGACGTGCACCGAAAACCGGATCGTACCCTTCGTCGGCCAGCCATTTTCGGGCACCATCATCAAGCGCCAGATTGATTTTGCGCGACGCAAGCCGTTTCAAAAGCCGCGACATCTGGATCGTGACAATCCCGTCCATGTCACCGCGCGCAAGGCGGTCAAAGATCACGGTTTCATCCAAACGGTTCAGGAATTCAGGACGGAAGTGCGCCCGCACAGCATCCATCACATCACGTTTGGCGTCTACGGCGTCTGATCCATCTGGCAACATGCTCAGCGCTTGGCTTCCCAAATTAGACGTCAAAATGATCAACGTCTGTTTGAAATCGACAGTGCGGCCCTGACCATCTGTCAGCACACCATCATCAAGCACCTGCAACAGCACGTTGAACACATCAGGATGCGCCTTTTCGACCTCGTCAAAGAGGATGACCTGATACGGGCGACGGCGAACAGCCTCTGTCAGCACACCGCCTTCGTCATAACCGACGTAGCCGGGGGGCGCACCAATCAGACGACTGACGCTGTGTTTTTCCATGAATTCAGACATGTCCAAACGCACCATGGCGTTGTCATCATCAAACAGGAATTCTGCAACGGCCTTGGTCAATTCGGTTTTTCCCACGCCCGTTGGCCCAAGAAACAAGAAGCTGCCCAAAGGCCGCCCTTCATCGTCCAGTCCGGCGCGCGCACGGCGCACGGCGTTTGCGACCGCTTTGACGGCAGTGTTCTGACCGATGACACGCTTGTGCAGTCCATCTTCCATGCGCAACAGCTTGTCGCGTTCGCCTTCAAGCATCTTGGCGACGGGCACACCGGTCCAGCGTTCGACGACGCTTGCGATCTGTTCGGGGCGCACGGCCTCTTCGACCATCAGATCACTGTCGTCGGATTCACCCAGACGTTTTTCGAGGTCGGGGATCACGCCATAAGACAGCTCTCCCGCTTTTGCCAGATTGCCTTCGCGCTTGGCGATATCAAGTTCCGCGCGTGCACGATCCAAGCGTTCCTTCAGATCCCGTGATCCTTCCAGCCTGTCACGCTCCGCCTGCCACTTGGCCGTCATTTCAGATGACCGTTCTTGCAGGTCTCCAAGTTCTTTTTCGCGGGCCACAAGGCGATCCTTGGATGCGGCGTCGTCCTCATTGCGCAACGCTGCAACCTCGATCTGCAATTGCAGAACTTGGCGGTCAAGTTGATCGAGCTCTTCTGGTTTGCTGTCGACTTCCATCCGCAAACGGCTCGCCGCTTCGTCCACCAGATCAATGGCTTTGTCCGGCAAAAACCGGTCCGTGATATAACGGTGGCTGAGGGTCGCAGCCGCTACAAGTGCGCTGTCGGAAATGCGCACCCCGTGGTGGAGTTCGTATTTTTCCTTGATGCCGCGCAAGATGCTCACTGTGTCCTCAACAGTGGGTTCCTGCACCACAATCGGTTGGAACCGCCGCGCAAGGGCTGCATCTTTTTCAACGTATTTGCGGTATTCATCCAGCGTCGTTGCGCCGATACAGTGCAATTCACCCCGCGCCAACGCAGGCTTGATCAGGTTGGCGGCATCCATTGCGCCGTCGCCCTTACCAGCCCCAACAAGGGTGTGCATTTCGTCGATGAACAAAATGATCTCGCCCGCGGCTTCCCCAACTTCGTTCAGCACAGCCTTAAGGCGTTCTTCGAATTCACCACGATATTTAGCGCCCGCAATCAACGCACCCATATCCAGCGACATGAGGGATTTGTTGCGCAGGGATTCTGGCACGTCACCATCCACAATGCGCAAGGCAAGACCTTCGGCAATCGCGGTTTTACCTACACCGGGTTCACCGATCAGGACAGGGTTGTTCTTGGTGCGCCGCGACAGAACCTGCATAGCGCGGCGGATTTCCTCGTCACGCCCAATAATCGGATCAATCCGGCCTTCACGGGCCCGCGCGGTCAAATCCATCGCGTATTTCTTCAAGGCGTCATAGCCGTCTTCGGCGCTGGCCGTGTCAGCGGTGCGCCCTTTGCGAATATCATTGATCGCGGAATTGAGAGCCTGCGCGCTGACATTACCGGCAACCAGCGCGTCCTTGGCTTTCGACTTGGTCATCGCCAAGGCCATCAAGATGCGTTCGACCGGCACAAAGCTGTCACCTGCCTTCTGGGCCAGCTTTTCGGCTTCGGCCAGTACTTTGCCCGTCGTCCCATCCATATAGGTCTGGGCGGCATCACCCGACACGGTGGGGATTTTGGACAAGGCGATGTCATTGTTTTGGGCTGCGCGTTTCGCGTCACCGCCCGATGCGTTGATGAGATTGGCCGCAAGACCCTGATCATCATCCAGCAATGCCTTAAGCAAATGTTCTGGCGCAAGGCGCTGGTGGCTTTCGCGTACAGCGATCAATTGGGCGGCTTGAATGAAGCCGCGCGAACGCTCTGTGAACTTTTCAAGGTTCATGGGTCGTCTCCTTCTAAAAGCGCCCCTATAAAAATGCTGCCCGCTTTGCGGCACAGACTGATTGGGACCTCACTCAGAAGATGGGGACTGAAAGACATTCGTTCAAGATGCACACCCCCGCGCCAACCGAAAATTTAGTTGTTCAACAGTGCGACGGGAAAACCGCGCGGCATTGCTAATTTTGGTTGAAACGTCAGAACAAGACCTCTTTTGCAAACTGGCAGGTCATCTTCGAATGTCCAAATATCGGCAACAAGATCGCCGCGGGTGTTGTCGTCCGGCCCAGTCCCGCCTAATACGGCACACATATCAAAGGAGACGACCACATGACAGATGACCGCCTGATTGTAGCTTTGGATGTCCCCGATGCCATTGCCGGCCTTCAAATGGCGACACGCCTTGGCGATGCCGTATCTTTTTATAAGATCGGGCTTGGCATGTTGACGGGTGGTGGGTTGGCGCTTGCGAACGAACTCGCGGATGAACACGGCAAACGCATTTTTCTAGATATGAAACTGTTCGATATCGGTGCAACGGTTGAAGCAGCCGTGCAGGGCTTGTCCCAGTTCGGGCACGATTTCTTGACAGTTCATGGTGATCCCCATGTTGTGCGCGCCGCGGCGCAGACAAAGGGTGATATGAAAATCCTCGCTGTGACGATCCTGACATCATTGGATCGCGCGGATCTGGATGCATCGCTGATCAAATCAGGCGAGATTACCGATCTTGTACAAGAACGCGCTGGGTTGGCCTTTATGAACGGCGCAGATGGCGTCATCGCATCCCCACAAGAAGCCGCGCTAATCCGCGCCCTTCCAGAAGCGGCGGGCAAGCTGATCGTGACCCCTGGCGTGCGCCCGGCAGGTGCTGATCTTGGGGATCAAAAACGGGTCACCACACCAGCGCAAGCCATCGAAAATGGTGCTGATCACGTGGTTGTTGGGCGTCCGATTTGGGCAAACGCCGACCCACGCGCGGCCGCAGAGGCCGTGCTGGCAGAACTCCGCTTATCTGATCAGTGAATGCCAGAGTCTTAAAAATAAGGGCTTTGGCAAAATTCCGCCCTGATTTATTACGGTTAATCACAGGGTTGAGGGAAAAAGTGTAACGCCTTCCCCTTCCACGGAGCCAAAGTTATCCCCAAGTGTTGTGTAGGCAATCAGTGCCAACACAACATGCACGTTAAAGGGGATATACGATGATTACGCTCAACGACATTCGCTACACTGGCCGTGGCTTCGAGGCCGCCGTTGTTTTGCCCACCCATCAAGGACCGTTGCATTTTAATTGCCGCGTCGATGGGCCGTCATCGCTGGACCCCTCTCATGTGAAGCGCGCCCTGCTGGGCCATGCTGTGCGCCAACGCAGGCGCTAAGAAAGGATCAAACTCATGCCAGATATTTCCCTTGGAAACATTCGCTACAACCCGACCACTGGCGCCTATGAGGCCCGCGTGGACATCGACCGCAAAGGCCGCACCTACCGTTATCCGTGTTCGGTTCCCGGCACATTGATGATGGAAGAAGGCGCTGTTCGTCGCGGTTTGACGCAACAGGCGTTGAAAATGTCGCGCCGCGACGGGGGGCTCGCCTCTGTCCGCTAGGTTTTAAGAACGTCTGTCACTGCCTCTGTCCGAACTGTCCCTCGGACTAGAAATTCCTCGTGAACAGATTGGACTGGCCCCGCCGTTTTACGTGCGGGGCCTTTTTTGTGTCGTGGATCAGTCGTTAATATCGCGATCCCAGATTTTCACCTGACCACGACGGATGCCAAAAATCTGGCGCATCAGAATATAAGCGATCAGCGACAGAACCGCGAAGATCACCAATGTCCAAGCCATCGACAAGCCCGTGCCAATACCCAGCCAAATCACGCTGCCCAAGAAGAACGCGCCGACGGCAAAGCCGAAGAAAATCCAACCCGGGATAAGGACCTCAGCGATAGCGAGCACGAGGGCCGCCACCATCCAGATCCACCATTCATTGAACCAGTTCATTAGACCCGACCTTTGAGCATCTTGAACGCATCGCCAAAGCTTTCGATCAGGTTCGCGGGCAAGACGACAGTGTTTGTCCCTGAAGACGAACTCATGGCGTTCACGGCTTCAACTTGCTTGAGGGCAACTTGATACTGCGCCGCTTCAAGACCGTTTTCGGCAATCGCGACCGCAACCACTTGAGTTGCATAAGCTTCCGCATCCGCAGATACGCGGCGCGCCTTGGCGGCTTGTTCGGCAGCATAAAGTTCCGCGTCGGCCTGAAGTTCAACAGACCGCTTTTTACCTTCGGCCTCGGTCACCTGCGCACGACGCGCACGTTCCGCATTCAACTGCTGAAGCATCGCGGCGCGTGTCGCAGCATCCAAGTTCACGTCGAGGATTTCGGCGCGGGTGACTTCGATACCCCAATCATCGACCTGTGCGGCCAACTGATCCTGAATAGCAAGGATAAGACCCGTGCGGTTCGCCTGCACTTGATCAAGCTCCATCTTACCGATTTCAGAACGCACGATACCAGCAACAGTCGTTGAGATCGCGCCGTCAACGTCGCGGATCCGGTAGACCGTCTTTTCAGGTTCGGTAATGCGGTAGAACACAGACGTTTCGACCTGCACCAGCACGTTGTCCGATGTGATCGCGTCTTGGCCCATGACAGGCAACTGACGTTCAAGGATCGAAATCTTGTGCGCAACGCGGTCAAGGAACGGGATGATAAAGTTGATGCCAGGTCCAAGCACCGCGCGCAAACGGCCGAACCGTTCAACGACATACTTTTCGGACTGCGGAACGATCCGCACACCGACCAGAATACAAATGATGATAAAAGCCGCCAGAAGGATCAGGACGATGTTGCCGCCGATCAAGTTGACGATGATGTTTTCGATATCCATAAAAACGCTTCCTTAAATGACATATTTGGTGGTGCTCATCGCCAAAAAGCATGGATGTGGCACACATTCTCTCGATCTAGATAGTCACGTGGCCGTGAACCTTCAACCTGAGCGATTAATGCCTGCCTATAGAATTGGTAAATCCGCCATATAAAACTGTGCCGCTTGCCTCAGATGTATAGACGGGCGTATTCATCAGTATGCCAGCCCTTTGCCGCGCCTGTTTGCACACCTTTGACGATGGAACACGCTGCCCCGCGTGTCGCAGCCCGCGTGTGACCACCCATCGCGAACTGTTTGATTTGACGATCGCACATATGGATTGCGATGCGTTCTATGCGAGCGTCGAAAAACGCGACAATCATGAACTTGAGGGTAAGGCCGTCATTATCGGCGGGGGGCGTCGCGGGGTGGTGTCCACGTGTTGTTATATCGCGCGCATCAAAGGGGTGCGGTCCGCGATGCCAATGTTTCAGGCGTTGAAATTGTGCCCCGAGGCCGTGATCGTGCGTGGCCGGATGGAGCGGTACGTTGAGGTGTCAAAACAAGTGCGTGCCCTTATGGATGAATTGACCCCAACGGTAGAACCGCTGTCGCTGGACGAGGCATTCATGGACCTGTCCGGCACAGAAAAACTGCACGGCGCACCGCCTGCTGTGATGCTGGCGCGGTTGACCAAACGCATGCATGACGAGATCGGGATTACGGGGTCCATCGGGCTCAGCCATAACAAATTCCTTGCTAAGGTTGCGTCGGATCTGGATAAACCGCGTGGGTTTTCAGTGATCGGTGCGGCGGAAACTACGGAATTCCTGCGCCCCAAACCCGTAAAACTGATCTGGGGGATTGGACCAGTGGCCCAACAAGCGCTGGATGCTGCGGGTATCCGCACGTTCGATGATCTGCTGCGCTGGGACAAACGCGATCTGACGGATCGGTTTGGTGGCACGGGGGACAGGCTTTATTCCCTTGCGCGCGGTCAGGACGCACGCCGCATTAGTGCGCATACGCCCGTCAAAGGGCTTAGCAATGAAACGACGTTTAACGATGACACCAATGACCCTGATATCCTTGATGGGCACATCTGGCGCATGGCCGAAAAAGTGTCCGCACGCGCGAAAGCACAAGACAATGCTGGGCGCGTGGTCACGCTGAAACTAAAACGCGGGGATCATAAGCTGCTGAGCAAACGGTTATCGTTGCGCCAGCCGACCCAATTGGCAGATACAATTTATCGCACTGCACGCGGATTATTTGATCAGGTCGGCGATCAAGGACCCTACCGTCTGCTTGGGGTCGGTATTTCCGAACTGGTCCCTGCGGGCGACGCCGACCGCGAAGGGGATCTATTGGACCCCGGCGCCACCGACCGCGCCGAAGCAGAACGCGCCGCCGATGCGATCCGCAAAAAATTCGGTAAGGATGCGATTGTAAAAGGCCGTGCGCTGCGCTGATTATTCTGCGGCAACGCGCTGGTCTGCGGGGCGACCTATATTGGCCAGTTCGGCCATGACCCCATCAAGCTTTACCTTGAAGGTTTTGAAATTCGCATTCGGCTTGATCAATGCCTCATCCATATACAAGGACCGGTCAATTTCGACCTGAACCGCGTGGTGGCGACGCGACGGACGCCCGTAATGCTGGCAAATATAGGCCCCTGCAAACGGCATATTGCGCGCGACTTTGAAACCGGCGGCCCCGAATGCGGCCTCAACCTGTTCAACGACAGATGACGCCGCCGATGCGCCAAAGCGGTCCCCCAAAACAACATCCGGGCGGGTCGTGCCCGGTGGTCCAACGTGTTCCAGTGCTTCATGGGGCATGGAATGGCAATCGATCAAGATCGCTTCCCCGAAATCACGGTGCGCTTCGTCCATCAGGGTTTGCAGCGTGTCGTGATACGGACGCCAGACATTTTTAATGCGCTGGTTCGCTTCGGTCATGGTCAGCTTGCCACTATAGATCGAACGCCCCCCTGATACGACGCGCGGGATCACACCCAGACCGCTGGCGATACGCGGATTGTGGGCAACGCGGCGCACGCCCTCAATAACTGCGGGGTCAAATTCATCCGCGCCACGGTTAAGATCAAGGTAGGCACGCGGGGCTTGGGACAACAAAAGCGGCGCGCCATGTTCAACGGCATTTCCGAACAAATCATCAACGAATGCATCCTCGGATGATCGGATTTCTTTCTCGTCCAGAACGGCGCGGCGCAGGAAGGACGCGGGGTACTTGCGGCCTGAATGCGGGGACGCGAACACCACAGACGTGGTGCGGGCCACGGGGCGGCGCAGCAGGTAGGACAATTCGGTGTTCACGTTGCTCATTTGCGCCCCTTCATAACGTCACTGTAGCGCATTTCATCCAATTACCAAAAGCCCTTGATCCCTATCCCGACTCTTTATATAGACCCCGCAACCGACGCGCGCTTGCGCGTCCCTTTTCGTTATAGAACATCGTTTTATTCGATTTGGGATGTGAGTGTGTTAAGGGTAAGGATGATTAGCTCAGCGGTAGAGCACTTCGTTGACATCGAAGGGGTCACTGGT
>JABBAI010000002.1:37352-62630 GCA_018608045.1 Octadecabacter sp. | reverse complement strand
TAATAAACCTTAACCATGCGAAGGGGGCGGAAATCTGGCGTTCCGCACTGCTTGCAAGCACCTAGCCACCTTGCCCAAGGTCGATCAAGGGGCTACGTGAGGGGAAAGATCAAAGGAATTTGCCATGTTTACTGGGATCATCACCGATATAGGCCATGTTCTGGCGTTGGAAAACCGTGGCGATTTGCGCGCACGGATTGCCACTGGCTATGACATTTCTGGCATTGAAATTGGCGCGTCGATCGCATCCGATGGGGTTTGCCTAACGGTAGTGGACAAGGGCACGGATCCGCAGGGCTGGTACGATGTCGATATCTCGGCCGAAACGGTGTCCAAAACATCCCTTGCAGCGTGGGTGGTTGGCAAGCGCGTCAACCTTGAACGTGCGCTGAAGGTCGGGGATGAACTTGGTGGGCATATCGTGTCAGGCCACGTTGACGGCGTCGCATTGATTGTTGCGATGACGGATGAGGGCGACAGCACCCGCGTCACCTTAGAGGCCCCCGATGATCTGGGCCGTTTCATTGCACCCAAGGGGTCAGTTGCCCTGAATGGAACGTCGCTAACCGTGAACGAAGTGGATGGCGCGCGCTTTGGGATCAATTTCATTCCGCACACGAAATCTGTGACCACGTGGGGGGATGCAGCGGTTGGTGACCGCGTGAACCTCGAGGTCGACACAATGGCGCGTTACGTCGCCCGTTTGCAGGATTATTCATGACCGATACCCCTGAAGTCGTCGCCACGCTTGAAGAAGATACAGGCGCGTTCTGTGTTGATGTTCTGCGTCACGAGGATGGCAATTTCACTTACGTTGAATATGCCCGCGACGCTGATGACGAAGACGCATGGCACGCAAGGTCTGACGCCGAACCACAAACATTCAAGACCCAATTCGCGGCGTATTCCGCTGCTATGCGCGACGTCGATTGGCTGCTTGAGTGACCCTTTCCAAAATTACGCCCGCACGCTATCCATGATCAGCGGCGTCTAAAGGACCGACATGACCCAAAATTTTGAAAACCCCGGCCAAGTTGAAACCGATTGGAAAGATGCGATTTCCAGTATTGAGGACATCATCGACGATGCCCGCAATGGCCGCATGTTTGTGCTGGTCGATCATGAGGACCGCGAAAACGAGGGCGATCTGGTGATCCCCGCGCAGATGGCCACGCCTGATGCGATCAATTTCATGGCGACCCACGGGCGCGGTTTGATTTGCCTGACGTTGCCTGCCGAACGCCTTGACGCGCTGGGCCTGTCTTTGATGTCCACCCACAATTCTTCGCGCCACGAAACTGCGTTTACTGTGTCAATTGAAGCCCGCGAAGGCGTCACCACAGGTATCTCTGCCGCTGATCGTGCCAGCACGGTTGCCGTCGCGATTGACGCGTCCAAAGGCCCCGCTGACATTGTCACGCCGGGCCATGTGTTCCCACTTCGCGCGCGCGCGGGTGGTGTGTTGGTGCGCGCCGGTCATACCGAAGCCGCCGTTGATATCTCGCGTCTTGCAGGGCTGAACCCGTCCGGCGTGATTTGTGAAATCATGAAAGATGACGGCGAAATGGCACGCTTGCCTGACCTCGTGGCCTTTGCGCAGCTTCATAACCTCAAGATCGGGACCATCTCTGATTTGATCGCCTATCGTCGCCGCCACGACAATCTTGTCCGCGTGCGCCGCGAAGAAACCATCACCTCCGAATTTGGCGGCGAATGGAAGATGAAAGTCTACGCCGATGAAACCCACGGCGATGAACATGTTGTTCTGACCAAGGGTGATATTTCTGGCGACACACCCGTTCTGGTGCGCATGCATTCGATGGATCCGATGCTTGATATTGTTGGGATCGGGCCCAAGGGGCGCACAATCGAATTTGGCGAAGCGATGAAGCGTGTGGAAGAAGAAGGGCGCGGCGTTGTTGTGCTGTTGCGTGACACATCCATGAAAATGGTCGCCCACGACGAAGTATCCCCGCAGACGTTGCGCCAATACGGGCTTGGGGCGCAGATTTTGTCCTCGCTCGGTCTTGGGCAAATTGAACTGCTGACCAATTCGCCCAAGCCCAAGATCGTTGGACTTGATGCCTACGGATTGGAAATCGTCGGAACGCGAAAAATTTCAAATTTAGGATAATCGTCATGGCCGGACCTTCCCACTACATCATGCCGCGCGCTGAATTTGATGAAGCGCCCAAGCTGCTGATCGTTATTTCGCCCTACTACAAAGACATTGCCGACAATCTGTTGGCGGGTGCCCGTGCAGAGATTGAGGCCGCAGGCGGCACACATGAAACGATTCAAGTCCCCGGTGCCCTGGAAATCCCGACGGCCATTGGCATCGCAGAACGGATGTCCAATTTTCACGGTTACGTGGCGCTTGGCTGTGTGATCCGCGGCGAAACCACGCATTATGAAACGGTGTGCAACGACAGCAGCCGCGCGATCCAGTTGTTGGGCTTGCAGGGCCTGTGCATCGGTAATGGAATCCTAACTGTTGAAACGCAAAAGCAGGCGGAGGTCCGCGCTGATGTGAACGATCAAAACAAAGGCGGCGGTGCGGCGGCTGCGGCCTTGCACCTGATCGCGCTGGCTCGTAAGTGGGGCAACGCCAAAAAGCGCGTTGGATTCACCAGCGACATCTTGATGGCGGGCAATACGGATGGATCTAACCTCGCATGAGCGATACGCAATCAAACCTGTCAGGCAATCAACGCCGTAAAATGAAATCCGCATCACGGCTGTATGCGGTGCAGGCATTGTTTCAGATGGAACATTCCAGCCAGACAATCGATGCGGTTGTCGCGGAATTCATGCATTTCCGCTTTGGCGAAGTCTATGAAGGCGAAGAAATGCAGGACGGGGATATCGACCTGTTCAAAACGCTGATTGAAGGTGCGGTGAATAACCAATCCAAGATCGACCAAATGACCGATCGCGCACTTGTGGCGCGTTGGCCGCTGGGCCGGATTGACCCGACATTGCGCGCGCTGTTTCGCGCTGCTGGTGTGGAATTGATTGGCCGTGACACGCCGCCGCGCGTGGCGATCACAGAATATGTCGACGTTGCAAAAGCGTTCTTTGACGACGGGGATGAACCCAAGTTCGTGAACGCTGTGCTTGATCATATGGCGAAAGAAGCGAAGCCCGACGCGTTCAAATAACCGGCGCATTTTAGGCTATAGTATGCGTAGGTGGCGGACCCCGCAGCAACCGTTGGGTCATGTATTCCCGAGGACCTGTATGTACAGGTGGTAGCCAGGTAACGAAGCCTGAGCCCCGACAGCGCCAGCCACCTCGGATTTGCGTAAGGCCACTGGAATTATGCCACTGTGTAACGAGAAGAGCAGATGCCCGCCATTACTATACGTAGTGCGGACCGCCTGCTTTCGCAAGGGCTGCCCAACAGATCATTGACGAATGTTCATGGATTGTTCATGTTTGTGTCATGCCCGATGACCGGATCCTGCCTGACCTTTCAACCTTCCAACCCGGCCAGCTTTTGGCGCGTGGGGTGTGTCGGCATTTACGATCTTTGGATTTTGTCTGCGTCGAAGAACTGGTGCCAACGCGCGGTTTGCGGGTCGATGTCATGGCGCTGGGCCCCAAGGGGGAGGTCTGGATCGTTGAGTGCAAATCATCGCGCGCAGACTTTCAATCCGATCATAAATGGCAGGGTTACCTTGAATGGTGCGATCGGTTTTTCTGGGCCGTGGACGGTGATTTCCCGACAGAGCTTTTGCCCGATGGCACAGGGCTGATCATTGCGGATGCGTATGACGGTGAGGTCGTGCGCATGGCGCCAGAGGATAAATTACCGCCCGCACGGCGCAAGGTCATGGTGCAAAAGTTCGCGCGCACAGCTGCGCTGCGCCTACAAGGTCTGCGCGATCCTGACGGGATGCGCGGGTTTTAACGTCGCGACAATGCCAGTGACGCGATGCCCGTGGCGAAAATCACCGCGAGGCCGACGAAACTGATCCAGTCAGGCCAATCTGAAAACACCACAAACCCCAACATAGTGGCGGGGATCAATTGGGTGTAAATCAGCGGGGCGATTACATTGGACGGCGTTGTTTTACTGAGGGTAACAAGCAAAAGATTGCCAAAAGCCGATCCCATCGCGCTGATCACGACAAGACCCAGTGCGCCCCACGTTAAGGCATCAGGCAGGGCCGCCAAGCCAAAGGGCGCAAGGATCACACCCCCTAATACCAGTTGGGATATCAACAACAACCGCGGCCGATACAGTGGTGCAATCCAGCGCGTCGCCACAACGTAACAGCCGTGAAACACCCCCGCGAGCAGTGCAAAACCCATCCCGACCGTCGCGCCGAACCCGGGCTTGACCACCAACAAAACGCCAACAAAGCTCAGGCCCAACAGCACAGAGCGCAGCAGCGTAATACGTTCTTTCAAAAGCAGGGCAGACAGCGCGAAAGCCACAATTGGCCCTACAAAGAACGCGCCAAAGGTGTTGGCGACGGGTTCCGTGCGCAAGGCCGTCAGGATCAGGCAAATTCCGGCCATGATAAGCAGGGCGCGCAGCCAGACACGCGGATCGCGCAGGGCAGGGGCATCGGAGCGGGTTAAGCCGCTAAAGGGCAGCAGCACCAATGCCGCGAGCGCAAATCGCGTCCAAGCCGTGAAAATCGGGCTGACGCCGTTTTGGGACAGAACTTTGGCCGCCACATCACCGCCGACAATTAACGTCATGGACGCCAGCATAATGGCGCCCACACGCCACAGGGCGGGGGACTGCATTTATCGTTTCTGAACGAGGCGGGCCGCTTTGGCCGCTACCATAATTTCTTCCGCGATTTCCTCGGCTTCTTCGGGAAGGAAATCCATAGGAATTTCAATGCCCTCACCCTCGATAAACAGACGGACCTGACCGTGATCGGTTGGCCCGATTTGAAGATTGGCTTCGATATCGCGTTGGTCGTTAATGCCCATGGGATCAATCCTTTGGATGTGTATCCGTGATTTACCCTTGGCGCGCCTTGAATGGCAAGGCGAGAGGGCGCGTCGATGCCAAGTTCGGTCCATCGATTCGACGACAAATGCCCCGAACGCCCGCACATCATCCGCCGCGCCCGCCTGAGAATGCTGTCATCGCGCGGTCCCGTCCGGCCCTGATCGTTGGAAAACAGGCACATCGCCCGTGTTGGGCAATTTGCAGGGCAATCATCGCTGCGTCGGTCTAATGCACTTGCAATCGCACGTGGGCCTCGCTAAATCGGCGTTGTTGCCGTCTTAGCTCAGTTGGTTAGAGCACTGGTTTGTGGAACCAGGGGTCCCCAGTTCAAGCCTGGGAGACGGTACCACTCCCCCTCTTTTATGTTTTCGAACGTCTTGGGGTGTATCCTCTGTCACCTTGAACAGATCGCTGGTTTCGTAACACGTGACACGCCGCCCAGACTGCCCTAAGACGCGCCCATGACAGCGACACTTGTATCCTTTGAAATCTCGGAAAATCCGGCGCCGCGCTTGGACAAGGCTTTGGCGCGCGATGTGCCGATTGATGCATCCTTAAGCCGATCCCGCATGGCGCGGCTGTTGGCGGACGGGGCGGTGAAGGTGAACGGGGTCGTGATAACGGACCCGCGCGCAAAGCCCATCGAAGGTGACGTTGTCGAAATCACCGTCGAAATCACGGATGATTATCACGTTGCACCAGAAGACATCCCGCTGAATGTGATTTTTGAAGACGATGATCTGATTGTCATCAACAAGCCCACGGGCATGGTCGTGCATCCTGCACCTGGCACACCTGGCGGCACGTTGGTGAATGCTTTGCTGCATCATTGCGGCGACGCGTTGTCTGGTGTGGGCGGCGAAAAACGCCCGGGCATCGTGCACCGTATTGATAAAGAAACATCTGGCCTGCTGGTCGTCGCGAAAACAGACCGTGCGCATCACGGGCTGGCGGCCCAGTTTGAGGCCCACACAGTTGAACGTCACTACCGCGCCATTTGTTACGGCGTGCCAGACAGCAATGATCCGCGCGTGCGTGGAATTAAGGGCGCATCGTTTGAACCGGGCAATATCCTCAAACTGCAAACTCAATTGGCGCGCCACAAACACGACCGCCAGAAACAAGCGGTGATTTGGCACAATGGTCGTCATGCGGTGACGCGGGCCCGCATTGTGCAACCTTTGGGCACGCCCGCGGTTGCTGCACTTCTGGATTGCTGGCTCGAAACAGGGCGCACGCACCAAATTCGAGTGCATCTGACCCATGCCGGCCACGGATTGATCGGTGATCCGACCTATGGCGGCCGCCGCAAGTTGTCCGAAAAGGCCGTGGGGGAGGCTGGTCGTCTGGCCGCCTACACGTTCCCGCGCCAAGCCTTGCATGCCGCGACTTTGGGCTTCGAACACCCTGTGTCAAAGGAAATGCTGCGGTTTGAGGCCCCGATGCCTGCCGATATGGCTGCTTTGGTCGCTGCATTGGGCGGTGTTGAGGGCTGAAACACGTGTTCCCATGTGCGTGAGCGCGCAGAAACACATCTTTAAGCGCGTTCATTCTTCCTTAAATGTATTGCACGACAAGAAATTCAAAAACTGAACCGATCAGTCTTGAATTGGGCGCTAACGTGCCCATATTGATGTTAAGGCCGTAAACATATGCGGCGAGCGTTGCCATAACGGGACGCGACTAAATGGGAGGGACACACATGTCATCTTATACAAATCTGCCGGCCCCGTCGCCGGAACAGGGCCTGAACCGCTACATGCAGGACATCCGCAAGTTCCCGATGTTGGAACCGGACGAAGAATATATGCTGGCCAAACGCTGGGTGGACCATGAGGACACCGACGCGGCGCACAAAATGGTGACGTCGCACCTGCGACTGGCCGCCAAAATTGCCATGGGCTATCGCGGCTACGGGCTGCCACAGGCCGAAGTGATTTCCGAAGCCAACGTCGGGCTGATGCAGGCCGTGAAACGTTTTGACCCTGAAAAGGGCTTCCGCCTTGCGACCTACGCGATGTGGTGGATCCGCGCGTCCATTCAAGAATACGTCCTGCGCAGCTGGTCGATGGTGAAGCTCGGTACGACATCCGCGCAAAAGAAGCTGTTTTTCAACCTGCGCAAAGCCAAAAACCGCATTGGCGCATTGGAAGAAGGCGATCTACGCCCCCAAAACGTGACCCGTATTGCCAACGACCTTGGCGTGACGGAAGCCGAAGTGACGTCCATGAACCGCCGCATGTCCGGTGGTGATGCGTCCCTGAACGCGACCGTCGGGTCCGAGGGCGAAGGTACGATGCAATGGCAAGATTGGCTCGAGGATGAATCCGCAGACCAAGCGGGTGATTACGAGGCGAAGGATGAGCTGGATATGCGCCGTGAATTGATGGCGGAAGCCATGGGCGTGCTGAATGACCGCGAAAAAGACATTCTTGTGCAGCGCCGTCTGGCAGAAAAGACTGTCACGCTAGAAGACCTGAGTGGGCAGTATTCTGTCAGCCGCGAACGGATCCGCCAGATCGAAGTGCGCGCGTTTGAAAAGCTGCAAACAAAAATGCAGGCCCTCGCCCGTGAAAAAGGCATGTTGGCCACCGCTTGATAAGCTGCAATTGTAAAGGCGCTGACCGAAAGGGTTGGCGCCTTTTGCGTTTGTAGGGGGTGAATTTGGAAAGGTGCCACATGACCAAGCCAATCAACTGGGCGATATTGGGCGCAGGTTCATTCGCGCGCAAACATATGGGGCCAGCGATCCATGCCGCTAGTGGTGCGCAGCTGGTGGCGCTTGGCACGTCGTCGCCTGAAAAAGCGGCACCATTTCAGTCATTTGCCCCCAATATCAGGGTCCACCTAAATTACGATGATCTCCTGGCAGATGCCGGGGTTGATGTGGTCTTTATCCCATTGCCCAATCACCTGCATATTGACTGGGCGATGAAAGCCTTGCGCGCCGGAAAGCACGTTTTGGTCGAAAAGCCGGTCGCAATGAAGGCCGCGCAGATTGATCCGCTGATTGCCCTGCGCAATGAAACGGGGTTGACCTGTTCAGAAGCCTACATGATCGCGCATCACCCCCAATGGCACCGCGTGGGCCATATGATTGCGGACGGCGCGATTGGGCAATTGCGGCATGTCGATGGAATTTTCACATACAACAATCCCGACCTGACCAACGTGCGCTTTGATCCGACCAAGGGCGGCGGTAGCCTGCCAGACATTGGCGTCTACACAATTGGGGCGACCCGATTGGCCACAGGGCTGGACCCGATTGAAATTACCCACACAGACATCGATTACGTCAATGATGTGGACATCACTGCGCGTGTGTCAGCGCGCTATGACGGGTTCACCGCGCATTGGGTGACGTCGATGAACACCCACGCCACCCAGTCGATGACGTTTCTTGGCAGTGAGGGACGCATCCGCGTCACGGCACCGTTTAATGCAGGAAGCTACGGCGAAGCGCAGGTTGAATTGACCCAAAATGACGGGTCCGTTCGGACCGAACGCTGGCCTGATTTTGCACAATATGTCCACCAAGTTGAGGCGTTTACCGCCGCGGTGTGCGACGGCGCTGATTTCGCATGGTCGCTGGAAGATGCGCGCGCAACGCAAGTCGTGATTGATGCGGTTTATGCGGCAGACGCGGCGCGCTAAGCTGCCCCAATCAAGGAGAATAGCCATGGCCGATCCGCATGAATTTGACGACGTAATGCCTGAAAACACGTCCCGACGTGAACCGGAACAACCGGTTGAGGAAAACCTGTTCACCCGCCTTGTTTACATGATCATAATTGCGTTGATGATCAGTTTTGCAGGCACCGTGATTGGCGTTTTGGCGCTGTTGCAGTTCATCATTATGCTGGTTAACCAGAAACAACCCAATGAGCGGATTGCAGAGCTTGGCACCGATGTCGGGATTTGGGTGGCCAAAGCGACACGGTATCAAACGGCTGCGTCCGAAGATAAACCATGGCCTTGGACCGAACTTGACTGACAAAGTCAGCCAAGTTCGTGGTGGGGTATGGCAATTTCCCTTGAGGAATTTGCGGGCCTCTCTCAGGAATTGGGGCGCGCAGTCTTAGCCTTCCATTGCCTCAAGTTCATCAATCATACCGTCAATCATTCCAAGCCCTTTGGCCCAGAATGCAGGATCGGATGCGTCCAGCCCGAACGGGGCCAACAATTCGGTGTGGTGCTTTGATCCGCCCGCTTTGAGCATGTCGAAGTATTTGTCTTTGAAATCCTCGCCCTTGTCCTCATAGACCGCGTAAAGTGCGTTCACCAAGCCGTCGCCAAAGGCATAGGCGTAGACGTAGAACGGCGAATGAACGAAGTGCGGGATGTAGGCCCAGAAGGTTTCATACCCGTCCATGAAATTGAACACGGGGCCAAGGGATTCACCCTGCACCGACATCCACAAAGCGTTGATGTCATCAGGCGTCAATTCACCTTCAGCGCGCGCGGCGTGAAGCTTGCATTCAAAGTCATAAAACGCGATCTGGCGCACGACGGTGTTGATCATATCCTCAACCTTGCCGGCCAGCAGAACTTTGCGTTCTTCTTGTGTGGTGGCTTGTTCCAGCAGCTTGCGGAAGGTTAGCATTTCGCCAAACACAGAGGCTGTTTCCGCCAGTGTAAGCGGGGT
This sequence comes from Octadecabacter sp., assembly GCA_018608045.1. GTDB lineage: Bacteria > Pseudomonadota > Alphaproteobacteria > Rhodobacterales > Rhodobacteraceae > Octadecabacter. Next base: position 53,010 of record JABBAI010000002.1, on the reverse strand, counting down.
TGCGGACAGCAATTCACCTTGTTCTGCGGCCAGCACTTGATGCACGCCGTGGCCAAGTTCGTGGGCCAAGGTCATGACATCACGAGGTTTTCCAAGGTAGTTGAGCATCACATAAGGATGCACGGTTGTGACGGTCGGGTGGGCAAATGCGCCCGGTGCCTTGCCGTCTTTGACGCCCGCATCGATCCAGCCGTCTGTGAAAAACGGCGCGGCGAGTTCTGCCATGCGTGGATCAAACGCGGCGTAGGCGTCCATAACTGTTTTTTCAGCTTCGTCCCACGGCACAGTGCGATCAGATTCCATCGGCAGGGGCGCGTTGCGGTCCCAGACTTCCATCGTTTCAAGGCCCATCCATTTGGCCTTCAGCGCGTAATAGCGGTGCGATAGGCGGGGGTAGGCGTCGACAACGGCATTGCGCAGCGCGTCGACCACTTCGGCTTCTACGTGGTTGGACAAGTGACGCTCCGCCTGCGGGGATGGCATGCCGCGCCAGCGGTCCTCAATTGCTTTTTCTTTGGCCAAGGTGTTGTGAATGCGGGCAAACAGCGTCGCGTTGATGCCGAGGACGCGGGCCATTTCACGCACGCCCGCTTCGCGCTTGGCGCGATCAGGATGCGACATCAGATCAGCGACGCCCTCAAGCCCCATGTCGGTCCCGTCCACCGTGAATTTTAGCCCAGCAACCGTTTCATCAAACAGCTTATTCCACGCAGATGCACCCACAACAGATTGATCGTGCAGAAATTTTTCCAGCTCGTCCGAAAGCTGATAAGGCTTCATCGCGCGCATGCGATCAAAGATCGGTTTGTAGCGTGCAAGGTCGGCATTCGCGGTCAAAAGGGCGTTCACATGGGCGTCGTCCATGCGGTTAAATTCCAACCCGTAGAACACAAGCGGTGTTGTGAAGGTCGTGATTTTGTCCTGCGCATTTGACATAAATTGCGCGCGTTTGGGGTCGGTTGTGTGCTGGTAATACCGCAACCCGGCGTAGGACATGATGCGCCCCGCGATGACATCGATTTGTTCATAGCGCGTGACCGCGTTCAACAATCCAGCGGCATCCAGATCTGCAAGCTTGCCCTCAAAGTCGCTGGCAAAGCTTTGGCATTCGGTTTCAAGCCATGCCATATCGCGGGTCAGTTCTGGTGCGTCGGGCGCGGTATAAAGGTCGGACAGGTTCCATTCGGGCAGATCGCCGAACGGTGTGCCAGTGGCGGCGTTGGAATCGAATGTGCGGGTGTCAGTCATGAGGGCCTCATTGTTGGTTTTGTCTTATGTAGGAGCGCGGGGCGCACTTGGCTAGGCGGCCAACGGCGTCGTCGCACCGTATCAGTCGAAAAACAGCTTATCTGGTGCGTGTACTAGAATGGTTTCGCGATTTTTCATGCTGGTCACAACATCGTGGAAGGCATCCAGAAGGGTTGCAGCGTCGGGCATGTGCGCGCGGTTCAACATCAAATGCGGCCAATCCGACCCCCACAAACAAGCGGCGGGGTTGGCTGCGGCAAGGGCTGCAACAAAGGGCGCTGCTTGATCATAGGGCGCAGCACACAACCGATAAATCGCGCTGAGCTTGATGTGCACATGCCCGTCGCCCACAAGCCGCAGAAGCCGCTGAAAGCCTGAGTCAGACGTCCCGAGGGCCAGATCAGGCCAACCCACGTGGTCAATCACAAGGGGCACGGGCAGGGCGCGGATGTCATCCTCAAGCTCGGCCATGTGCAAATGGCTGTGCAGCAGCATCTGAATGTGCAGGTTTCGATCCGCCAGACGCGGCGCCATCGCTTTGGCACCGTCCCACGACAACACACCGCCATGCACGTAGTTCAGCCGCACGGCCTTTAGGTTATCATCAACGAATTGATCCAATTGGGCATCGGTCGCCGTGTCGGGCAGCAGGCCCACACCTTTGAAATTTGCGCCCAGTCGTTTGAGGGCGGCAACCGTGACGCTATTGTCTGTGCCATACAGGATCGAATGCACAATCAAGCCTTTGGAAAATCCCAACGCGTCCAAATGCGCGCGGTACAGATCGATCCATCCCTCAAAATCCGGACCGACCGCAGGGTTTTCCACGCGGCCCTCCCACAGGGGAAAATCGTCTTTGCCCGCGACAAGATGCACGTGGGCGTCACAGGCCTCGGCGGGTGGCGCAGTTTTTGGCGCGCGCGGAGCAGGCGGCATTTGGGCGTTTGGCTTATCCATAGGTGCGCAACATGTCCTTTAAGTCGTCGAGGGTATTGATCTCGTCCATGGGTTTGTCGTGGCGCCATCGCAGCATGCGCGGGAAGCGCAATGCAATACCTGATTTGTGTCGCGGCGATGCTTGAATGCCCTCAAACGCGATTTCAAAAACATGCTCGGCGGAGACGGATCTGACGGGGCCGAACCGTTGCAAAGTATTGCGTTTCACCCATGTGGTGATTTTGCGAAATTCTTCATCCGTGAGGCCGGAGTACGCCTTGGTAAAGGGCACTAGATCGTTGCCATTCTTGACCGCGAAGGTGAAGTCGGTAAACAGGTTCGCGCGCCGCCCCGATCCGGCCTGCGCGTAGATCATCACCGCATCCACGGTCAGCGGGTCGATCTTCCATTTCCACCAATCCCCCTTCCTCCGGCCTGCGCGGTAGGGGCTGTCGCGCCGCTTGAGCATGAGGCCTTCGGCGTGAAGGTCCCGCGACCGCGCGCGTTCTTTCGCGAAATCATCCCACGTGGTGCCGATGACTTCTGATGAGAGGCGAAGTGGCGCTTCTATTGGTGAATTTTTAAGTATATTTGCTAGTAGGTTACGGCGCTTTTCTAATGTCTCATGGCGGATGTCTTTGCCATCGATTTCCAAAAGATCATAGGCCATAAGAATGACCGGCGTTTGCGCCAAAAGCTTTTTGGGAACAGTCTTTCGCCCGATCCGTTTCTGTAAGGCGTTGAATGACATTGGTTTTTCATCCTGAAACGCAAGGATCTCGCCGTCAATCACTGTGCCATCGGGCAGGAAGTCCCGCAGTTTCGCGAGTTCGGGAAAGCGGTCCGTCATCAGATCTTCGCCGCGCGACCACAGATGGTGTTCGCCTTGTCGCAAGATGAACTGCCCACGTATTCCATCCCATTTTCTATCAATAAACCAGTCACTTGTTGGGCCAAGTTGATCTAGGTTTTCGACACCATGGGCAAGGTAGAACGGATAGGGCCGTGACAGGTCCGCGGCGGGATCATCCGTCTCAATCAAATCGACCCAGGTGGTTGTGTCCGGTGTCCAATTTCCCATCAATTTATGGGTCAAAACGGCTTCGTCTTGGCCAGTTGCCTGTGCAAGGGCCCGCGTCATGAGCTTCTGGCTGACACCGATACGAAATCCGCCTGTCAGCAACTTAATAAACAGGAAGCGTTCCGTGCGGTGGAGGGTGTTCCATGCCGCCAAAATACCGGATTTTCGACCTTCTTCATCGAGGGTAGACAGATGTTTAAGTTCTTTGATCCAATTACTTAGGCTTCGTTCTTTATGTTCTTCAGCGGGCGGTAAAAACAGGTTTATGGTTTCTGCCAAATCCCCCACGATGGGATAGCATTCTTCAAACAGCCACAGCGGCAATCCTGCTTTTTGTGCTGCCCATTCACGCAGTAATTTGGTCGTGATCACGCGCTTTGGTCTGCGTCCTGAAAACAATGCGACGCACCAAAGCTTGTCTGCGTCGCTGGCCGTGCGAAAATACTCCGCCATGGCCGCGACCTTGAGGCTGGTTTTTGTTGTCTGATCGAGTGCTGTGAACAGGGCCGCGAAATTCTTCATGCCCCGTCTTCGCCGGCGTCATCGTCAAACTGTGTTTGAACGACTTTGGCGTCATACCCTTGTTCAGACAGCCAGCGCGAAAACACTGACGTATAGCCGTGGGTGACGAAAATGCGCTCTGCTCCGGTATGTTTGATCGCGTCATTTAATCCGTTCCAATCTGCGTGATCAGACATGATAAATCCGCGATCCGCCGCACGTCTGCGTCGCACCCCACGCAGCGCCATCCAGCCCGACGCAAAGGCAGAGGATGCGGGTTTGAAGCGGCGCGCCCATGTGGAATTCAGCGCGGACGGTGTTGCCAAAACAAGGGCGCCCTTGTGTGCTTTCAAATCCAGATCGGGGGTCACCAATGTGGTGTCCGGCAGCGCAATGCCCTGACCGCGCATGATCCGGTTCGTGTTCTCAATCGCGGCGTGGGTCAGGATCGGCGCAATGCTGGGATCAACTGCGCGCAAAAGGCGCTGCGCCTTTCCAAGCGCGTAACACGACAGTAGGGAAAACACGCCGTCAGCTGCGTTTCGCGCCCACCAGTCGTTGATCTGATCGGCCAAAATATCCTGCGGTGTCCAGTTAAACACGGGCAAACCAAACGTCGATTCTGTGATAAATGCGTTGCAGCGCACAGGCTCAAACGGTTCAGACAGCCCGTCATCGACGGTCTTGTAGTCCCCCGACGCCACCCAGACGTCGCCTTTGTGCGCGACCCTGATTTGCGCGGAGCCCGGAACATGGCCCGCCGGATGAAATGAAACATCGACACCATTGATCGACGTCACATCACCGTAAGCCACTGTATCCATTTTGATTTCACCAAGGCGGTGGCGCATAACGGGGGCCGCGGATGTGGTGGCCATATAGGCGCCCATGCCGAGGCGGGAATGATCGGCATGCCCGTGCGTGATCAGCGCGAGCGGCACAGGAAGCCACGGATCAATGTGAAAATCGCCAGCCGCGCAATAAATGCCCTCGGGCGTGAAGGTCAAAAGATTACTCATCTTGTCGAACTTAGCGCGGCGCGTGGGCGTTGTAAGGGCTTGCGTGCAGGCAAACGCTGTGGTGGCCTAAGGTCAAACATTGGGAGGCGAACATGCGAACAGCAAATTTACGCAAACGAATTCTCGCGCGGGAAACTTTGGCATCGACGTTCGTAAAGACGGCTGAGGTCACGGTGGTTGAGGTCCTTGCGACGTCGGGCCTGGATTTTATCGTGATCGACGGGGAACACTGCGGGTTTGATCGCGGTCGCCTTGATGCCTGTTTGGCGGTGTGCCGCGCACTTGATTTTCCAGCTTTGGTGCGCATCTCCAGCGGAACGGACGAGAATATTTTAATGGCGCTCGATGCCGGCGCTGTGGGTGTCGTGGTGCCCCATGTGGACAGTGTGCTAAAGGCACAAGCGATTGCAAAGGCAGCACATTTTGGGCGCGGTGGACGTGGGTTTGCCGGATCTACACGGTGGGCCGGATTTACGATGCAATCGATGGATGCCGTTCTGGATCAAGATGATCAGACGATTGTCATGGCCCAAATTGAAGAACCTGAAGGGGTTGAGGCCTGCGAAGGGATAGCTGCCGTTGACGGGATCGACGCGCTTTTTGCGGGCCCCGCTGATCTAAGCGTCGGGTACGGTCATCGCAGTCAGGACAATCCTGATCTTTTGGTCGCGTTGGACCGCATCGGCAAAGCCTGTCGCGCTAGCAACAAAGCGTATGTGTCTTGGGTTGCTGATGCAGACAAAGCTGCAGATTGGGTGCGTTTCGGGATGACAGGATTTGTTGTCGCGTCAGAACACACGTGGATGCGCCAAGGGGCCGCCGCCGCCGCCAAAGGCATTCATTCGATCTAGGTCGCGGCTGCTAATTGGGCATCAAACAGCGCAACCGCGCCGTCAAAAACACGATCACGAAGGGCTTGGACTTCCATCAGCACTTCGTGGCGACCGTCCTTAAGAATCACGAGTTCGCTGTTGTCCCATTTGGCCATGCGTTCATGAATGCGCGCGGCATCGACAATTGTTTCATCCGTGCCAAGGAATGTGACGCAGGGCATATCGGGCGAGGGGCGTTGGGACAGCGTGCTCATGTCCTTCAGCGATTCGTTGAGCCAATGCAGCGACGGCCCGCCAAGCGCGAGTTCGGGATGCGCGATCAGCTGGTTTTGCAGAATTTCGAAATTCGCAGGATCCGACGTCAGGGTGTTGTCCTGTGCCGTCGCGCGCAAAACGTAGGTTTCTGCCTGCTGCCCGGGCGCGAAAATTCCACTAAATCCAAGCGGTTTGCTGACAGAACTGAGGCCCCATGCAATCGGGCGCAAGGCGGGCGACATTTTGATCCCCCACATCGGCGCTGAAAACACAGCCGACTTGACCGGAAGATGATCATAAAGGGCGCGCAACCCGATGCAGCCGCCCATGGAATGACCAAGCAGGTGGTAGGGTTCGGGCAGGCCGAGCTTTTTCATGTGCGTCAACGTGGTCTTGATATCCAATTGATAGTCTTCAAAGTCCTCAACATGGCCAACGGCGCGGTTGTCCAACAGGCGGTCCGCCAATCCTTGCCCGCGCCAGTCAATTGCCACGCTGGCGTAGCCACGATGCGCAAATTCAGCCGCCGTGCGCCCGTATTTCTCAATGTATTCGGTCCGGCCCGGAAAAATCAGGACCGTCCCTTTGGCGGTTTCAACGGGCCAATGCCCGACACGAATACGCACCCCGTCCACACAGGTAAGCCCGTGACAAACCCCATCAGGATTTCCAGAGATATCAGCGTGGTAGGGTGCGGAATTCATGATTTAGCCCAAAACGCCGGCAAGCTTCATGGCCAGACCCATGTCGCCATCCACGGACAGTTTTCCTGTCATAAAGGCCGCAGTTGCGTTTTGTTCACCATCCAGAATGGCCTTAAATGTCTCCGCGTCGGCAGACAACGTGACTTCGGCATCATCATCGGATGCACGCGCGCCGTCTGCGTCGATGATAATCGCGCCCTCATCGGTAATGTCGAATTTCGCTGTACCATCAAAGCCGCCGCCGTCCATTTTGGCGTTCAGGGCTGCTACGGCTTCATTCACTACGTCGCTCATGGTTGTGTCATCCTTTGGGTTGTGGCCCCGTATTTGTGAACGGGTGCCTCTGGTGCCTCGCGCGTGATGCGCTACACTCTCTAGTATGGGCATTAACAAACATCTTCACAAATCTATCGTGGCGGCACTTTTGCTGGGAGTATGGATTTCCTCACCTTTAGCTGCGCAAAGCCAAGCTCAGTCAGAGCGTTTGGATCTTCTGTTCGAACAATTGCTAAACGCCGAACCCGATGAAGTTGCTCGCATCGAGGGGCAGATCATCTCAGAGTGGGGCAAGTCGGGCTCTGCGGCGATGGATTTGCTGTTGCGGCGCGGTGAAGACGCGCTTGAGGCGGGCACACCAGAGGTAGCTGTCGAACATTTTACCGCCCTCGTGGATCATGCACCTGATTTTACCGAAGGGTACAACGGACGCGCGTCGGCCTATTATCAGCTTGGTCTTTTTGGCCCGGCGATTGATGATTTGCGCCAGACCCTTGTGCTGGAACCACGCCACATCGGGGCAATGACGGGCGTTGCATTCATGCTCGAAGAACTCGGTCGGGCAGATGACGCCCTTGAAGTGTGGCAAGCGATTGCACAGATCAGTCCTGCGGACGCTGAGGTCAAAGCGATGATCGAACGTTTGCAGGTCCAACAGGCCGGGCAAGCCCTTTAACACGCGATTTCAGGATTGATTTTATGGTAGCCCGCAGTGGGTCTCAGGGGCGTGTGACGGCTGTTTTAGGGCCAACAAACACAGGCAAAACGCATTATGCGATCGAACGTATGCTGGGGCATAAAACCGGTGTGATCGGTCTGCCGCTGCGCCTTTTGGCGCGCGAAGTGTATGATCGCGTGGTGACAGCGCGTGGACCGGGTGTTGTGGCTTTGATCACGGGCGAGGAACGGATTGTGCCGCCGCGCGCGAAATATTGGATCTGCACGGTCGAAGCGATGCCCCAAGACATCGGCGCGGATTTCGTTGCGATTGACGAAATCCAGCTGTGTGCCGATCTGGACCGCGGGCATGTTTTTACAGACCGCCTTTTGCGTATGCGCGGCCTGCACGAGACGCTGTTCATGGGGGCAGAAACCATGTGGGGCGCGATTGCGTCCATGGTGCCAGAGGCCGAATTTCTAAAACGCGAACGGTTTAGCACACTGACCTATTCAGGCTCCCAAAAGATAAGCCGGATGCCCACGCGGTCGGCAATTGTCGGCTTTTCGGTTGAGAATGTGTATGCGATAGCAGAGCTGCTGCGCCGCCAAAAGGGTGGGGCGGCGGTCGTTATGGGCGCATTGTCCCCGCGCACGCGCAATGCCCAAGTTGAAATGTATCAAAATGGCGATGTTGATTACCTTGTGGCGACAGATGCCATCGGGATGGGGCTCAACCTTGATATTGATCACGTCGCGTTTTCAAGCATCACCAAATACGACGGACGGCGGATGCGCCATTTGATGCCGAATGAACTAGCCCAGATCGCGGGCCGTGCGGGTCGGCACATGAACAAGGGCACGTTTGGCGTAACGGGTGAGGCCCCGACGCTGGACGAAGGCGTGGTTTATGCGATCCAAAACAACCAGTTCGCGCCCGTAAAGAAGCTGCAATGGCGCAATGCAAACTTGCAATTCGGGTCCGTTCAACGGCTGATCCAGACGCTAGAAGAACGCACGGATGATCCGTGGCTTAGTCGCGTGCGCGAAAGCGATGATCTTGGCGCGCTGAAGGCCGTGTCGTCAGATGCAGAGGTCGGGGCACGCGCAAGCGATGTACCGTCCGTTCATTTGTTGTGGGACGTGTGCCGCATTCCCGATTTTCGCGATATCAGCAATGTCGAACATGCGCAGCTTTTAACTGATATTTATAACTTCTTGCACGAAAAGGGCCGTGTCCCAGATGACTGGTTGGCAGGGCGTGTGAACCGTATTGATCGCACGGACGGGGACATCGACGCGCTGTCCAAACGGTTGGCATATATCCGCACATGGACCTATGTTGCGCAGCGCAAAGGCTGGGTCAGCGACGAAAGCCATTGGCGTGACACGACGCGCGCTGTAGAAGACCGCCTATCAGACGCGTTACACGAACGACTGACAGCAAGATTTGTGGACCGGCGGACAAGTGTTTTGCTTCGCCGGCTCAACCAAAAGGAGGGCCTTGTGGCCGACGTAAACGACAAAGGTGAAGTGACTGTCGAAGGACAGTTCGTAGGCAAAATTGAAGGGTTCCGATTCCGTCAGGATAAGAACGCGACGGCCGAAGAAGCGAAAACAATTCGCGCCGCGTCCATTCAGGCGCTGGCGCCGCAGTTCCATCTGCGTGCGGATCGTTTTTACAATGCGCCCGACACTGAAATTGATTTCACCGAACAAGGCGGCCTGATGTGGGGCACTGACGCGGTTGGTAAATTGATCGCAGGTAAAGACGCGCTTAAGCCGACGGTCCAAGCCTTTGTCGATGACGAAGCGGGGACAGACGTCGCCGAAAAAGTGCAGCACCGCCTTCAGCATTTCATCGACCGCAAGATCGCAACAGCGTTTGAGCCGATGTTGAAAATGCAGAACGACGGCGAACTGACGGGGCTCGCCAAGGGGTTCGCCTTTCGCATGATTGAAGGCTTCGGTGTCATCACGCGCAGTGATGTCGCGGATGAAGTCAAAGCGCTGGAACAAGACGCCCGTGGTGCATTGCGCAAACACGGTGTGCGGTTCGGTCAATTCACGATCTTTATGCCGCTGCTTTTGAAGCCCGCACCAACGCGCCTACGTCTGGTATTGTGGAGCCTGTCCAAAAGCTTGCAGGATTTTCCCGAGGCACCGCCCCCAGGGTTGGTGACGGTTCCAACGATTTCGGACCTGCCTGACGGAACTTACACAATGTCTGGCTACCGCGCCGCAGGCGATCGCGCGATCCGCATCGATATGCTGGAACGTCTTGCCGATATGCTTCGCGACCAAAACACGCGGGCAGGGTTTGAAGCGACGGCAGACATGCTGTCGATCACGGGTATGACGCTGGATCAGTTCGCGAACCTTATGGAAGGTCTTGGGTACAAGGCTGAAAAGGGAGAACGCGAGAAGGTGAAGGCAGCACCCGTCGCCGCAGAGGCCGTTGAGGGTGAAGCACCCAACCCGATCCCAGAAGGTGAAACTGCTGACCCGGTTGAAGACGCTACACCCGAGATGGAGGTGTTTTACACCATCACGTGGGCACCCAAACGCGCACCGCGCCCACAAGCCGAAAAACAGGGTGATCGCCCTGCGCGCAAAGGTGCGCCAAAAGGCAAACGTGGTGGTAAACCGCAAGGCAATAAGGCGCAAAACTTCTCGGCGAGACCGCCAAAGAAAGAAAAAGCGATTGATCCCGACAATCCGTTTGCGGCCGCTTTGGCGGGGCTCAAAAAGGATTGAGCGACGCGCCTGACAGCATACGGATCGACAAATGGCTGTGGCACGCGCGGTTTTTCAAATCGCGCGGGCTGGCCGCTGACCTCGTGAAATCGGGACGCTTACGGGTAGAGGGCACCCCTGTCAGCAAACCCAGCCGCGCGATTGCTGCGGGTGTTGTTCTGACATTCCCCAAAGAAGACGAAGTGCGCGTGGTTAAGGTGCTGGGCCTTGGTGTGCGACGTGGTCCAGCACCCGAAGCACAGGCCCTTTATGAGGATCTTACCCCCGCCCGCGAACCCCGATTAAACCCTCTGGAACATCGGGTTGGCGGACGTCCTACCAAAAAAGATCGTCGCGATATGGATATCTTGAAAGGGTCACGATGACGCGATGGCCACGCAGGGTCTTGAAGGCCGCGCGCACGCCAGCTAGAGAGATTGGAAACGCTAAACGGACGGATTTATGACCTATATCGTCAACGACAATTGTATCGCCTGCAAATACACCGACTGTGTCGAAGTGTGCCCCGTAGATTGTTTCTATGAGGGTGAAAACATGCTCGTGATCCACCCTGATGAGTGCATCGATTGCGGCGTCTGCGAACCCGAATGTCCTGCCGATGCGATCCGCCCCGACACTGAGCCTGACATGGAAAAATGGGTTGAATTCAACCGCAAGTATTCGATTCAATGGCCGGTTATCATCACCAAGAAAGACCCGCTGCCGACTGCCGACGAAATGGACGGCAAAGAAGGCAAGATGGATATGTTCTCGGAAGCGCCGGGCGAGGGCGGTTAGACATCACGTCGATGGGTGTGGGAATCAGTCGATTTTTATGCTATGTTGACTTCAATGCCGCGTAATTGTTGATCCAGAATTGTTGAGGAACTGACGCGGGCCTTTGGGGCGCACGTCAGATTTTTGCGTTGTGGTGACACTGCTTTGAGGAGAGGGAAATCTCATGGCCAAGAAGAAATACGATTATAATCCGAACGACTTCGTTGTTTACCCCGCGCATGGTGTGGGCAAGATCGTTTCCATCGAGACGCAAGAAGTCGCTGGATTCGAGCTTGAGATGTTCGTCATCGCGTTTGAAAAAGACAAGATGACGTTGAAAGTGCCCACAAACAAAGCCGAAGAAGTCGGCATGCGGGCACTGTCGAGCGCTGACGTTGTTGCCGATTGCATGAAAACGTTAAAGGGCAAAGCCAAGGTCAAAAAGGCCATGTGGTCCCGCCGTGCGCAGGAATACGAACAGAAGATCAACTCTGGTGATCTGATCGCGATTGCTGAAGTGGTGCGCGACTTGCACCGCGCCGATGATCAGCGCGAGCAGAGCTATTCCGAACGTCAGTTGTATGAAGCCGCACTTGAGCGTTTGACGCGCGAGTTTGCTGCCGTGGGCAATGGCAATGAAGTGGATGCTGGCCTCCAGATTACGGATACGCTTGCCAGTCGTGTGGTTCCTGCGGCCTAAAACGCACAAAGAAAATAGAAAAGCCGCGCTGAACAAGCGCGGCTTTTGCTGTTTTTGCGGGTGTGTGGCGATGGGAGCGCGCTTAAAAGGGCGTCATAGCGCGCGGTGGCCGATGTCATTGCGGTAAAACCCGTCGGGCCAGTCGATGTCTTTGATCATGGCGTAGGCCTTTGCATGGGCGTCTTCTAACGTCGCACCACGGGCCGTGATATTTAAAACCCGTCCTCCCGTCGCGATGATATGGCCGTCTTTTTCCGCCGTGCCCGCATGAAATGTCATCTCGGACGATGTTTCAGGCATGGCGTCCAGACCATTGATCTGGCTGCCTTTCGTGTAGGATCCCGGGTATCCATCGGCGGCCATAACAATGGTTAATGCGTGGTCATCAGCCCAATTCGGAGTGACCTCAGCCAGTCGATTTTGCGCACAAGCGTGCAAAAGATCGAGGACCTGGCCGCCCAAACGCATCATCAACACCTGACATTCAGGATCGCCAAAGCGCACGTTATATTCCACCAATCGAGGTGCGCCGTCTTTGATCATAAGGCCGGCATACAGAATACCTTGAAACGGTGTTCCGCGTTTGGCCATTTCTGCAACTGTTGGTTCTACGATTTGTTTCATGGCCTTAGCCGCGATGTCATCGGTTAAAACCGGAGCCGGAGAATAGGCGCCCATACCACCCGTGTTGGGACCTTCGTCGCCGTCAAAGGCGCGTTTGTGGTCTTGCGCTGTGCCAATGGGCATCACTGTTTGACCGTCGCACAGGATGAAATAGGACGCTTCTTCTCCGTCCATGAATTCTTCGATCACGACTTCTGCGCCCGCCGCGCCAAACTGGCCTCCCAGCATGTCGTCAACCGCCGCAAGGGCTGTTGGCAGGTCCATGGCCACAACCACGCCTTTGCCCGCGGCCAACCCGTCAGCTTTGATAACGATCGGCGCCCCTTGCGCTGTCACATAAGTTTTGGCCGCTGCGGCATCGGTAAAATGTGCGTACTTGGCTGTCGGTGCGGCGCAAGCGTCGCAGATGGCTTTTGTGAAAGATTTGGAGGATTCCAGCTGGGCTGCGGCCTGCGAACATCCGAAAACCACAAGTCCGTTTTCGCGTAAAATGTCTGCAACACCGCTCGCTAGCGGGGCTTCGGGGCCAATGATCACGAAATCCACTGCGTTGTCGGCACAAAACACCGCGACACTGTTCCCGTCCTCAATGTCCAAGGCGGCGCAATCAGCGATTTGGGAAATGCCCGCATTCCCCGGGGCCACGATCAGACGATCACATTTCGGGTTCTGTTTTACGGCCCATGCAAGGCTGTGTTCACGTCCGCCGCCGCCTAAAATCAGGATATTCATTGGCCAATTCCCTTCCGCTTTGCTGCGGTTTAAGGTGCGCATGACAACAGCACAAGAGGGCCTTGAACTGCCATGATGGACCTGATCGACGAACCGGAATCCGCCGGCAATACCCCTGAATTTTCGGTCAGCGATCTTACCGGCGCAGTTAAGCGCGCGATTGAAGGTGAGTTTGGCCATGTTCGGGTGAAGGCCGAAGTGGGCCGTGTTGTGCGTGCACGGTCGGGGCATTTGTATTTCGATCTTAAGGATGACCGGAATGTTTTGGCCTGCACGACGTGGAAAGGGCAGGTCGACGCGCTGGCTGTGATTCCCGAGGAGGGAATGGAGGTCGTGGTGCAAGGACGCATGACGACGTTTGGAAGCCAGTCCAAATATCAATTAAACGCCACGGATGTGGCCGTCGCGGGCGTGGGTGCGCTGATGGCCATGTTGGACAAGCGCAAGAAAATGCTTGAGGCGGAGGGGCTTTTTTCGCCCGATAAGAAGCAGAATATTCCGTTTTTGCCAGACGTCATTGGCGTAATCACATCACCCACCGGCGCGGTTATTCGTGATATTTTACATCGGCTTAGGGATAGATTTCCCCGTAAAGTTTTAGTCTGGCCGGTCGCTGTGCAAGGCAAAGATTGCGCGCCCCAAGTCGCCCGCGCCATCGAAGGGTTCAATGCCATGACGCCCGGAGGAGCGATGCCGCGACCGGATTTGATTATCGTGGCGCGTGGCGGTGGTTCGATTGAGGATTTGTGGGGCTTTAACGAAGAAAGTGTTGCACGCGCTGCCGCTGCCTCCGACATCGCGCTCATTTCCGCTGTGGGGCACGAAACAGACACGACTTTGGTTGATTTTGTGTCAGACAGACGCGCACCGACACCCACTGCGGCCGCTGAAATGGCGGTGCCTGTGCGTTTGGAACTGCTGGCCGCCGTTGACCAGTTGGGGGCCCGCGCCAGCCGCGCCGCAAGCGATGGCGTTGCCCGCCGCAAACAGCGGGTTGCGGATTTATGGCGGGTCCTGCCTAAGCCGGATCAACTGGCCGAGGACGCCCGCCAGCGGTTCGATTATTGGTCCGAAAAATTGGATACGGCCCTGATTTCGCGGGTGAGGGATGGGAAATTACGGCTGGGTGACGCATCAGGATTGTTGCGCCCATCGACCCTCAATCACCGAATTTCCCAAGGCCATGAACGACTTGGCGGATGGCAGGCCCGACTTGCGCCCGCGCTGGACCGCACGACGGCACAAGCACGACGCGATTTGGAACAACGTGCAAACAGGTTGCGCCCTGATGCTGTGACGGCGGCCCAAAAGCGTGCTCAGACTGAACTGACTGCGAAGCTAAAACGCCTGTCAGGTGCAGCCACCATTCAACTTGAACGTCACCAAACACGTCTCCACGGGTTGGACCGGATGCGCGAAACCTTGGGGTATCGTGAAACCCTCAAACGCGGTTACGCAGTGGTGCGCGGGGACGGAAACGTTGTCACAACGGCCAAAGCCGCCAAAGCCGCCACGTCTCTCGAGGTGGAATTCGCGGATGGCAAGATGTCGCCGGCCGGCAAACCGGCAAAGCCCAAATCAAAGACACCGCCCGCGGATCAAGGCAGCTTGTTCTAGTATCTGTTTGTTTCAAATTTACTGGGGGCTGCCCGCAGCATGCGTGCTACAACTAAGTGCCGACACCATTACAAATCAAAGGTTCGGATTCAACGGCTTCATAAAGAACGGTCGTGCCCGGCGCATTCATGAAATCCGCCCGAATTTTGCCGTTCACATCAAAGACCTGCCAGCATTGCGGTTCGGTGCTGTTTTCATAGACAAAACAGATGTTTGGCCCAGTCTCACCGGCCTTTTCATACCATTCACCCGTGATGCATTCGTTGCCTTGAAACGACCAGATCACTTGACGATTTGGTGCGTAGTATTCGACGCCATAAGGTGATGTACCCACTGAAAACGTGAGGGTTTTACTCTCAACCAACGTCTCAAACGCGGCCCCATCAAGGGGTGTTTCCGCGAAGGCGGGGCCCGCCAAAAGTATCGATAAAATCAAACTGCGCATGCAGTGATCCTGCTAGACGAATGGCGTGGCGGCTCGATGCTTTTATCCGCCAGCGCTATCGCGCCAATCAGCGGCCCGTGGATCCATCACACGCCGCCAAAGTCGTGGATACAGGGCGACGCATGCCATCACAGGCAGCGACCGCGGCAGCATCGGCATGTCATGATTCAGCCGCAACGCGGGAAACGCGCGGGACGGGTGCGCATGGTGGTCAGAGTGGCGCGGCGCGTTCAGCATCAACGCGGACGACATGGCATGCGGTGCATTCCAGGAATGGCGTGACCCCACTGGTTCAAATTTGCCGCTATCCAGCTTGCGGCGCGACAATCCGTAATGCTGCACGTAATCCGACATCATGAATTGGGTCTGGGCAAAGACCGCAAGGCTGAGGGCGGCCAAGACACCAGAAATTCCCCCGATGAGGGCCGCGATTCCCAAAAACGCAGCCGCGCCACCGCTGTAGGCGACGTAGGGATGGCGCCATTTCGGGCGATTCAAACGTGGAAATCTTTTGTTT
>JABBAI010000002.1:0-37252 GCA_018608045.1 Octadecabacter sp. | reverse complement strand
GGCGACGTAGGGATGGCGCCATTTCGGGCGATTCAAACGTGGAAATCTTTTGTTTTTGGCCTTTAGCCCTTCACGAAAGCCCCCCCGCCAAGCGCGGGCGAAAAACCGATAAAAACTTTCGCCTTTTCGGGCGGTGCTTGGATCAAAAGGCGTGCCAACGTGGACATGGTGCACAAGGGTATGAGCCGACAGATGGTGCCCGAACAGAACTGAAATATAGACCCAACGGCCCGCGCGGCGCAGCCAACGGCCGGGTCTGTGGATCAATTCATGGGCGTTGGAATTGCTCACCTGACCCATGAATAAGCCAGCGGCGCTAAAAACAACCAGTTTTTCCCATGTTTCCAGCCCTGTCCAACCGCTTAGCGCGGCGACCACAATGACCCACAATCCAAAATGCGCGATAGCGAGCGCGAAGGACAATCCATCTGCCGCCGGAAATTCATCACCTTCAACCGATGGTAGGGTCGCGGTGATCAACTCGTCTAAACTGGCGGTTAACGCAGTCATCCAGACCAAACCCGCCACAGCCCACAGGCCACCCCAAATGGCGCCCAGACCAATCAGGGCAGGGGCCGTTAGTGTGACGATCATAAAAATGGGCAGTGGATTGCGCAAAGATAAGTCCCTTTTTGACGTATTCGGAATGTGTTTAATACATTTTGAGCATAATGTAGCGCGACAGGTCGTCCTAACAGGGGCGCGGATGTGGAAATTTCGTGGTCTCGCCTTCCTTCCGCGCTTGTCGCCCATTAGGTGTTACAAAAGACTGAAGCGAGGCCGATGTGGCGTTTTTCAAGAAACTCAAAGATCGATTGTTTAAATCCTCCTCAAAAATTGAGGATGGGTTGGATGCCATTGTGGGGGACGGCGGCGTCGAAGAAGCCGTTGAACCGCAGATCGATACTGCAGCACAAGAGGCCGAACAGGCCGTCGCCGCGCGTTTGGCCCAAGAGGCCGCACAAACACAGGCCGCCAATGATCAAGCCTTAAAAGATGAAGAGGCGCGTGAGGCTGCCCGCGCCGCGCAAGCCGCCGATGACGCTGAACAAGACCGGATCGCACAGGCCGCAGCGCGCGAAGAACAAGCCCGCCGAGAGGCTGAAAAAGCGCAAGCCGACCGTGTCTTGGCCGAAGCCGCCGCCGCGAAGGCCGCCCAAGCAAAAGCCGAAGCAGAGGTGCAAGCCAAAGCGCAGGCCGCCCAAGAGGCAGCCGAAGACGCGGCACAACGTGCGCGGTTACAGCAAGAAGAGGCGGACCGCGCAGACGCCGCGCGCGCCGCAGAGGCTGAACGGGCTGCCAAAGCCGCGCAAATTGAACAAGAACAACGCCAAGCTGCCGTTGAAAAAGCCGCCCGTGACGCCGAGCGCGCAGAGCAGGAGCGCGTGGCAAAGGATACAGCCGCCGCCCAAGACGCCCAACAAAAACACGAGGCGCAATTGGCACAAGTTGCGCGCGCCGAGGCCGAGGCCGCAGCTGAACGCGCGGCAGAAGATGTACGTCTTGCCGAGGCTCAAAAGGCAGAGGCCGCCGCCGCGAAACCTGGCCTTCTGGGGCGTCTTTTGGGACGGGGCGAAAAGAAGACGGTGGTGCGCCGTGAACTTGATGATGACATGCTCGAACAGCTCGAAGAACTGTTGATTTCGGCTGATATGGGCGTTGATACAGCGCTGCGTGTGACGGCGAATATGGCTGAGGGGCGGTTTGGAAAACGGCTGTCGACTGCGGAAATCAAGGAACTTCTGGCCGCCGAAGTGACCCGCATCATGGAACCCGTGGCGCGCCCGATGCCTCTTTATCCAACCAAGCCACAGGTGGTTTTGGTGGTCGGGGTGAACGGATCAGGCAAAACGACGACGATCGGAAAGCTCGCCAGTCAGTTTCAGGCCGCGGGCAAAAAGGTGGTTATTGCGGCGGGTGATACATTCCGCGCGGCCGCCGTTGAACAGCTTCAGGTCTGGGGCGAACGCGCAGGTGTTCCGGTTTTGACCGCGCCCGAGGGCAGTGACCCTGCATCATTGGCTTTTGATGCGATGGAACAGGCAGGGCGCGACGGGGCGGACCTGTTGATGATCGACACTGCGGGCCGTTTGCAAAACCGTGCCGATTTGATGGAAGAGCTGTCCAAGATCGTGCGCGTGATCCGCAAGAAAGACCCCGATGCGCCCCATAATACGTTGCTGGTTTTGGATGCGACCACGGGGCAGAATGCGTTGTCCCAAGTCAAAGCCTTCCAAGAACTTGCCGATGTCAGCGGGCTGGTCATGACCAAACTGGATGGCACCGCAAAGGGCGGTGTTCTGGTGGCTTTGGCAGATAAATTTGGCTTGCCGATTCACGCCATCGGAGTGGGGGAGCAGATCGATGACCTTGCACCATTTGATCCCGAAGAATTTGCAGATGCTTTGATTGGAATTGATCGATGAAATACATTGCCGCCTGTGTTCTGTTGTTGGCAGCCCCCTTTGCATCTGGGTCAGCGGCACAAGACCGCATGTCGGACGTTCAATGTTCCGGCAGTTTCGATGCAATTGCAGCGCTGGTTGAAAACCCGAATGCCCTGCCAACACCGACCGTGGATGAGGCTGGGTGGTGCTTGATTACAGACATGGTCGTCCCCACAAGCAGTAACAGCGGCATACGGATCGGGGCACTGCGGTGGCGCGCATCCGATATGCAACGCTTTATCGAAGACGGCCTTCCTCCGCGTGCTTTGGACATTGAAGGAACGGGTTTGGGCGTGACGGTACAAACCGGCGATGACGTGTTTGACTACTTGCTGGGCCTGCAAATGGACAAATCCCAAATGGCATTCGGGGCGTCGCTGCGTTGGGACGGGGTACAAAACACTGTGACGCTTGGGTCGTCTTATCTTGAATTTAACGATACCAACCGGATCGAGGCAACGGCACGCCTTGAGGGTGCAAATCTGACCGATCTGGCATCGATGCAAACAAGTCTGGGCACAGCTGGCCTGCGTAATTTGATGATCAAATCGGAATTTGATGGCTGGTTTGAAACCCATGCCGTTGTGATGCTTGGAAATATCTTGCTGAAATCTGGTGAAGGCGCACCGCAAGCGCAAGTCGACGCATTAAAGGGGCAAGTCATTGATGTGATAAATACTTTACCCGACGTGTTTATGCCGCAAAACAGCCGCGCCGCGTTGTCTGCGTTTGTTGAAAGCCTGCCCTCGCCGCGCGGTAGCGCGCAGCTGCAACTTCGTGCCGATCCGACGCTTGGGGCCGTGCGCTTGGGGCGTCTTGCGTCCCTGTGGCGCGACGCCACTGCCACCGCTTTGGTTGAAACCGGTTTGGACGGAGTAGGCGTTCAATTCACATGGACGGCTACGGAGGGCGCCAAATGAGAAATCTGATTCCCGCAGCTTTGATCGCGATGACGCCGATCGCAGCCTTTGCCCAAGACCAAATGAACCGCACGTCTTGCCAAGAAGCCTATCAACGGGCGGCTGATTTGATCAGTCCGAACGATGCGACAGTCGGGCTTCAGATTCAAATGGTGCGTATCACTGCGGATGGCTGGTGCCAGTTTCGCGCCGCCGATCCGGGTTTTGGCGAACTACCGTTTACCTCGATTGACTGGCGATTGCAGGGCTCCACGGGCTGGACCCGCGATGGCATTCCCCCCTTGGCGGTTCAAATCCGGATTGAGGATTTTGACGAGGGAAACGCCCAAACGCGCGGCCCAAGTGGGCACCCGCCGTTGGATATTGAAGCCACCGTGCGCCAAGACCCAGATGCTGGCTTGGTCATTCTAGAACGCGCCGTCGTCACAAACGATTTTGGCGACAGTCTGTCTGTGTCAGGGGTGTTCGAAAGGGTGTTCTTATCGTCCCCCGCGATGATGCAAGTGTCGATGGGGTCCGCCGCGTTCAAGGCTGGATTGGTGACGATGACGTTGGACGGAACCCATGAAAACCCGTTCGGATTTCACGGCGAGATCGAGGTAACAGGCACGCCAAAGTCCCAAAGCGAAGCGGCATTCGATGCGATTTCAAGACTGCCAGAGGGATTGATGGACAATGCATCGCGCGCAGAAATGATGGCGTTTGCTGCCGACTTACCAAACCCGATCGGCACGCTTGAAGTGTCGGTGGCATCCGAGCGTGGCCTTGGTCTGATGCAGGTCGGATCCGCCATGTATTCGGCGTTTTCCGCTGTGATGGATGATGACGCGATCAGCAATGAAATGGACATCATGTTTGACGGTCTGAGCGTGGACGTTGATTGGACCCCGTCGGCCCAAGTCGCTGACTAATATATCAATGACAGAGTGGATCATCTCAATCGCGGGCACGCCGGAAGGGGCGCGATGGGCGACTATGTTGGCGTTGATGTCCGCTGTTGCGCATGCGGTGTTTGGTGCGCTGCAAAAGGGGCGCCATGACCCTTGGCTGATGCGCGGATCGATTGACGCATGGCTGGTCGTTATTTCAGCGCCCGTTGCGTTTTTTCTGGTGCCTTGGCCGACCACGTCCACATTTATGATCCTGATTGGCGCGATGATCGTTCATTTCGCGTACAAAGTGACCGTTGCTTTGGCCTATGAACGCGCGGCCTATACGGTGGTCTATCCCGTGATCCGTGGCACCGGCCCGCTTGTCACCGTTGTCGGCGCGAGCGTATTTCTGGGCGAATACTTTGCCCCCCTGCAATGGGCAGGTGTGGCCTGTTTGTCGTGTGCGATGCTGTTTTTGGCGCTGCGGAATATGGCGGCGGAAAAGGTCGATTTGCGCGGCCTGAAAATCGGGCTGATATGGGCATTTGCGGGTGGCATGCTGGTCGCTATCTATACGGTTTGGGACGCCTACGGCATCCGCCAATCCCCTGATCCTTTTACCTTTTTGGCGTGGTTCTTCTTTCTTACAGCATTGGATTTTCCGATTTTAGCCGCCCTGCGATATCGCCGCACAGGCGCGCCCGGTGGGATGGGGTCTTTGCTGCGGCGCGGGCTTGTGGGTGCGGTGATTGCATGGGCCAGTTTTGGTGGTCTGATGATGGCCACGCGTCTTGGCGGCGTCGGGGAAGCGGCGGTATTGCGCGAAACATCCACGGTGTTTGCCGCCCTCATCGGATGGTTCATTTTGGGTGAAACAGTGGGGCCGCGTCGCTTATTGTTGATGGCTCTCATCGCTTTGGGGGCTGTAATGGTCCAATTGGGAGGTTAAGTCCTGTTTATGACTGAAAAAACAATCAATCCCGTCCTGAAACAAGTCTTGGAACTCGGCCCGACGGTCGCGTTCTTTGTATTGTACCTGCGCATCAAAAATGACGTTTTCACCTTTGGCGGCACCGAATACACGGGCTTTATCGTGGCGACGGTCGCCTTCGTGCCTGTCTTGATCGTGGCGATGGGGATTTTGTGGGCATTGACCGGAAAACTCAGCCGAATTCAGGTGTTTACCGCGTTGATGGTGATTTTCTTTGGGGCGCTGACCGCGTGGTTCAACGACGAGAGGTTTTTCAAAATGAAGACCTCAATCGTGAATGGATTGTTTGCAGTGATCCTTGGGATCGGGCTGTTGCGCGGCAAAAGCCTGCTAAAATACGTAATGGAAGACATGCTGCCGATGCAAGACGAAGGCTGGATGATCCTGACCAAGCGCCTGGCTTTGGGATTTGCCGCCCTCGCGATCATCAATGAAATCGTGTGGCGAACAATGTCGACAGAAGCTTGGGTCAAGATTGAAACGTTTGGGTTCCCGCTGGCCCTGTTTTTGTACCTTTGGATTCAGATCGTCACGTTGCAAAAATACGTGACCGAACCTGATACAGCCAAAGATCCTTAAGCCATCGATTTCATTGCACGGCTGCTGTTCAGCCCCAATGTGGACAGCGGGTTTTCAAATCGCAGACCAACCATATTGCCGGTGGACCACATCACAGTGGCGCGGGTTTGCCCCACTGCATAATCCAGAACCGCTGTTTGGCCCTTGGTCATGGACGTCGCGCTGACGATACATCCGCCACCCACGCTAATGTTACAAATCGTGGCAGGAAACATCGTTGGCCCCTGACGCAGGACAACTGGGAAATTCGCGGGAAAACGTTGGGCACGGCCTGACATCGAGGGCTCCTTAACTCACCCGTCTGGCCTAGGCTGCAATCGTAAATATTGTGTTAGTCGCGCTTGAACAATCGATCCTGTGCGGCCTTGTCCCCTTTGTAATCGCCACGCATTTGCGCGGCCACGGCACGGCCCCGTTCAACAGCAGGGCGCGCAGTCACAGTATCCAGCCAACGGGCCAAGTGTAGCTTGTCGTCGAGGGTTTGCTGCTGGCCTTCCCATAGGGACGCCCGGCCCCAGATCGACATATCCGCGATGGAATAAAAATCCCCGGCAACAAATTCATGGCTGGCAAGCTGGCGATCAAGGACACCGTAAAGCCGTGAAGTTTCAGCGCGGTAGCGGTCTTTGGCGTAAGGAATGTCTTGTGGTGGATCCATGTGGGGTGCGTATTTAAGGAAATGATGGGCTTGCCCCGCCATTGGCCCCAGACCACCCATTTGCCACGTCAACCATTGATCCACAGCGATGCGGTCGCGTTCGCTCGGGCCGCCGAAATGGCCGGTTTTACGGGCAAGGTATTGCAGTATCGCGCCTGATTCAAAAATCGAAATTGGCGCACCATCTGGTCCATCGAGGTCCACAATTGCTGGCATCCGATTGTTAGGCGCAATCTTAAGAAAATCGGGTGCAAATTGATCGCCCGCCCCGATAATTATCAGGTTTACGGTATAATCGAGCCCCATTTCCTCTAGGCAGATTGTGGTTTTCCAGCCGTTGGGCGTGGGCCAGTAATACAATGCAATGGTCATTGCGGTTCTCCTGTCTTGGTCACAATGCCCGACACATCGCTGCGCGCAAGGGGTGTTGACGTGGCACTGGTGCGGGCGTATCCAACGGTCAGTGGCGATTTGACCTCGGATTGCGGGCCACTTTAAATATTCTGCTAAAAGGGACGGGCGCAGCCCCGATACCTTTGCCGGTGTCGGGGTTTTTTGCTTTGAAGGGGCATGGAAATGGACACTTGGAAGAAACGCACAAAAGCGGTGCACGCGGGAACGCGACGCAGTCAATATGGTGAGGTCAGTGAAGCCGTATTCCTGACGCAGGGGTTCGTTTACCCCACAGCCGAGGCTGCCGAACAGCGGTTTGAAAATCTGGGTGAGGATGAATTTATCTACGCCCGCTACGGCAACCCGACCGTGCGCATGTTTGAGGACCGCATGGCAATGTTGCTGGGATATGAAGACGCATTTGCCTGTACCTCTGGCATGGCGGCCGTTTCCGGCGCGTTGATCGCGTTGTTGAAGGCGGGGGATCATGTTGTGTCGTCGCGCGCCCTGTTCGGGTCGTGTCTTTATGTTCTCGAAGATATTCTTGTGCGGTTTGGCGTTCATGTCACATTGGTGGATGGCACCGACAATGCCGAATGGGACGTCGCGATCACGGACAAGACGACGTTGGTCTTTCTTGAATCAATCTCGAATCCGACCCTCGAAGTGGTCGACCTGCGCCATGTCGTCAAAGCGGCCCACAGCGTTGGTGCCAAGGTCATTGTTGATGATGCCATGGCCACGCCGATTTATTCGTATGCGGCTGATTGTGGCGCTGATGTTACCGTTGTGTCGACCACGAAACATGTCGATGGGCAGGGACGCATGTTGGGTGGTTTGATCGCCGCGAGCCGTGATCTGATCCGCGGCCCGATAGAAGCCTACCTTAAGCATACAGGCGGTGCGATGAACCCGTTTACCGCGTGGACGCATTTGAAATCATTGGAAACCCTTGATTTGCGCGTGGGCCAACAATCGGCCACAGCAATGGCGATTGCCTGCGCCTTGGACGGGCATGCAAAGCTGAATACCGTGCGCTATCCTAATCACGATGCCCATCCGCAATGTGACCTTGCGCGCAGCCAGTGTGAAACGGGCGGTACGGTGTTAGCGATAGATGTGAAGGGCGGCAAAGACGCGTGTTTCAAGTTTTTGAACGCGCTTGAGTTGTTCACGATCTCCAACAACTTTGCGGATGCGAAATCCATCGTGACGCACCCCGCCACAACAACCCATCAGCGCCTGCCCCAACACCAGAAAGACACCTTGGGCATCACCGGCGGTCTTGTGCGGGTTTCCGCAGGGCTTGAAGATGCCGGCGATTTGATCGACGATCTATTGGCCGCGTTGGATGCGATCTAAGCGCATCAAATGTCTGGTCTTTTGCTGGGTTTAGGGCCACGTTTATGTGATCCAAATTGGACCCCGTCACGTATCAGGAGCATGATTAAGTGGAAAATGACCGTAAAGCACCCCATCTAGAGGTACTGCGGGCTGAGTCCGAGGGGGGCGCCATGAATATCCATACCAAAGGTCTGAAACGCGATTTGACCCATGATGAGGCAGCGGACGCGCTGGCGTTGCTGCGCCAATGGGCGGCGGGCGTTACGGACGAAGAAATTGCAGCACTTGATCCGCTGGTGTCGCGTTTGGTGCCCGGCAAAGAGGTGTCCAATTACCCCGCACTTGCGCGTGCCTACCCCGAAGAATTCGAGGTTGATGAGATTTACAAAGCCTCAATGCCCGATTTGCAAAACGGTCCGAGCAGCCTGATCAAAGGCGCAAAACGGGCGATCCAGCATGTGGGCATTTCCAATTTTCGCCTGCCGATCCGCTTTCGCACGCGGGATTCAGATGATCTGACGTTGGAAACATCGGTGACCGGCACAGTGTCGCTTGATGCCGAAAAGAAGGGCATCAACATGTCCCGCATTATGCGGACATTTTATAAACACGCCGAAGAAACATTTTCGTTTGAGGTGATCGACGCTGCCCTTGATGCCTACAAAACCGATCTCGATAGCTTTGATGCGCGAATCATGATGCGCACGTCCTTCCCGATGAAGGTCGACAGTTTGCGATCCGGTTTGGCGGGATACCAATATTACGACATTGCGCTTGAACTGATTGAGACTGACGGCGTTCGCAAAAAGATCGTGCATCTGGATTATGTGTATTCATCGACCTGTCCGTGTTCGCTTGAATTGTCCGAACATGCCCGCCAGTTCCGTGGCCAGTTGGCGACGCCCCATTCCCAGCGCAGCGTGGCCCGTGTGTCGGTTGAACTCGACGACACCGTTGGCATTTTGTGGTTCGAAGACCTTATCGAACATTGCCGCACAGCCGTACCTACCGAAACCCAAGTCATGGTGAAGCGCGAAGATGAACAGGCATTTGCCGAACTGAATGCCGCCAATCCGATCTTTGTGGAAGACGCCGCACGCCTGTTTGCCGAAACCTTGCAAGGCGATCCGCGCATTGCGGATTACCGTGTCATCGCGTCCCATCAAGAAAGCCTGCATAGTCATGATGCGGTGTCCGTCCTGACCGAAGGATCGACGTTTGATGCCGAATCCCTCGATCCGCGGTTGTTCCAATCCCTGTTCCACGTCGGATAATGCGGCGCGGATTGGTTGACGTGATCTTCTGCACCTGATCCAAGACCTTCAACACCGTGAAGGGGATCACAATGACCAACAAACGCATCGTTCTGTCCAGCGACCATGCCGCAATCGAAACGCGCCAAACAATCGCCGCCCACATTGAGGCCAAAGGTTGGGAGGTCGTCGACATTGGCCCCACAACACCCGAAAGCACGCATTACCCGATCCATGGGCAGGCCGCAGCACAGCATGTTGCATCAGGCGATTGCCGCTTTGGGATTATTTTGTGCGGGACGGGGCAGGGCATCATGATGGCCGCCAACAAAGTCCAAGGTATCCGCTGCGGTGTGTGTTCTGACACGTTTTCCGCCAGCATGATCCGCGCGCACAATGACGCCAACATGCTGTCGATGGGGGTTCGGGTGTTGGGCGAAGGTCTGATGCTGGATATCGTCGATGCGTTTCTGTCGGCCGAATTTGAAGGTGGTCGTCACGCCACCCGCGTGGACATGATTGAGGCCTAAAACCTGCGCTGTGCTTGACTAATCCGGTCACTCAAGCCAACCGTTATGCCATGTTAGACGTGCGCCCCGTAGGATATGTAATCGGCCTTTTGGTCGCGGCCCTCGGGGTCACTATGTTTGCGCCTTTGCTTGCGGATTTCAACGCGGGCAATGGGCATTGGCCTGTGTTCCTTGAAAGTGCAGTCATCACCATTCTCGTGGGTGGCTTGGTCGCGTTGGCGTGTCAAAACGGCGTGTCCCAAGGGCTGAGCATTCGCCAGACATTCCTTTTGACGACACTTGTTTGGTTGGCGCTGCCGCTGTTTGGATCGCTGCCGTTTCTGCTGGGCGATGCGGAATTGAATTTCACTGATGCGTTCTTTGAGGCCATGTCCGGCCTTACCACGACAGGCGCGACCGTCATCGTAGGGATCGAAAACCTTCCCGAAGGACTAAAGCTATGGCGTTCAATCATGCAGTGGCTTGGCGGTATCGGTATTATCGTTGTCGCGATGGTTTTTCTGCCCGAATTGCGGGTTGGTGGTATGCAGATTTTCCAATCCGAAGCCTTTGATACGATGGGAAAAATTCTTCCTCGGGCGGCTGAAATTTCTAGCCGAATTTCGGTGATCTATGTCGCGATTACGCTGCTGTGCGCACTTAGTTATTCGATCGCCGGGCTGAATGCGTTTGATTCCATCACTCATGCCATGACCACGGTCGCGACGGGCGGATTTGCCAATTACGACAGCTCTTTCGGGGCATTCGGGGCGGGGCCGCATTATGTTGGCAGTATCTTTATGATCCTCGCGGCGTTGCCGTTTGTGCGCTACGTCCAGTTGATTTCGGGGGGCGGGGCCAAGCCGCTTTGGGCCGACAGCCAAATCCGCACATTTTTCTTCGTTATTTTTTCGCTCGTTTTTGTGATGACGCTGTGGCTGTGGCAGACGTTTCACGGCTTTTCCGAACTCGGCTTTCGGGAGGCGTTGTTTAACGTCGTGTCGATCCTCACGGGGACGGGATATGCCAGCGCTGATTATATGCAGTGGGGGCCATTCGCGGTCACGATGTTCTTCTTTATCGGCCTCATTGGCGGCTGTGCGGGATCGACCGCCTGTAGCGTTAAGATTTTCCGCTACCAGCTTTTGTTTGCGTCCATCAAAGCGCAAATCCGGCGCATCCATTCACCCCATGGCGTCTTTACGCCCCGCTATCAGGGACGGCCCGTTGGAGATGACATCTTGAATTCGGTCATGGCCTTCTTTGTGGCGTTTATGGTGGCGATTGGCGTGGTCGGCGTGTTGTTGGCGCTGACAGGTTTGGACTTCATCACATCTATATCGGGGGCGGCGGCGGCACTGGCGAATGTCGGTCCCGGCCTTGGCAACGAAATCGGACCAGCCGGAAATTATGCCGGTTTGAACGATGCCGCAAAATGGATTTTGGCCATGGCGATGTTGGTGGGCCGCCTTGAAATTATGGCCGTCTTTACGATCATCAGCTGGCATTTTTGGAGAGCATAATGAAACGAACCCCATCGCGGCCCTTAGGCGCGCAAATCTCCCATATGCTCAAGCATCGCGGTGTTGATGTGATTTTCGGCATTCCGGGTGTGCACAATCAGGAAATGTATCGCGGTATTGAAGAAGCCGGGATCACCCATGTCCTCGCGCGTCACGAACAGGGCGCGGGGTTTATGGCCGATGGGTATGCCCGTGCGACGGGCGGGTTTGGCGTGTGTTACTTGATCACGGGTCCGGGGATGTTGAATGCGCTGACCCCGTTGGGGCAGGCCTATTCGGATAACGTGTCGGTGCTGGCGCTGTGTTCGTGTTTGGACAATGTGGTCCAGCGCAAAGGCCAGTTGCACCAGATGAAAGACCAAGAAGGGGCGGCGCGCACGGTCTGTGACTGGTCCGAAACCGCCCGCGATGCGCAAACGGCTTACGGGCTTGTGGACCGCGCGTTACAGGATTTCGCCCGCGGCGATCCGCGCCCTAAAGCCGTGCATGTCCCAATTGAAGTCTTGGGTGCGCAAGCAACCGCCGCGCCCGAAGCGAGTGCGCGAGGGCATGTGGGCTTTCCTGATGATGCAGATATCGCGAAAGTGCTGGCCCGTCTGAGCACCGCTAAAAAGCCGATGTTCATTTTCGGCGGGGGGGCGACAGCGCTGACGCAGGTTGACCCAACGCTTGGCAAACGCCAGATTGATGTGCTGCTGGATCGGTTCACGCCCGCCACGTTCTGCACCTTTGCAGGGCGCGGGATTGTCCCGCAGGAGTATGATTTGCACTTCGGCCCCTTCATGACCCGCCCCGAAAGCGCGGATGTGATTGCCCAAGCGGATGTCGTAATCGCCATCGGCACGCAACTGGCCGAGGTGGATATCTGGCGCGATCATTTGGGCCACAGCGACGGCGCGTTGATCGTCGTGAACACCAGCGATGAGGCCCTGACCACCCCCGTGGGTGCAAGCCTTGCGATCAAAGCGGATGCAGCGCATTTCATCAAAGACCTGTTGGCGCATCCACATTGTCAGCCGATTAAATCTGACTGGCGGGCAGATGATGTGGCACAGGCGCGCAAACGCTGGCGCGCTGAGGTTAACGCCGAATTCCCGAATGTGTTGCCCGTCATGGACGCCCTGCGCGCCGCAATGCCCGATGACGCAATGATCTATTCTGACATGACCCAGTTTGCTTATGCGTCCAAGGAATGCTGGGACATGCCGCATCCGAACCACTGGCACCACCCGTCCGGTTTTGGAACGCTGGGCTACGCGCTGCCCGCATCCATTGGCGGGGCGGTGGCGCGGCGTGGTTTGCCGACGGTCTGCATCCACGGGGATTACGGCATCCAGTACACGATTGCGGAACTCGCTACCGCAGTCGAACTTGGGGTGTCTTTGCCAATCATCATCTGGGACAACGGCAAGCTGGGCGCGATTGAGGATTCAATGGTGAGCGCACAAATCGCCCCCAATGCTGTGATCCAGCGCAATCCCGATTTTCTCGCGCTGGCCAAAGCGTTCGGGGCGCATGCGGTTCAGCCCGAAACCCTTGCCGATATCGCACCTGCACTGGCCGCCGCATTTGAGGCAGATGTGCCGACGGTGATCCGCCTGACGCCTGATTTAGTGGCTTAGTCGTTCCAGCAGCTGACCAAAACGGTCATGTCAGCGGCCATTAGCGTCAGCAGCTCTGGCGTCATATAAGCCACAGATTCAGTGGTTTGCACGCCAAGACCAGCCGTTTGCAAGGAGGCTACGATCTGGTCCGCGTCTACGGAAAACGAAACTTCGGGAGGTAAGGACTGTCCGTTTGTCTGCGCCTTGGGCAGCAACATGCCCAGCACCGCACCACCGGTGTCATAGACAGGGCCACCCGCATCACCGGGCTGTGCAAAAATCGACAACCGTTTCACTTCGTCTTCCCCGTTCAGGCCGCGAATGTCCGCCAGTTTGCCAAACGTTAGGGCAGGGGTCGTCAGCACGTTGCCATAGGGAAACCCTGCCACCGCGACTTCACTGTTCAAGCGCGGAACGCCTGTTTGGAACTCCGCAACGGCGGGCGGGGCAAGGGACGTCTGCGGGCGCAGCACAACCAAACCCAAGGCATCATCTTGGTAAACAACGGTCGCTTCGTGATCGAGCCCGAGCGTGATGGATGTACATTCCCCTACCGCTTCAACCGTCGTCAGAACTTCGCCAGACCCGTTGATATAAAAGCCAGACCGGTCGCGAATTGGTTTGCGCACAGCAAGGCCCGCAATCAGATCAATGGCCTGATCCTCATCGGGGCGCGCAATAGCGGGGTCAAGAACCCCTTCAATGGTCGCAAAGCTCGCCTGCATTTCCGACAGCACGCGGCGGCGGCGATCATCATCAGCCGCAGGCCAAACGAGGGTGAACCCTTTGATTTCGCCGTTTTCGAGAACGACAGACGTGTAGGAATGAATGTCGTCATCCAAACCCTCAATCGTAAAGCTACGGTCGCGACGTGCGCGTTCCCCTGTTGGTGGAATGATCGCCAGCGTTTGCAGGATCTCATAAAGACCAAACATGCGTGTCTGGTCACCCGGTTGCGAAATCAGCAGGACTTGGGCGGCGATATCGCCAGACGCGTCGAAGCGTGCGAAAGGGGGTTCATATTCCGCAAATTCCACGACGCCTGTGGGGATTTGAATTTTAATGCCGGACGCATCGTCGCGCACCAGTTGCAAGCCC
The DNA here is from genome assembly GCA_018608045.1 of Octadecabacter sp. GTDB lineage: Bacteria > Pseudomonadota > Alphaproteobacteria > Rhodobacterales > Rhodobacteraceae > Octadecabacter. Next base: position 23,061 of record JABBAI010000002.1, on the reverse strand, counting down.
ATGCCATCAAGGATCGCATTGTACTTTCCAAGTAGTTCGGCCCGCTGTGATGTGGTCAGAACACCCGTCACTTCGTGGTTGTTGTTTGTCTGCCAAGCCGACATGGATCGACGTGTGCCATTGCCATAAAGCCCATCAATCGCGCCCTCATAGACGCCAGCCCATTGCAGTGCGATCTGCAAAAGCCGCTTTTCATCGCGATCAAGGGCCTGTTCGCTTACTTGGGCTTCGCGCACGGTTTCATCGGGGATTTGGATCGGGTCGGGTTCGGGGACCACCACCGGATCAACGGCTGCCACAGGGGTGTCCACGCTCGGCGTTTCAACAACAATCGGGTCTGTTGGCGCGGTGACGCCGACGGGCCAGAATTGTGTGCGGAACCGTCCGCCATCAACGACGTAGCTGTCGGACGGGATCAGGCCTTCGCCGCGCAGACGCCGCAGTTCACGCTCTGCATCCACTGGCACGAAAGGCCCGATCGCAATGCCGTACCATCCGCCGGGCAAAGCAAACCCTGTAATGTTATTAATCCCTGCGGATGCATAGCCACGGGCGGCGTTTTGTGCACCGGTCAGAGTGCGTTGGGCCTCGACTTGGACCCAAACGCTTTGTTGTGCCCATGCGGGCATGGCCGCAAAAACACAGATCACAAGTGCTGAAAAAATACGAAACATGTTTGAATATCGTCCCCGAAGAATCTGCTATGCGCCTGTCCCACAAACGCGCTTTGGCGAAATTTATCACTCACAGCTCGAAGCGCACGTGCAAAGTGGTGCGAATTGCGGGGAAAATAGGCATTAATCGGCGTCCCTGCGTCTGTTTGGGCACATTGACCCTCGCGGCTGTGCCGCCTATGCAAGCGACAAGCAGAAATTTGGGCAGATTTGGGGGTCCGGCATGGCCGATACACCGCGCAGTTTTCAGGAAATTATCCTGCGCCTTCAGGCGTATTGGGCCAAGCACGGGTGTGCGATCATGCAGCCCTACGACCTCGAAGTGGGGGCGGGTACGTTTCACCCCGCCACGACATTGCGGTCTTTGGGGAATGTGCCTTGGGCCGCGGCCTATGTGCAGCCGTCACGCCGCCCCACAGATGGACGATACGGCGAAAACCCAAATCGCTTGCAACATTACTATCAGTATCAGGTGCTGATAAAACCGAGCCCGCCAAATTTGCAGGATTTATACCTCGGATCATTGCGCGCCATTGGTGTCGATATGGATTTACACGACATCCGCTTTGTCGAAGACGACTGGGAAAGCCCGACATTGGGTGCATGGGGTCTTGGCTGGGAAGTCTGGTGTGATGGCATGGAAGTGTCACAATTCACTTATTTTCAACAAGTTGGTGGGCATGATTGCTATCCCGTGTCGGGTGAGCTGACTTATGGCCTCGAACGCTTGGCAATGTATGTTCTTGGCGTCGATCACGTGATGGACATGCCCTACAATGATCCAGACGCGCCCATCCCGCTGAGCTATGGTGATGTGTTCAAGCAGGCCGAACAGGAATATTCGCGGTTCAATTTCGACATCGCCGATACGGGCATTTTGCTGAAGCATTTTGAAGATGCGGAAAAGGAATGTGCGGCCATTCTGTCCCACGATCATATTGATCCCAAAACCGGACATAAGATCGTCATGGCGCAGCCAGCGTATGATCAAGCGATCAAAGCCAGCCACCTGTTCAACCTTCTGGATGCGCGCGGCGTGATTTCTGTCACCGAACGCCAAGCCTATATTGGCCGCGTCCGCACGCTGTCCAAACTGTGCGCGGATGCTTTCGTGCAAACTGCGGCCGGGGGTGCAACATGAACGCGACACGCGCTTGGATCGTTTTGATCTTGGGCACTGCCATAATTGGCGGTGCTGTGATGTTTTATCAGCTGCAATACGCAGGCTACGCCGAGCTTACCGGCAACCAGATTGGAGAAATCCAGTTAATCAACGTTTCAACCAATGAATCCGAGGCGATTTTGTTGGAAAATGTAAAGGCAATCGACACTGTCAAAGACGGAGTTCGCCTGTCAGGTGCCATTTCGTTCCGCGCCTGTTTTGACACGCCATCCAGCCAGGCCACGCTATCGGAAACCTACGTCATCATGGATGATCCGATCCCGCTAAACGCGCCGTCGTGGTTTGAATGCTTCAATGCTCAAGAGGTCGGGGCCGCCCTCGAAGATGGTACCGCAATCGCTTTCATGAGCGAGGAAAACATCTCCTACGGTGTCGACCGCGTCGTGGCCTTTCTGCCAGACGGTCGCGGCTTTGTGTGGCACCAACTGAACCCTTGCGGCGTCGCTGTCTTTGCTGGTGACAACACACCAGACGGCTGCCCTGAACTTCCCGAGGATTTCTAATGCCTGATCTTCTGATTGAACTGTTCTCCGAAGAAATTCCTGCACGGATGCAGGCGAAAGCCGCAGCCGACTTGAAGAAGCTGATCACCGATGGATTGATCGACTCTGGCCTGACCTACGCAGGTGCGGGCGCGTTTTCGACACCGCGCCGCTTGGCTTTGTCTGTTGAAGGTTTGGCCGCTGAATCCCCTGACACCAGCGAAGAACGCAAGGGCCCTAAAGTAGGGGCACCCGACGGCGCGATTGAAGGGTTTTGTCGCGGCGCAGGTGTGTCGCGCGACAGCCTCGAAGCGCGTGACACGGGCAAGGGCGAAGTCTATTTTGCGGTGATCGAGAAGCCGGGCCGCAAGGCGGCTGATGTTATCACCGAAGTGCTTGAGGCAACGATCAAAAACTTCCCATGGCCGAAGTCTATGCGATGGGGAATGGGCACACTGAAATGGGTGCGCCCACTGCATTCAATCATCTGCATTCTCAGCGACGAGGCGGGTGCGCAGGTTGTTCCCGTGTCGGTCGAAGGGATCACATCCAGTGACACAACGCGCGGTCACCGCTTTATGGCGCCAGATGTATTTTCTGTAACGTCTTTCGTGAATTATGAGGCGAAGTTAAAGCGCGCCAAAGTCATTTTGCGCGCTGATGAACGCTCGGATCTGATCTGGTCCGAGGCGTCAAATCAGGCCTTTGCCGCGGGGCTGGAATTGGTCGAAGACAAGGGATTGCTGGCGGAAGTTGCGGGCCTTGTGGAATGGCCCGTTCCGCTGATGGGCACGATTGCGGACGACTTCCTGTCGCTTCCGCCCGAGGTGTTGACGGCATCGATGCGAGAGCATCAAAAGTTCTTTTCCGTGCGTGATAAATCCGGCCAAGTCGTGCGCTTTGTGACCGTTGCCAACCGCGAAACTGCCGACCAAGGCGCGACCATTTTGGCGGGCAACCAGAAAGTGTTGTTTGCCCGTTTGTCGGACGCGAAATTCTTTTGGGAAAACGATCTGCGGATCGCGAAAGCTGGCGGGCAAGACTGGCTCGATGCGCTCAAGAATGTGACGTTCCACAACAAGCTGGGCACGGTCGCGGAATTGGTGGATCGCATGGCTGCATTGTCGCGCGAAATCGCGCCGCTTGTCGACGCCGATCCGGATGAGGCAGAGGCCGCCGCGCGGTTCGCCAAGGCTGATCTGAGTTCCGAAATGGTCTACGAGTTCCCCGAACTTCAGGGATTGATGGGCCATTATTACGCGGGCCATGCGGGCCTGTCTGATGCCGTGGCGAACGCCGCGCAAGACCACTACTCCCCGCTTGGGCCATCCGATGATGTGCCAACAGCGCCCGTGTCCGTTGCCGTGGCTTTGGCCGAAAAGATCGACAAGCTGACGGGGTTCTGGGCGATTGATGAAAAGCCGACGGGATCGAAGGACCCGTTTGCCCTGCGCCGCGCTGCGTTGGGGGTCATTCGGTTGGTGTTGGAGAATGACCTCACCTTGAAGTTGTCGACTTTGATCAAAGGCGAAGACCTCCTCTCTTTCTTCCACGACCGCCTCAAAGTCTTCCTCAAGGACGAGGGCATTTCCCACGATGTCATCGACGCCTCGCTTGCCATGCCCGGCAATGACGATCTGTTGCTGCTGGTGAACCGTGCCAAAGCGCTCGCCGCGTTTCTGAAAACCGACGACGGGGGCAACCTCATTCAAGGGTTTAAACGTGCCAACAACATCCTGTCCCAAGCGGAAGACAAAGACGGGGTTGAGTATTCCTATGGCGCGGACATCAAATTTGCTGAGGACGACACTGAAAAGGCGCTTTTCAAGGCCCTCGACGCAGCTGACGCCAACATCGCGCCTGCCATGGCGGCTGAGGATTTTGCCACGGCCATGTCCGCCATGGCTGATCTGCGTGCCCCGATTGATGCGTTTTTCGAGACTGTGCAGATCAATGCCGACAGCGAAGTTTTGCGCCGTAATCGGTTGAACCTGCTGCACCGCATCCGCACAATCTGCCTAAGCGTCGCGGACCTTCGCAAACTTGAAGCTTAAGACCGTCTAAAGGTAATCCTTGCCCTGTCAGCGCACCTGTCTATGGTGCCTGACAGAAGGGATGCCGCAGTGCAGAAAGTTATCACTCTTAAAGATATGTGTCACGTCACGAAAACCGCGCAAATGGCCGCGGACGTTCATGGTGGGCGGGCGAAATGTCTGCAACGTTTGATCCGTTTGGACATGCCTGTTCCGACGACTGTGGCCTTGTCTTTTGATGCAGTTCGCGCGATTGCGGCGGGACAAGCGGCTCATATCCCCCAGATTTTACGCCATTTTGAAGAGGGGCCATTGTTGTCCGTGCGCCCCAGCAGCATGGACCCCGATTGGGGTGGTCCGGGCGCGATGCTCAATATCGGGATGAATGACGCCAAGCATGCGCAGCTGTGTGACGTCTTGGGCGAAGACCCCGCAACGAAGCTTTATATGCGCTATATCCAGTCGTTTGCGGTCGAAGTTGCGCGCCTCGATCCCGAAGAATTCCACCTTCCCGATCAGCCGTCTTCGGACGCATTAAAGGCGATGCTGGCCACCTATGAAGTCGAAATGGACGCTGCATTCCCACAAAACGCAGGCGAACAGTTGCGTGAAGTTCTGCGATCCATGGCCCGCACATGGGAAGGCACGACTGCACGGCTTTTGCGCCAAGCCAAGGGGGCGCCGGCTGATGCTGGGCTCGGGTTGGTCGTGCAGGAAATGGCATTGGCGATGGGGGCCGGTATTTCAGGGTCTGGTGTGATCCAGTTTGTCGATCACACGACAGGCGTCGCGCAGATTAAGGGGCGGTTCGCGCCCCAAGCCACCCACACAGAAACGATCCGCGATAGTGCGGATGCAATTTATCTCACGCGGGACAAACGCGGTCCGTCGCTTGAGGAAGAGGCACCCGAAGTATTTCGAAAACTGATTGAATTCGGTGCGTTAGGGCGTATTCGGTTGCGCGAAGAGATGGAAATCAAGTTCATCTTGCGCAACGGAGAGCTTACGATTCTTGATGCGATCCGTGTTCAACGATCCAGCCGCGCCGCAGTCCGAATTGCCGTTGATCTGGCAACGTCCGGTGTGATCCCGAAAGAAGAAGCAGTTATGCGGGTTCAGCCTGCTGCGCTGTCTGAATTGCTGCACCGTCAGGTGGATCGCAGTGCCAAGCGCGACTTTTTGGTGCGCGGGATCCCGGCCAGCCCAGGGGCTGCGAGCGGGCGGTTGGTGTTTAGCGCGAATGAGGCCCAAGCCAGCGCCGCACGCGAAGAACCTTGTGTTCTGGTGCGCCGTGAAACCACGCCAGAAGATATTCGCGGGATGCATGCGGCTGCGGCCGTTGTGACGTTGCGCGGTGGCGTTACAAGCCATGCGGCGGTGATCGGGCGGGGTATCGGGTTGCCGTGTATCGTTGGCGCGGCAGATTTGGACATCGACGAAAAGAGCCGTGAAATCACAGTGCCTGATGGGCGAAAGTTCAAGGCGGGGGACATGGTGACGGTGGATGGCACCACGGGCCAGATGCTTGCGGGTCAGCCCGCGATGCTTGAGGCCGCGCTTGATGATGCGTTTCAGACCTTGCTGTCTTGGGCGGATGAAGTGCGTGACATCGGTATTCGCGCCAATGCGGACACGCCAGCGGATGCGCAGACGGCGCGCAATTTTAACGCAGAAGGTATCGGGCTGTGCCGCACAGAGCATATGTTCTTTGATGGTGACCGCGTTGATCTAATGCGCGAAATGATTTTTGCTGAAAAAGCAGAGGGCCTCGCCGCAGTGCTAGAGAGGCTTTTGCCACTCCAACGCGCTGATTTTAAGGAATTGTTCCGCATTATGCGCGGTCAACCCGTCTGCATCCGTCTGTTTGACGCGCCTTTGCATGAATTTCTGCCAGCTGGCAAATCGGGAATGCGCGAACTCGCAGAGGTTCTTGATGTTCCGTTGGCCCAAATCACTGCACGTGTAGATGATTTGTCCGAATATAACCCCATGCTGGGCCAGCGCGGTGTGCGTCTGGGAATCACGGTGCCCGAGATTTACGACATGCAAGCGCGCGCGATCTTTGAGGCAACCGCAGCGATCTGCGCTGAGGGCGATGCCGTCGTGCCTGAAATCATGATCCCATTGGTTAGCGCCATGCGCGAAGTCGAATTGGTGCAATCGCGCGTTGATGCGGTTGCCGCGGCAGTACGTGCTGAAACGGGTGTGGATTTTGACTACAAGCTTGGCGTGATGGTTGAAACGCCGCGCGCGGCATTGCGGGCAGAAGACATCGCCGAACATGCGGCCTTCCTGTCGTTTGGAACAAATGACCTTACCCAGATGACCTATGGTTTGTCGCGTGACGACGCTGGCAAGTTCATGTCCGACTACGTCAAACAGAAAGTCTACGAAGAAGATCCGTTCCATACCCTTGATATTGAGGGCGTGGGGGAACTGCTGAAACTGGGCGCTGAACGCGGCCGCAAAGGACGTCCTGATGTGACATTGTCCATTTGTGGCGAACATGGCGGCGACACCAACGCTATCGCGTTTTGTCGCGCACAGGGCTTTGACTATGTGTCCTGTTCACCGTTTCGTGTGCCAGTTGCGCGACTTTCCGCTGCCCAATTGGCGCTGAAAGATAAGTTAGGCCTTTAGTACTTCCCTAGGGCTGACGTCTGAAAGTGTAATAGCCCCAATATGTTGTGCTCTTTTGTTGATGCTGTGCTTTAACTGCATCGGTGTGCCGCTCTGCCACGGGGGCGGGTCCTAGACGATTGGCATTCTTTCCCTTATGGGCAGGGCGCTTGCGTGGGGCTGACCACGTTTCGGTTTGGATATGATGATGTTGATGCGGGTTTTTGGTGGATCGTTTGGTGCAGCTGTTTTTGCTATTTTGTGCATGGGTGCTCCGGCGCAGGCTGACGATGTGTTGGCCGCACGCCTCGGCGCCCTGCTTGGCCAGGAACGCGCGGCCATCCAACAGGTCCCCGATGTTCGCATTGCAGTCCTAACGGCTGTCCCACCTGCGTCCGCGGGCAACATTCCCATAGCCCCCGACATCATTACCTACGACGTTGCGTTTTTGAACGGCCAACCCACAGCATCCGGAGGAGAGCAGTGGCGCTGCCTTGCAGAGGCGCTGTATTTTGAAGCCCGCGGCGAAAGCGTGCGCGGCATGTTTGCGGTCGGTGAAGTCATCATGAACCGTGTGGATTCCGCGCGTTACCCCAACACATTGTGCGGCGTGATCAATCAGGGAACAGGCCGAAAGTTTGCGTGCCAGTTCACCTATACCTGTGACGGAAACGCAGAAGTCATTCACGAACCCGCAGCTTGGGCCAAGGTCGGTAAAGTTGCGCGTTTGTTGGTCGACGGGGCGCCGCGTCAATTGACGGATGGGGCCACACATTATCACACCCGTGCGGTCAATCCGCGTTGGGCGCGTGTGTTCCCGCGCACCACAACAATCGGATCGCACCATTTTTATCGCCAGTCCTAGTCGCATCCACCCCACCGTGTGGCGCGTTAGATGCTTGTTTGCGTGATGCAGTCTTAGTATTGCACGCAGACCACGCGTAAGGACTATGAGATGAGCAACGACACCAAATTGGCTTTTGCCCACCCATCCGAGAGGGCCGAGGCCACGTCACCGAGTGGCAGTGAAGGCCTGCGTGATCGTATTTCTTTGCGCGACTACATCACCGAAGTTGAAATCGGTGCGTTTCAGGCCGAACGCGGTACGCTGCAACGCATAAAATTCAATGTCGTCGTCGAAGTTGCCCCACTGAGTGGCGCTATGGATGACGATGTGGATCGTATTCTGTCCTATGATCGCGTGACTGAGGCGATTGACGCGGAACTCGGTGCTGAGAGGCTGAACCTTCTGGAAACACTGGCCGCGCGGGTGGCAGAACGTATTTTGCTCGAACCGCAGGCGTTGCGCGTCTTTGTGCGGATTGAAAAGATTGACCGCGGCCCGCATTCGTTGGGCGTTGAAATTGTGCGCGAACAAGGCGGCACGGATGTTGCCGCTGTTGAAACTGTCGAAGATCCCCATCCGCGTGTCGTGTATTTGTCCAATGACGCGATGGCGCGCGGTGATGTGTCGACGTTGATTGATGATTTAGCCAAAGACGATGTGCCTTTGATTTTCTGTGTCGGGGCAGGGGGTGTACCCGCCCCGTCAACGCGCATCGCCATGGCACAGCGACGGATTGACCTGCTCGCGATTGAACAGAACGCCTGGGTGTTGGCGGGGCGCGACAAACGCTGCGTTGTTGTCGGAACGCGCACCGAATTGGATTGGGCCATGAAAAACGGCCAGATTTGTGTCTGGGCCCCTAGCAAGATCGTACTGGATGCGGTCGATGGCCCCAGCGCGCAGGCGGCGGATGCGCTTGCGCTGGTGGCGTGGTTTGCAGGGCAAATGCAGGCGCTTGAATTGGTGGTGATCGGCGATGACGCCCCGATCTGCAATGTGCCCGTGCGGACGTTATAAATGGTCTACTATCGTCCCATCGCGATGACAGACCCCTATCGCCCTGACACGGCCCACGCACTGGCGGGCGGTTGGTGTTGGTTCACCCATGCTGAACGCCTTGAACGCGGATGCGCATCCACTTTGGTACAAGCGGCTGACATTCCCGCAGAGGTATTGCATCGCCTGACATCGCCGCGCGCTGACATTGCGGGCCTGACGATGGACACCCCGCGCATTATGGGGATTTTGAATGTGACCCCTGACAGCTTTTCAGATGGCGGTTTGTTTTCTGCGCCAGATGCGGCCTTGGCCCAAGCGCGCCAGATGATGGCAGATGGTGCAGATATCCTTGATATCGGTGGCGAAAGCACGCGGCCGGGTGCGCTAACCGTGGATACAGACGATGAAATTGCGCGCACGGCCCCTGTAATTGCCGCGCTTACGGCGCAAGATAGCGTGCCGATATCAATCGATACGCGCAAGGCCCGCGTGGCGCGCGCGGCGTTGGACAGCGGTGCCGCCCTTATTAACGACGTATCAGCGATGACTTATGACGCTGATATGGCGCGCGTTGCCGCGGCGTCGGGTGCCCCAATTTGCTTGATGCATGCACAGGGTGATCCGGCCACAATGCAGGACGCGCCGCACTACGATGACGTCACACTTGACGTTTTTGACGTCCTTCAGACGCAGGTTGACCTTGCGGAAACGGCGGGGATTTGCCGGTCGCGGATTGTGGTTGATCCCGGGATCGGGTTTGGAAAGACACTTGACCATAACCTCCTACTTTTGAAAAACCTGTCTATTTTTCATGGGCTTGGATGCCCTGTTCTTCTGGGCGCATCACGCAAGCGGTTTATTGGCACAATCGGCAATGCGCCCGAAGCGCGTGATCGTATCTCCGGATCCGTGGCCGTTGCGCTGCACGGTGTGCGTCAAGGTATGCAAGTCCTGCGTGTCCATGATACTCTCGAGACAAGACAGGCGATGAGCCTGCACTTGGCAGTGAATTGATTAAAGGCACTTTATTTTATGGCACGTAAATTTTTCGGAACCGACGGTGTGCGCGGAACAGCAAACACGTATCCAATGACAGCTGATATGGCCCTAAAAATCGGTGCCGCCGCGGGGCGATATTTTCGAAATGGCGGGTCCAACGGCCACCGCGTTGTGATTGGCAAAGACACCCGATTGTCCGGTTACATGTTTGAATCCGCATTGACCGCAGGTCTGACAAGCACGGGCATGAACGTATTGTTGTTGGGGCCGATCCCGACACCCGGTGTTGGTTTGTTGACGACGTCCATGCGCGCTGACCTTGGCATCATGATCTCTGCTAGCCACAATCCGGCCGTCGACAATGGTATCAAATTCTTCGGCCCAGACGGTTTTAAGCTGTCTGACGAAGCCGAGCTTGAGATCGAAGCCATGCTTGAGGGCGATATTGTTCCCGCACAGGCCAACAACATCGGGCGCGCCAAACGTATCGATGACGGTCGTTTCCGCTATGCTGAACGCCTGAAGTCGACGTTCCCGACAGGTATGCGGCTGGATGGCCTGAAGGTTGTGGTTGATTGTGCCAATGGTGCGGGCCACAAAGTTGCACCTGAACTGCTATGGGAACTGGGCGCAACCGTGATCCCTGTTGGCGTTGCGCCGAATGGTTTCAACATCAACGAAGGGTGTGGATCGACAGAACCGCGCACAGCCGCGGAAACGATTGTGACCCATGGCGCTGACGTTGGCATCTGTTTGGATGGTGACGCGGACCGCGTGATGATCTTGGACGAAACCGGTGCTGTTGCGGATGGCGATCAGATTATGGGTTTGTTTGCGTCCCGTTGGGCGGAAAAGGGCATATTGGGCGGCGATACCCTTGTGGCGACTGTGATGTCGAACCTCGGGCTTGAAAGGTTCTTGGGCGACAAGGGGCTCAACTTGCTGCGCACGAATGTTGGTGACCGCTACGTGGTCGAAGCCATGCGCGCGGGTGGCTTTAACTTGGGCGGTGAACAATCTGGCCATATCGTCATGACGGATTATGCAACGACAGGTGATGGTCTTCTGGCGGGGCTCCAGTTCCTGAGCGCTATGATTGAAACCGGTAAGCCCGCGTCTGAGCTGTGCCGCGTCTTTGATACAGTGCCACAGGTTCTAAAAAATGTGCGCTACGGCGCCGGGGCCGACCCATTGTCCGCGCCAAGCGTGCAAGCGTCTATCGCGCAGGCCGAAGCGGATTTGGTCGGCAAAGGTCGTTTGCTGATCCGCAAATCAGGTACGGAACCTTTGATCCGTGTTATGGCCGAATGTGTGAATGACAAGATGCTGCACGACGTCGTGGACGGCATCGTCGCTGAGGTCGAGGCGGTGGCAAATGTTAACGCTTAAGTAGGGACTTGAGGCCGGCCCATTGGCTGATTGCCAATCCGCACAAGATGAGCGCAAGCGCTACAAAAAAGCGCAACGGTAGGACCTCTGACAAGACCCATGCGCCGAAAATCATCGACCAGACGGGCACCTGGTAATTCACCAGCGTCATAAACACGGACCCCGCGGTGCGAATTGTTTGCATCCGCAAAAGGGCTGCAAATGCCGTTGGCACAAGGCCAAGGAATATGATTGCAGGACCAGCGCGGCCTTCAACCCAAGTGGGCACGCCTTCAAACATGAGCATTGCCGGGATTAGGCACACTGCGCCTACCACCAACGTCAATGCAGCCATTGAAATACTGTCAACTGGTGGGCAGCGGCGCGTAAGCACGCTTGAGATGGCATAAGACAACGACGCGGCAAGGCAGGCCAGTTGCGGCAGGGCAAGCGATCCTTCGGAAAAATCAAGCGCCCCTGGCCCGATTAAAACGGCGGCCCCGATAAAGCCAAGGATCACGCCAGCCGTCTTACGGCCCGACATTTTTTCATCCGAAAACAGATGCGCCATGGGCAGCACGAACAATGGCAGTGCGGCCATGGAAATACCCGCAAAAGCTGATGGGACGTATTGCTGCCCCCATGACAAAAGCGCAAAGGGCAAGGCGGTGTTCAACACACCGATCACCGCAACATATCCCCAAACAGCGCGCCCCGTCGGCATCGCCCGCCCCATGGCACGCACCAAAACCAGCAGCGTCACAGCGCCCAGCGTCGTGCGCGCACACGCGACAGTCAGTGGGCCATATCCCTCAAGCGCGATCGCCACGACCATAAATGTTCCGCCCCAGATAAGGCCAAGTATCAGGATCGACAGCCAGTTAAAAAGGGTGGGTTGTGTGGTCATAGTTAGCTTGGACCAGAGCGGCGTGCTGATGTCCATGCAGATAGATAGTCCTATGATGGAAATCCGTGGTTGATTGGTGCGATTGGCCGTAGGATGTCTTAATACACCATCGTTCTAACCCAAAGGATTCCGATCATATGGTTGAGCCAGAAACGTTTGCCTTCCTCAGTGATCTTGCACAGAACAACAAAAAGGCGTGGCTGGATGCGCACCGCGTAGAACGTGATGACGCGATGCGAAATTTCACAGGCATCGCAATGACGCTACATGACTATGCTGACCGGTTCGATCATAACATCGCTGATGTGCGCCTGAAGCCGAGGCAAAGTTACACCAAATTCTTCCAAGAGCCGCGCGAACGCGTCGGGGCTGGTCTGTACCGCATAGGCATTGACGTGTTCGCCAATGCGGGCGACGCGGCTGAGGATTTTGGCTATTATCTGCATATTGAACCGGGGAAGTGTCATGCAGGCGCAGGCCTGTTTCAGCCCTCTAAGATGGCTTTGGCCCGATTACGCACACGTTTGGTTGACGACCCCGACGGGCTGGCGGACGTTCTGGGTGAAGCTGATTTCAAGGGGATGTTCCCAGACAGCCTTGTCAGTCGCAAAGAGGTGGGTGTTGTTCCGGACGGGTTTGAAGAGAACGGCCCAGCAGCCCCCTATCTGAAAATGTTGGGCCTTGGTTGTCGCCATGACCTGAGCGACGATCAACTGATGGACGATGATGTCATGGATGAACTGGTTGAGGTGTTTCGCGCCGCCAGCCCGTTGGTGCGCCATTTCACTTAAGACACACGAAAAAGGGCCCCGCGAACGGAGCCCTTCTGAACGCTGAATAAGGCGTCTTAGTTCTTGGCTTTGTCGACCATCTTGCCTGCGGAAATCCACGGCATCATGTCGCGCAGCTTACCACCGACCAGTTCGATCTGGTGTTCGTCGTTCGCACGACGCGCCGCTTTGATCGTCGGCTGGCCAACAGCGTTTTCGAGCATGAAGTCACGAACGAACTTACCAGATTGGATGTCGTTCAGAATTTCCTTCATCCGCGCTTTGGTCTCATCGTAGTGCAGAACCCGTGGGCCGGATACGTACTGGCCGTACTCAGCTGTGTTAGAGATGGAATAATCCATGTTCGCGATGCCGCCTTCATAGATCAGGTCCACGATCAGCTTCACTTCGTGCAGACATTCGAAGTAGGCCATTTCAGGCTCATAGCCGGCCTCAACCAGTGTTTCAAAGCCACAACGGATCAGCTCAACAACGCCGCCACACAAAACAGCCTGTTCGCCGAACAGATCGGTTTCGCATTCCTGACGGAAGTTTGTTTCGATGATACCCGACCGTCCACCACCGATGGCGGAACAATAGGACAGGCCGATTTCTTGGGCTTTGCCGGACGCGTCCGTGTGGACTGCGATCAGGCAGGGCACGCCGCCGCCTTTGGTGTATTCGCCGCGCACGGTGTGGCCGGGGCCCTTTGGCGCCATCATGATGACGTCGACGCCTTCTTTGGGTTCGATCAGACCGAAGTGGACGTTCAGGCCGTGTGCGAATGCAATCGCAGCACCGGGCTTGATGTTGTCGTGGACGTATTTCTTGTATGTCTCAGCCTGAAGCTCATCGGGCATGGTGAACATGATCACATCACACCATGCGGCAGCTTCGGCGATGCCCATAACCTTCAGGCCTTCGGCTTCGCACTTTTTCGCGGTGGAGGAGCCTTCGCGCAGAGCGACGACAATATTTTTCGCACCACTATCGCGCAGGTTCAGCGCGTGGGCGTGGCCTTGGGATCCGTAGCCCAGAATGGCAACTTTTTTGTCTTTGATGAGGTTCACATCGCAGTCACGGTCATAATAAACGCGCATGGGTCATATCCTTTTTAGCGGTTTCGTTGCGATGCTTATGACGCAGAGAAGCGCGCAGGGCGAGGGATGAAGTCAAAAGTTTAGCGGTAAAAATGAAGTTGTTATTCTAGTATTTAGTAATTAGTAATTTTTTCATGCTTGATGATATCGATCGCCGCCTCTTGCGCCAATTACAGGCCGACCCGAACCTAACCGCCGCTGAACTGGGGGAGAGGGCAGGGGTGAGCGCACTTAAGGCCACCCGCCGCCTTGGTCGATTGCAAGAACAGGGCATTTTGAAAGGCCAACATGCGGTGATTGACTGGGCGGCCCTTGGCTTTGCTGTTGGGGTGTCATTGCGCATTACTTTGGAAAAAACCGCGCCGCGTGCCTTTGATGATTTCATCGAAGCGGCCCGCGGCATCGCCGAGGTGACTGAAATCCAGACGTTTCTGGGCCGTGTCGATGTCCGTCTCAGTGTGATCGCCCGCGATATGGCGCATTATCAGCAAATCTACCGTGACCAGATTCTCGCTCTGCCGCATATGGCCGATATTGAGGCTTTGATGACAGTGGCGACCTTGCACAATGACGAAAGTTTACCGTTGTGATGTTGGATGATGTCGATCGCGCAATCCTGGCCGCGCTCAGCCGTGATGCGACGCAAACCGCCGCGGCGATCGGCGGGCGGATTGGGCTAAGCCAACCCGCCACATGGCGACGTATCAAACGGCTGCGCGATGACGGGATCTTGGTGGGGCAACGCATCAGCCTTGATGCGCAAGCGCTGGGGTTTGGGGTGACTGTTTTCCTCGGCGTGAAGCTGGCGACCAAAGGGCGTGTATCGCTGGAAGATTTCGAACGCGCGGTGACCGCCATCCCAGAGGTGCAATTGGTCGAACATGTGCTGGGATTGTATGACTACCGCCTGCGCGTGGTGGCGCGTGATCTGGCCGATTTTGAGCGCGTTTTGCGCCGCCGTGTCATGACCCTGCCCGGTGTGGGCGATGTTGAGGCCAATGTTTTGCTAAGCGAAGAACGCCGGCCGGGGCCGATTTAAGAAAAACAGACACATCCAATGCGGCCTTAAGATAATGTTCAGATCGCGTAATTAGAAGCCATCCATCGGGAAAGGAACCCAATGGTTGTTGATACAACAGCGCGTGTTTGGATTTTTACGTTGGTGGTCACGGCAACGACGTTGATGTCTGCGGTGATATTGAATTTTGTGTTCTTTCCCCGCGAATTGTTGCCACTGTCGCTTAAGGCGACAGCCGGTGTTGTGCTGATTGTGTCGTTTCCAATTTGTCTTTGGGTTGCGCGGCAGATGCATGAAAAAGCAATTTTGAGCCAAGAGCTGCAAGATCTGGTCAACCGCGACCGCTTGACCGATGTGGCCACGCGCGATTTTTTCTTTGCGCGGCTCACCGAATTTCCTGACGCTTACGGTGTGTCCTTGATGATTGATATCGATCATTTTAAACGGGTGAACGACACCCACGGCCACCTTGCGGGGGATGATGTGATCCATGCGGTTGCGCAAATCATGCGGGGGCAAATCCGTGATGTGGACATCGTGTGCCGCTTTGGGGGTGAGGAATTCGTGGTCTTCCTACACCGCGCCACCGCCGACGAAGGCTGGATCATCGCAGAACGGATCCGCGAAAGAATACAGGCTGCGACCACCCGGACGGCCACAGGCGATGTGCGGGTGACGGTGTCTGTGGGCGGTTCCATGAAAGAAAGGATCGAACATGTCGATAAAGCCATCAAGCGCGCGGATGACTGCCTTTACCGCGCTAAGGCCGCGGGGCGAAATCGCACTGTGGTGGATTGGGTAGTACAAAATCAGGATGAACGCAGGCGGGTCGGCTGACGTAACATCGCGTACATACCAACTGGCAGTCCGGTCAGTATACTTAAATAAACTTTGATCCTTATGACGCCGCGCACTAAGACTTCGTATAGCAATAAGGAATATCGATATGCCGACAGCCTCCACGCGCACCCCTGTCGATCCTGACGGGTTGATGGAATTCTCAGTCGTTTTCACCGACCGCTCTCTCAACCATATGTCAAAGGCGTTTCAGGGCGTGATGAAAGACCTCGATGCGCTGTTGTGTGACGTCTACAAGGCGGACGGCGTGGCGATTGTGCCAGGTGGTGGGACATACGCGATGGAAGCCGTGGCACGCCAATTCGGCGGTGGGGCCCATGCGCTGATCGTTCGAAATGGCTGGTTTTCCTACCGTTGGAGCCAGATTTTCGACGCAGGCAATTTCACGTCCAAAACGACCGTTCATAAGGCGCGTCAAACCGGCAACGACACGCGTGCGCCATTTGCACCGGCCCCGATCGCCGAAGTGACAGCCGCCATTCGTGACGCAAAGCCGGACGTCGTGTTCGCGCCACACGTCGAAACAAGCGCGGGAATCATTTTGCCTGATGATTACATCTCGGCCTTGGCAGAGGCCGCCCATGACGTTGGCGCGCTGATGGTTCTGGATTGCATCGCGTCAGGTTGTGCATGGGTCGATATGAAAGCCACGGGTGTGGATGTGTTGATCTCCGCGCCGCAAAAAGGCTGGTCGGCCAGTCCATCCGCGGGATTGGTAATGATGTCCCAGCGCGCACTTGATCGTCTGGACACAACCACATCGAGCAGCTTTACTGTAGACCTAAAGAAATGGCGCCAGATCATGGAAGCCTATTTGAATGGCGGACATGCCTATCACGCTACGATGCCGACAGATGCGTTGCGTGATTTTCGGGACACCATGGTCGAAAGTGCAGCGTTCGGGTTCGAAGCGCTTCGCGATGCACAGTGGTTTCTGGGCGACGGTGTGCGCAAGTATTTCGCCGATAAGGGGTTCAAATCCGTGGCTGCCGACGGTTTTGGCGCCCCTGGCGTTGTGGTGTGTTACACCGATGATCCTGACATTCAGAATGGATCAAAGTTCGCAGGTGCTGGCATGCAAATTGCGGCGGGTGTGCCGCTGGTGGTCGATGAACCCGCAGATTTTCGTACCTTCCGCATCGGACTGTTCGGGATCGACAAGCTGCGCGTACCGGATGTGACGCTCAAGACATTTACGGACGTTGCTGATCAGGTCTTGTGATCCCGTAATCATAAGGAACGGCCAAAATTCGAAGAATTTTGGCCCCCGCCCGCCGCAGGCGCATGTCGTCAGACATATTCGATTGGGCTAGATCGTCTACGTGTCTGCCGCGCGGGTCAGCATGCACGACACGGGCCACGCCTGTTGCAACGCAGCGCGCAGATTTGTTGTCGTGAATTGCTGTGTGCGGTTGGGCCGCTTTGATTAGGGTGTGGCACATGCAGCCTAAGGTCATTCGGTAAAACTAGCGCCAATTCGCCGCCGTACAATCCTATCACGACGCTGGACCTGTTTGCCAAATGGTCCTAATCGTCAAGGATGGGACCGACATTGTCATATCCAGAGCATACAAAGCGTCTGCTCAAGCTCGGCCTACCGCTGGTGGGCGCGAATGTTGCGGGTTTTTCCATCCATATGACCGACACGATCATGTTGGGTTGGTATTCCGTGACATCCCTTGCGGCGGCGACCGTTGCGACGGGCTTATGGTTCATTACCTTTATCGTTGGTGCCGGATTTGGCCGCGCAGTGACGCCGCTGGTCGCTGAGGCGATTGAGCTTGGCGATGAAACCAGTGCCCGCCGCGTCACCCGCATGGCGCTGTGGTTGTCTGCCATCTATTCGATCTTGCTCATCGTTCCTTTCATGTACGGAGAGGCCGTTTTGCTGGCCATCGGGCAGGAACCTGCGGTCGCAGCACAAGGGGGGCTGTATTTGCGCATCGCGGTGTTGGGTATGTTCCCGGCCATGGGCGCGCAGGTCATGCGGTCCTACCTCGGCGCGCTAGAGCTGACGGCGATCCAGCTTTGGATCACTCTGGTGGCTTTGGTCGCCAATGGTGTGGTGAATTATGCGCTGATTTTCGGCAATCTGGGCGCGCCTGAATTGGGGATTGAGGGGGCGGCGATTGCGTCTGTCGTGATCCAGATCGTCCAGATGATCGCGTTGATGGTTTACGTTCAATACAAAGTGCCACAGGCGCAGTTGTTCCGCCGCATCTGGAAATCCGATATTGAGGCGATCGCAAAGGTGTTTCGCCTAGGCATGCCCATTGGCCTGACATCATTTGCCGAAGGCGCGTTGTTCACAGGCAGCTCTATTATGATGGGCTGGATTGGCGAAATTGAATTGGCCGCGCACGGTATTGCCATCCAGTTGACCGCGTTCATGTTCATGTTTCACGTTGGCATGTCGGAGGCCGCAACAGTCCGCGCCAGTCGGTTTTATGGCGCCCGAAACGAACCCGAATTGCGATCCAGCGCGAAAACAGCATACGCGGTCGGCCTGACGTTTGCGCTGATGACGATCATCATTTATCTGTCGGTGCCACGCTTTTTTGTGGGGCTCTTTATCGATCCCACCGATCCTGCCCGCGATGCCGTTCTGGCCTTGGGGGCCGTGTTGGTCATGATGTCAGCGGTGTTTCAATTTGTTGATGCGGGCCAGATCGTTGCGCTTTCGGTGTTGCGCGGCGTGCAAGATACGCGCGTGCCGATGTGGCTCGCCATCCTGAGCTATTGGGTGCTTGGCATTCCCGCAAGCTACTTGTTCGCCTTCATTTTCAATTGGGGGCCGATTGGCGTTTGGTTGGGGATGACGGTCGGTCTTGGCGTGGCCGCCATTTTGCTAAGCCAGAGGTTTTGGGGACGGTCCGTTTTTATCGCCAAAACAAATGCGCCTGCGGCGAGCGGGTAGCCAATTTTCTTCGAAAATTGGCGGCGCTATTTTGCAGCGTCTTGCGCGTTCATCATCCGGTCTGCTTTTTTGCGCACAAGGATGGACCGTAAATCGTGCATCGCCAGCAGCAAATCGTCTGTCACGTCTTCTAACTGATCGTCTTGCGCCTTGGATTGCACCCACTGCGTTGTGATGTTGAGGTAGTCGACAGCGCGGTGGATATCATCGATATCGCGCTTGGCCAAAAGCGCCATACGGTCCGCCATCCAGCTTTCAATACGTTCGATATCTTCGGGCGATAGTTGCCTGTCGCCGTTCGGTTTCACTTCGCCGTTCTTGATGTTGATGACGGCAATTTGGTCCACCTCAATACCGCCGCGCCGTTTTCACGAACGCGAAAGTAATAGTCTGGAAGATCGCTGCCCATCGAATTACCTACTCACAAATCTGTAGCATTTATATATCAGCGCGATGCCGATGCCGCTAGCGCTTACCTTAAGGACGCGCAGAACGTTTGAATACGGGTGCAGGCCTCGGTCAATGCGGAGTCAGATGTCGCGTAACTGACGCGGAAATTCGGGCTGAGGCCAAAGGCCGCGCCAAACACAACAGCGACACCCGTTTCTTCAAGCAACGCAGTTGCGAAAACTTCGTCATCGCTGATCTGCGTGCCCGCGGGTGTGGTTTTGCCAATGCAGCCTGCGATGTTGGGGTAGACGTAGAACGCCCCTTCGGGCATCGGGCAAATAATGCCGTCTGCGTTGTTCAGCAGATCCACGACCAGATCGCGGCGGCGGATGAACATGTCATTGTTCGGGGCGATGAAGTCTTGGGTGCCCTCCAAAGCCTCAATCGCAGCCCATTGACTGATGGTGCAGGGGTTGGATGTGGATTGTGACTGAACTTTGCGAATTGCCCCGATCAGCGCCTTTGGCCCCGCAGCATACCCGATCCGCCAGCCCGTCATCGCATACGCCTTTGACACGCCATTCATGGTCAACGTGCGATCATACAGCGCGGGTTCGACCTGCGCTGGCGTGCAAAACTTAAAATCCCCGTAGGCGAGGTGTTCGTACATGTCATCGGTCAGCACCCAGACATTTGGGTGGCGCAAAAGCACATCGGTCAGCGCTTTCAGCTCATCCCAAGAATATCCGGCACCTGTCGGATTAGACGGTGAATTGAACAAGAACCACTTGGTTTTCGGTGTAATTGCAGCCTCAAGCTGGGCGGCGGTGATCTTGAACCCTGTTTCAAGCGGGGCTTCGATGAAAACCGGTTCGCCGCCTGCAAGCAGTACCATATCTGGATAGCTGACCCAGTAGGGTGCAGGGATGATAACTTCGTCGCCTGTATTCAGCGTCGCCATGAAGGCGTTATAAAGCACCTGCTTGCCACCTGTGCCGACTGTCACTTGGTTTGGCGTGTAGGTCAGGTCATTGTCACGGGCGAATTTGGCGCAAATCGCCTTTTTAAGCTCCGGGATGCCATCAACGGCCGTGTATTTCGTCTTTCCGGCTTCAATCGCGGCTATACCAGCGGCTTTGATATTGTCGGGCGTGTCAAAATCAGGCTCTCCCGCGCCGAGGCCGATGACATCTCGTCCGGCGGCCTTAAGTTCCTGCGCCTTGGTGGTCACTGCGATGGTCGGGGAGGGTTTGACGCGATCAAGTGTCGCGGAAAGAAAGGTCATGTCGGGCCTCGTCTGGAAGACTACGTTCATGCATGTCATATGGAGAGGACGCCGCGCTGGCAAGGAAGCTTACAGTCAAAGGAATACAATATGCAGGACGGCACCGACGACACCGATTGGTACAGCGAAGGCACTGCCACGTTTGGCGACCGCTTGGCAGCAGCGCGGGACGCGGCGGGATTGAAGCAAAAGGACCTTGCGCAACGGGTCGGAATTAAGACCGGAACCCTGCGCAACTGGGAAGAAGATCTAAGCGAGCCGCGCGCCAACCGGCTGAGTATTCTGGCCGGTATCCTTGGCGTATCCCTCAGCTGGTTGTTGACGGGCGAGGGCGAGGGCGTATTGGCGCCGCTGGAAGACGAAGTGATAGCACCCGATCTGTCTGCAATTTTGACAGACTTGCGCGCGGTTCGCGCCCAGATGGCCCAAGCCGCAGACCGTGTTGCGCTGCTTGAAAAGCGGCTGATTGCGATGGCGAAATCATGACTGAACCCCTCGATGTGATGCGAAAGCGGCTGCACATGCGTTCTATCCGGCGCGGCATCAAAGAAATGGATCTGATTTTAATGGCCTTTTCCAAAGCTGAATTGGCAGGGCTGGATGAGGCGCAGTTGAACACTTACGACGCGTTACTATCTGAAAATGATCATGATTTATATCAATGGGTTAGCGGCCAGGTGGGCGAACCTGAAACCTACCGCGAACTGATGGATCTGATCCGTGTCGGTGCCGTTGGACTGACCAAACCTTAAGCTGCGTTATTGATAAATTTCAGACGGTTTAACGGATTGTTTTTAGTTGTCATGGCATCCGAGTCGCAGATTTAATCGCGACGGAGACCGAGATGAGCCTGCATTCCTTGCCGACAGTATATAGTGCCCCACCCACTGGGCCCGAGGCTGAATTTATGACCACTTATTTGGACGCACTGACCTTGGTCGAACGCCTTCATCGATTGCTACTTGATGTGATCAAGGATGAATTTGAACGCGTGGGTGTTCTTGAAATCAACGCTGTGCAAGCGTTGCTACTGTTCAACATCGGCGACAACGAAGTCACCGCCGGAGAATTGAAATCGCGCGGTTATTATCAGGGCAGCAACGTAAGCTATAACCTGAAAAAGCTGGTTGATATGGGCTACATGCACCATCAACGCTGCGAAATCGACCGCCGATCGGTGCGTGTGCGTTTGACCGAAAAAGGCCGCGCGGTGCGTGATGTCGTGTCTGATTTGTTCATGGGTCACGCCACGGGCTTGCAAGACAAAGGTGTGCTCGACATGAATGGTCTGGATGAAATTGCGACCGCATTGCGCCGTGTTGAGCGGTACTGGACCGATCAAATCCGATATATTTATTGACGTTTACCGATGGTGTTTCCCTCAAGAATACCCAAGGCAAACACTGAGTGCCGGATCATCCGTCTTGTCCTACTGCCAAAAGAGTGTTCTGACCCAACATCAAAACGCCAAGTTCGCGGACCAATTTAATTTCCATGGCCCGGGCAAAGTCATCAAAGCCGCGCGCCACTTCGATGAACGCACCAGGCCCCTGAATGACATTCTGCAGATAATACGTCGTGAGATCAATCTGACCTGCCCGAAGGGCCGCGTCCTCAGGCACCTCAATCACAAGGCCGTTGATGGTGACCCCTTCAAGGTCAAACGCGAGAAATGCATCGCGCGGCTCAAACCCGTCGTTGTTGACCCCGTCACCTGACACATCGATGGTCTGCGCGTCGCACTGCGGGGCGGTGTCCAACAGGCCCGCAGAAAAACCCAATGCGTATCCGATTGCTGTCGGGAATTCGTAGTAAAACCTTGGCGTTGTGGCGATCTTGTCGGCGACGATTTCTAATGTCGCAGGGGTGTCGATCAATACCCAATCCTGCATCATGCGTTGGTGGTGGCGTCCCGACCATTCAAACACGGCCAAGGCGACGGGCGCATCGCTGGCAAAAAAGGCGTCCCGAACGGCGGGCGCCAACAGCGCAGTTGCCAATCCGTTTCGCTGCAAGGCATCTTCATCGGCGTCAACCGAATTGGACACGTCCAATGCCAACACCAGTGCCAAGCGGCAGGCCTGTGCGCTGTGTCCGCACACCGCCAAACCTGCCAGCAAGATTGCGCATCTTACCAAGATCCTGTGTTGCCCATGCTCGCCCAAGGTTCTGCTTTTTCGAGAGCATCACCTTCTTGAAGAAGCTCAATCGAAACGTTGTCTGGGCTGCGAACAAACGCCATATGCCCGTCGCGAGGAGGGCGGTTTATGGTCACTCCGTTGTCCATAAGTGTTTGACAAAGATTATAAATGTTGTCGCAGGTATAGGCGAGGTGGCCAAAATGCCGGCTGTCGGATGGCAACCCATCATCGCCGTCCCAGTTATAGGTCAATTCAACATCGTTGTGCCCATCGGCCTGTTCGGGCGGGCACATAAAGACCAGCGTAAAACGCCCGCTTTCGCTTTCGGTGCGCCGACGTTCCACCATTCCGAGCAGCTTGTAAAAGGCAATTGACGCATCGAGGTCTTTGACGCGCACCATTGTGTGCAAATATTTGAGGGGCATGTTCTCTCCTTGTGGGTTCCATGAGATCCTAACACGCGCGGCGGCG
>JABBAI010000090.1 GCA_018608045.1 Octadecabacter sp. | reverse complement strand
CCCTTGTATCTCAAAAACGTATTCTAAATATAAAAAACTATCACTTTGCCAGATGGGTATGGCGCTCTACTTTAAACTTGAAGAGACGAAAACCTTATCCAAGGAGTACCTTAACAATGTTGGATCGCCCGATGATGGACCCCCGTGAGTTGCGAAACGCGTTTGGATGTCTTCCGACCGGCGTCACAGTCGTTAGTTTGAATGATGAAGCAGGCAAGCCAACGGGCGTTACGGTTGGGTCGTTTACGTCGCTGAGTATGTCGCCTGCGCTATGTCTGTTTTCATTGGGTAAAAACCAAGCAAGTGCTCGCTTGTTCAAAGAAAACGTGCCTTTTGTGGTCAATGTTTTATCCCCCGAACTTGCTGATGTGGCGTGGCAATTTGCCAAACCATTGGATGACAAGTTTGAAGGGGTCGCAATAACGGATACCCTTGTCGCGGCACCGCGCCTTAGTGATTGCATCGCGCACTTCGCGTGCCACACGCATGCAATCCATGACGGTGGCGACCATATTATCGTTGTGGGTGAAATCATGGGTTTCGATCATGAAGACGGTGATGCATTGATTTTCTATCGCGGTGCGATGCACAAACCTGCCGCCTTATGAGCCGTTTACCTGAACTTGATGAGGCAGCCCTAACTGCCCATCAGCAAAAGGTCTTTGACGACATCGCAAGCGGCCCACGTGGAAACGTGTACGGCCCGCTTCGTGTTTGGCTGCAAAGCCCAGGGTTGGCCGAGACCGCCCAAGCCTTGGGGCAATATGCCCGTTATGACAGCGCTTTGCCGGAACATTTGTCAGAATTGGCGATCCTGATCACCGCACGATATTGGTCGTCGGGATTCGAGTGGTCGCACCATGCGCCAATTGCGCTGCAGGTTGGTGTTCCTGAACAGGCGGTCACGGCGATTGCCCATGCGCGTCAGGCTGAATTTGACGACCCTCAGATGCAAGCGGTATTTGATTTTGCGGTAGACCTACACCTGAACAAAAAAGTGAGTGACAAGGGATATGATGGCGCTCACGCGGCACTTGGCGTGCAGGCCTGTGTCGATCTCGTAGGTATCTGCGGATATTATACGCTGATTTCCATGACGATAAATGTCTTTGATGTGGAAGATGGCGACGGCCCGACGTTACCCAAGCTTGACATGCCGATCGCTGCGTATTTTAGAAACTAGTCAACCGTCACGGCAGTCAGGCGCATGATGTCAGACAGCTGCGGATGGGACGCGCCATCGCTATTGGTATTGGTGGCATCGATTGTCTGCATCCAACTCCCCAATTGGCGCGCGCGTAGGTGCGCGCGCAGCGAAGCGGGAACACGTTCGTCTGAGTACGCGGCGAGCGGCCCGTTGGCATGGCGCGCCAACGCCAACGCGTCTTCTGCCGCCTTTGTCACGCCCATACCAACGTGAGGGCGGGCGACACATGCGGCATCACCAGACAGCGCGACACGGCCGTCATGCATCACGGGGGAATGATGGTCGTAGATCGGGGTGAAAAACGGACGTTCAGAGCGGTTCAGGATTTCAACAAACGACGCGGGCATCATTGCTTTGGCTTGCGTTTGCATCGCGCCCAGCACGTCGTCGCGGATCAACGGCGGCGGGATTGAGATTTTGTGACGATCGCCGTTATCGTCAGTAAGCATATCGTCTAAATCGGCGGCTGGGGCGTACCACACGAAATTGTATCGTCTGTGACCTACGCGCAGATCATTGTTTGGACCCGCAATCGGATAACCGATGATCTGGCTGCCAGCTGGGGTGTAGAATGTGAAAGCGTCAAAGACGTCGGCATGTACGTTAGCCGGTAAATCTGCCTCATGGACTAGCGCGCGCCAGACGACATATCCTGCGTATTGTGGCGTGATGTCTGGCAACATTTGTGCGCGGATTGCAGAGCGAAAACCGTCTGCACCAACCAAAAGATCGGCGGTTTCAGACGTGCCGTCATCGAACTGCGCCGTCACAGAACCGCTGTTTTGGTTGTATCTCTTCACGTGGCGCCCAAGGTGATAACATCCGCGTGGGATCAGCTTTCGCAGAAGTTGGTGAATACGGTCCCATGACGTGACAATTTGGGAATAGGGCAGTGTTGCGATACGGCTTCCCGCCTTATCGAACGCAACGCGATCGTGGACTTGCACGCCCAGATCGGTCAAGTCAGCGCCAACCGTTTCAAGTGCTGCAATTAAGGTGTCATGGGTGACAATGCCTGCGCCACGACCTGACAATTCAACGTCTGTGCGCTCATACACATCGACGTGCCAACCAGCGCGAAGTAGCGCAGTGGCCGCGAACAGCCCCCCAATTGATCCGCCAGCAATGATTGCACGTTTTGTCATGACTGACCTTTGATGTTATTTATCAATCTATAAATTGAATCATTTCAAAACGATCAACCCGTGTGACGCAGCATTTCTCGTGTATACCAGTCGCCGATCTGCGTGGCGGTCATCCATTCTACGCCATCGTGACCCCCGATGTAGTCCAGAAGTTCTTCGACGTAACGAATACGGTGGGGCACACCTGTCACATAGGGATGTATGGAAATCGCCATGACGCGGGCGTTGTCGACACCTTCCGCATAAAGGCGATCAAACTGATCGCGACCACGGCGCAAGAATTCGTCCGAGCGATGCTGTTGCAGCGCGTAGACCGCGATATCGTTCATCTCGACGGTGTAGGGGATTGTTGTGATGTCGCCGTGGGGCGTTTGAATGGCTTGGGGCAGATCGTCGATTACCCAATCAGCGACGTATTTCACGCCCGCTTCACGCAACAGATCGAGGGTTTCGGGCGTTTCCGTCAACCCGGGGCTTTCCCAAGATGTGGGGCGTGTGCCGCTGAAGGCTTCAATCGTGTCCATAGCTTTGTGGATTGCGCCACGCTGATCATCCAGTTTGTGCATCGGGCCTTGCAAGTGGCCGTGCCCCATCAGTTCCCAGCCCGCATCAAGACCCGCACCTGCGACCCGTGGATAGCTGTTACAGACGTTGCCGTTGATCGCCATTGTTGTTGGAATGCCGCGCGATGTTAGGGCCGCGTGTTGGCGCCAAAATCCAGACCGCATTCCGTATTCATGCCATGACCAGTTGGGCACGTCGGGCAACAGCGGCACGCCCATGGGGGGCGGCAATACGGTGCGCGGCATGGGACGTTCAATCCCCCATTCTTCAACATTCAAAATCACCCACACCGCAAGACGTTTACCGTTCGGCAATTTCAGCCGCGGGCGGTCGACAATGGCTTGATAAGGCAGACGATCGGTTAGACGCATTAGACCTCCAGGAAATCCGCGATCGCGCGATTGAACGCGTCGGGTTGGTTCAGGTTCGCCACATGGGCGCAATCGGGAATGTTGACGTAGCTGGAGTTGGGTGTCGTGCCGGCCATGTTTTGCATGACAGCAGGCGCCGCCCCAAGATCGTCTTCGCCAGAGATAAATAAGACAGGCATGTCCACATCGCCCAAACGCTTCAGGTAGTCCAAGGTCTGCAACGCACGCGCGCAGCCTGTGTATCCCGCGACGGTGGTGGACGTGAAATCGTTCCCAAGCGCATCAACTGTGTCGTCGTTTTGCATGATGAAGCTTTGAGTCAACCACTTCTCGAGGGTTCCGGGCCAAATCGTAGACATGCCGCCATTTGAAATACCCGCAATGCGGTCATCCCAACTGGTTGCAAAGGGTGGCGGGGCATCAGCGCGCGCGCAGGCGCAGACAATTTTGCCAAACCGTTTATTATGATCGAGCGCAAGACCTAGACCAGTCATGCCACCAAGGGACAGCCCGACATAATCCGCTGTTTCCACTCCGAAATGATCCAGCACGGCGATGGCATCGCCCGTCAAATCGTCGAAATTATAGTCGCCTGCAGGCGTGCCCGATTGACCATGGCCGCGCGTATCATACCCGATGACGCGGTAGTGGCTCTCAAGGAACGCCCGTTGCGGTGCCCACATGCCCAGACCTGCACCAAGCGAGTTTGACAACAAAATAGTTGGCCCATCCTGTTGCCCAGTCGCAAGCGCTGACAGGCTGAACCCGTCGTGCGCTATGGAGATGCGCCCGCTCATTCGGCTGCCTTGGTCTCTTGGCCGATGGCGGCGTTGACGATGGGCATGGTTTTCTCGGCCAATTTAATCATCGAATTGCGGCCAAGTTCGACATCCGTCCAATCTTTACCCGCATAAAGAAGTTTGCCGAAATCACCGACATCATCGCGCAGCGCCAACAGATCATCCGCAACTTTATCGGGCGTCCCCCAGATAACGCAATCCTCAAGAACACCTTCGAGGGTGACTTCGTCGTCGTGCATATTCTGGTCAGCTTTGAACAAGTTCGCGCGACCATGTTTTTTCATTTTGGTCAGCAGTTGCGAATAGTAATAGCGATAGGGGCTTTGCGGCCCGAGCGCGTATTCCTTGGCGGTTGCCATATCGTCTGCGACAAAAATTGACTTTGCTACGCGCCAGTTGGCAGGATCGGCAGGTCGGCCCGCGCGCTCACAACCCTCAACATATTTCGGCCAATGGGATTTTACCCATTTGGTCAGCAAGAAGTTCGCAGAAATCGGATCCCATCCACGGGCTGCTGCCTCGGTCACGCCCTTTGAAAAGGGAGCAACGGCGGTGACGACAATGGGTGGATGCGGGCGTTGCAACGGCTTTGGCATTATGCCTTGGCCAATACTCAATTCCATCTGCGTCTCAGTCGTGATGTTCCAGAAATCTCCCTTGATGTTGTAAGGCGCTTCGGTTTCCCAGATTTTCAGAACGTGATTGATGGCTTCAAGGAACATCGACGGGCGATCCGCGTTCAGGCTGCCAAAGGCTTCGGCGTCGGTGGCCAATCCACCGGGGGAAATTCCGAAAATAAACCGACCGTCCAGCATGTGATCCAGCATTGCTACTTGTGCGGCCACCGCGGCAGGGTGCGTGTTGGGCATGTTAACGGTGCCCGTTCCCAATTTGATCTGTTTTGTCTCGGCTGCAATCCAAGCGATAAAGCTGATACAGTGCGTAATGTTTTCCGCAGCGTCCGTGACGTGTTCGCCAACGTAGGCTTCAACAAATCCCAACTCATCCGCCAGTAAAAATGCTGCACGATCTTCATGCAGGCATTGGCGCCAATCCTTACCCACTGGGTGAATCGGCATCGTAAAAAATCCTAAGTCCATCATATCCTCCACAGGTTCCCATCAAATTTAGCGCACCACGTGCATCGGGGAAAATTATGAAAAAGATATTCTAGTATCACAAAATCACATGAGGGCACTTGGAAGAAGTGTTGCCAATATCGGGAACGCCAAAACGAGAGCGGCTGCCACTAAGATCAGCACAAAATAGGGGGCCGATCCGATAAATATCTTCTTTAACGTCGCCGTCGGGTCAGGCACCGCACCTCTGACGGTGTAGACCAGTAACCCAAATGGGGGCGACAGAAGCCCTGCTTCGATTACCAAGATTCCAAAGATTGCGAAGGCGATCGGGTCGTAGCCCATACTAATCGCGAGCGGTGCGAAGATCGGCACGGTCAACAGAATGATCGAAATGCTGTCGATCAACATGCCCAAGAGTAGCCAGATCAGACCCATCAGCATAATCACCATGAACGGCGACAGTGAACTGTCGACGAACAAGCCTTGAATGTAGTTCACACCACCCCCAAGCGCGAGGAGACGTGAGTACATTTGCGCGGCAATCAATAGGAACATTATCGGTGCCGTCGTTCGGCCCGCTTGATACAAGCTTTCCAGAATGTCGTTCATCCGCATGCCTTTGATCACACCGATCACAAGGGCACAGATCACACCAAAGGCTGCGGCTTCGGTTGGGGTAAACCAGCCCAGCCAAATGCCGCCGATAACAACTAAAATTAGGGCAAGGATACCGAAGCCGCCGATCAGTTCAGACCGCTTTTCTTCCGGCGTAGGGTCCACCAAGGGTTTGTCATAGGCAGGCGCAATTTCGGGGTTCATAATCGCAGCAATAATAACATAGCCAGAAAACAGCAGCGCAAGAACGATGCCCGGAATAATGCCCGCGACGAATAACGCGCCGACAGACATTTCCGTCAGGATCGCCCAAACAATCAATAAAACCGACGGTGGGATTAACATACCAAGACAGGCTGACCCAGCAACCGCACCAAGGGCGAAGGTTTGCTTGTAGCCCAGCTTCATCATCTCAGGATAGGCGATGCGGCTGAACGCGGCGGCAGATGCGATAGACACCCCCGTGACGGCGGCGAAAACCGTGTTGCCGGCAATTGTCGCAATGGCCAGACGCCCGGGCAGGCGGCGCAATGTGCGGTCACAAATTCGATATAAATCGCCTGCGGCCCCGCTTCGCCATATAAAATCCCCCATCAAAACAAAGAGGGGGATCACCGCGAACACATCCTTTCGGATCGCCTCGTAGGCCGTATTGGACATGATCGACAACGCGGCTTCGGTGTTGCCGCGGAACATGATGAACACGCCCACACCTGAACATAGAGCCAGCGCGACACCGATGTGGACCCCCATCAGGATCAACACAATCAGTACCCCGAGCATTATCATGACGATATCACCACCCATGGTCGCTCTCCTAATCTTCTAATTGAGCGAGGGCACCTGGCGCCTCGTTTTCATTGACAAGCTGTCCGGTCCAATCGAGGTAGATCATGTAGGCATAGGCGATTGCGCCAAAGGCAGACATCAAACCAATCATGCCACGCACAGGCCATGTGGGAACGCGAAGCGAGCCTTCGCCCTCGTATTCGCCGATCCGGTAGGCATCCCAGAACGATGGAACGGTGCCCCAAATCAAAGCGATGAACAGTGCGAGTCCAAGGAGCGACGCAAAGGTGCGCAACAGCCGACGCATGAGTGGTGGCACGGCATCCGAAAAGATCGATGTGCGCAACATGGAGCCCGAATAGATCGCTAAAGGAATCTGCAAGAAGGTTATTGTCACGACCGAGTTTTGAAGAATTTCCTTGGTACCAGGGATTGGTCGCGACAGGAAAATCCGCCCTGCAACATCACCAAAAATAAGGAACGCCAAAGCCAGAGTCCAAAAAGCAGAGAAAATATGCAAGAGGCGTGCACCACCAATCTGTGCTTTCATCCCGCCCTCCCCGACTTAAAAAATACACTTTAACTAAACGCTAACGACTGGGGCAAAAGGGTCAAGAGCTTATTTAGCAAGTGATAAATAAAATCTACTTTGGGATGCAGAGCTTCTTGACCGACGCTGCGTGATGTGCAGACAATGACGTAATTAGCGACTGATAAATAAGCCAAAGAGTTTGGTGTTAGTCGTTGCAATGGCGGTAATATCCGCACGTTCTGGGAGGAAACGAAATGAAAAAACAATTTACACTTGGCCTGAGCGCCCTTGCAGTGGCGGCCCTTGGGGCACCCGTGGCGGCGGACACATTTACGTTGCGCATCGGGTCAGGCCACCCCAACGGACCTGCTGTCTATGTTACTGATACTGCTAACTTCTTTGTGCCCGAAGTGGTGCGTCGCGTGGCTGAAGAAACCGATCACGAGATCGAATTCGTCGAAGGGTACGGCGGCGCAATTGCTGGCGTAGCCGAGACATTGGAAGCGGTTCAAAACGGGATTTTGGACATCGGTGCCTACTGCATTTGTTTTGAACCCGCCAAGCTGTTCTTGCACAACTTCCCCTACTACGCGCCGTTCGGCCCGCAAGATTCGGACACTGCGATGATGGCTGTTCGGTCGGTCTATAATGATGTGCCGTGGCTAAACGAACAATTTACGGCCGAATATGACCAAGAGCTCCTTGGTCTTCATGGCTGGGACAACTACCATGTGGGAACAACCGATCCTTGGGAAACCATTGAGGACCTGCAAGGCGTCAAAATCGGTGGTGCTGGTCCAAACCTGCCTTGGCTGGAATTTGCCGGTGCGCTTCCGGTGCAATCGACATTGCCAGACGGTTATCTGTCGCTTCAGACCGGTGTTTATAATGGCTGGCTGATGTTCCCGTCCGCCTATCTTGGCTTTAAGTTCCATGAACCATCACCGAACTATACGCTGGTTGGTTTTGGCGCGATGCCGGTGAATGCTATGACAATGAACAACCGATCCATGTCGAACCTGCCCGAAGACGTGCAGCAGATCATTCGCGAAGTCGGTCAGGCCTATGAGGCCCAATCTGGCGGATCGTTGAACGCGGCACAGCAACGCGGCCTTGATGGGCTTGCGGCGGCAGGCACAAATGTCCAAACGCTGGACGACGCGGTTCGTGCGCAGTGGGCAGACTCACTGACAGGTTTCCCACAGTTGCAAGCAACTGAAGCCAATGGTCGCGGCATGCCCGGTTCTGAGGTGATGAATGCCTATATTGCCGCCGTTACTGCAGTCGGTGTTGATTGGCCCGTTGAATACACGGTCGAATAGGCCAACCTGAATTTTGTCAAAGGGCGTGCTACATCCGTGGTGCGCCCTTTTTCTTTGTCTGGCGCGCCTTAGGCAGCACCCATCTGGGCAAACGCATTGACCACGAGATACCCCCCGAGGATCACCAGCAGAACGTGAATGATCAAGTAAAACGGATCCTTTGGAATGCGTTGGTTGATCCGCTTTCCGATGAACATGCCCAATGGCATAATCGGCAACAAACAGATCGATACCCATAGGCTGTTGATGGTCACCAACCCAATGCCGAGCGCTATAGGGACTTTGACGATATTGATCAGAAAGAAATACCAGATCAGCAATGACACATAAACCTGCGGTGCGAGCCGGAAAGGAAGCAAGAACATCTGGATCGGCGCTTCACCCATGAGGAAAAAACTGGTGAACCCTGTCGCGCCGTTCAACCCAATCAGGCGCGGCCAATTGCGCACAGATGGGTCAAGCACCGCGTCGGGCTCGGCTTTTTGACGTGCGCGGATCACGAAAAACTTCCCCCCGATGATGAACGACATAAGTCCCAAAAAAATCGCAAGGTAATTTGTATCAATGTATTGAAACACGATTGCAGCGATGAAAACGCCAACGATCCCCGCCGCCGCCATTGGCCATAACATCGGGTAGGGCACTGTCTTGCGATAGATCCACGCAAGAATAATATCCATCACGATATAGGTCGGCAAAAGGACAGAAATCGCTGTCGTGATATCGGAGAACGCGGCCACCAACGGCATGGCCAACGACGCGATCATGCCGCCAAACCCTGCCTTGGCGAGCGCCACAAAAAACACCGCAAATCCGGCGACACCTAAGAACACAATCGAATAGTCACCTAACATCGCAGAGTGTCCTAAAAAATGACGCGCCTATTTTGCAGCATCGATGGCGTTTAGCACCCGTTCCGGTGTCATGGGCATTTGCCAGATACTCGCGTTCAAGGGTGACAACGCATCGTTGACCGCGTTCAGGATCGCCGCTGGTGCGCCGCCTGTGCCAGCCTCGCCCGCACCTTTGGCCCCAAGAACGGATGTTTTGGTAGGGGTTTCGATATGGGCAACTGTGATGTCGGGCATCTCACTGGCCATCGGCACCATATAATCCGCCATCGTTGCGTTCAACATTTGTCCGTCTTCGGAGTACTGGCATTCCTCGTACAACGCACCGCCGATGCCTTGCACGACGCCGCCCCTGATTTGCTCATCTACCAGTAACGGATTGATGACGCGGCCGCAGTCTTCGACAGCCCAGAAATGCAGAACTTTGATAAAGCCGGTCGCCGTGTCGACTTCGACGTGGGCCGCCATTGCGCCATTGGTGAACACGAAAGGAAAATCTGTCACGCGGTAGTGGCGGGTCGCGATCAGTTCGGGGTTCAGATCGTTGGGCAATTCGTTACCACGATAGTAAACAGTACGTGCCAAGTCAGCGAGGGGTAGGCGGAGTGTTCCATCGGGGTCAGTCACCGCGCCGTCTTGAATGTCGAGTTTATCGGCGCTGGTTTGTAACATGACTGCCGCCACAGCGAGGACTTGGTCTTTCAGCGCTTGCGCTGCTTGCAACATCGCTTCACCGCCGATGCCCGCGCCCCGTGACGCCCATGTGCCGCCGCCGTAAGGCGTGGTTTTCGTATCTCCTGTGGTCACTTTTACGCGGTTCAATGCGACGCCGAAAACACCCGCCGCGATCTGCGCTAGAATGGCGTTGGTGCCCTGACCCTGTTCAGTAATCGAGGACGCGACATGCAGTGCGCCACCTGCATCCAAACGCACTGTGGCACCGTCTTGTGACGCAATAGATGCACCGCCAACGCCATAAAACATCGGGCTGGGATTGGTAACTTCGACCATCGAAACGAAACCGATACCGCGATAGATGCCGTTCTTGCGATCCTCGGTTTGCTTTTCGCGCAGGCCTTTGTAATCCATGATATCGGTCAGCTTGGTCAGCGCCTTTTGGTGGCTTAAGTCGTCCAGCTTCATACCCGTCGCGGACGCCCGTGGATAGCTGTCGTCAGCCATCAGGTTGAGATGCCGCACCGCAACTGGGTCCATGCCGATTGCGCGGGCTGCATCATCGAGCAAACCATCTGCGACGGCCATCGCGATGGGATGGCCCACCCCGCGATACTGGCACATTAGGGTCTTGTTTTGAAAAACAACGCGGCCTTTTGCGCGGTAATTGTCGAGGTTATAGGGCGCACCAGTGAGGTTCAGGATTTGGTTGCATTCAATCGCGCTGGTGCGTGGATACATTGAAAACGGTCCAACCCCTGTTAGGTCGTCAAGATCGATGCCAACAATATCGCCGTCGTTTGTAACCCCAATTCGGGCTTTAATAACGTGATCGCGTGCGTGGATATCGGTGACGAAACTTTCAAATCTGTCGGCGATAAATTTGACGGGACGCTTTAGCAGTTTGGCTGCGGCGGCGGTCGCGATTTCATCTCCGTAGGTATGGATCTTGATCCCGAACGATCCGCCGACATCGTTGGAGATCACACGAACATTTTCTTCTGGCAGATCAAGGTGGGTGGCAAAGATCACCTGCATCATGTGCGGGGCTTGGCCGGAATAATAGACGGT
The DNA here is from genome assembly GCA_018608045.1 of Octadecabacter sp. Taxonomy (GTDB): domain Bacteria; phylum Pseudomonadota; class Alphaproteobacteria; order Rhodobacterales; family Rhodobacteraceae; genus Octadecabacter. The sequence goes on along the minus strand of JABBAI010000090.1, from coordinate 2,490 downwards.
CAGTTCATTCTCGGACGGGTCGAAATCACACAGCGTTCCACGTGATTCCAGCGTCACGCCCGTATGGCGACCAAAGCGGAATTCGCGATCAATCACCTGAACGCCGCTGGCTGCAAACGCGGCGTCAATATCGCCTGCAACCACATCGCGTTCCCACGCAAGGTTGTTGCCAAATTCGGGATGAATGACAGGTGTGTCTGCATCCAGCGCGGTTTCAGTATCGACAACTGCAGGTAGTTCTTCGTAATCAACCTCAACCAGCTCACAAGCGTCTTCCGCCAGTGCGCGCGACGTGGCGATGACCATCACAACGGGTTCACCCTGCCAGCGGGCAACGTCCACTGCCAAGGGGTGTTGCGGCGCAGATCGCAGGCCCTTCAGGTGGGTCAAGACGCCAACGTAGGGGGTGACATGATCTGTCAAATCATGGCCCGTGTAGATCGCAATAACGCCGGGGGCGTCTTTGGCTTCGGCAGTGTCGATCGCCGTGATGGTTGCGTGCGCAAATGGGGACCGCAAAAAGGCAGCGTGGACCATGCGCGGCAAAGTCACATCGTCAACGAACTTCCCACGTCCTTGCAGCAGGCGCGCCGCATCTGCGCGCGGCGAGGATTTGCCGATATAGCGGTTTGGTTTGTCGAAAATATGTGCAGGACCAGTCATGTGCGGGCCTCCTCGATCACGTCACAAATTGCATCGACGATGGATTGATAGCCCGTACAACGGCAGTAATTTCCCGAAATATGCTTGCGGATCGCATCACGGTCCGCCGTGCCACCCCCGTCGATATAGCCAAGCGCACTGGCCAACATTCCGGGCGTGCAAAATCCGCATTGTAACGCATTTCGGTTGGTGAAGGCGGCTTGCAACGCGTCGCTTTGGCCATTGTCGGCAAGGCCTTCAATCGTGGTGATATCAGCGCGGTTCGCTTGGGCGGCCAGCATCAGGCAGCCACGTACGGAGTCGCCATCTACGATGACCGTGCAGGCACCGCAGACACCGTGTTCGCACCCGACGTGGCTGCCCGTTAGGCAAAGATCATTGCGCAGAAAATCAACAAGGTTCAGGCGCGACGGGACAGTGGCGCTGACGTCTTCGCCATTCACCCGCAACTTGATATCTACAAAGCGGCTCATGATGTCATCTCCTCTAGTGCGCGGGTCAATGCGACACCCGCCAGCCTTTGTCGGGTTGCCGCATTCGCTTTTCCATCATCGGTGAATTCAATCTCATCCAGATGGGCCAGCGCTTTCTCAAGGTCGTCGCCTACGGTATCTTCAAGCGCAGCAACGCGTACGGCACGATCTGCAACGCCGAAGAAAGCGATCCGGTATTTTGCATCCGTGCGCGACACTGCAACGCCTGCCAATGCGTAATCGCCGTGGCGCTGGGTCAGTTCGCAAAATCCGAAACTCTGCGTGTTGGACGCGGTAGGGATTACCACGGCCGTGATAAGTTCGTCTTTTTCCAGCACCGTTTCAAAATAGCTCAGAAAGAAATTATCAGCCTTTATAAGACGCGTGCCATTGGCACCCACCACTTCGATCGCAGCATCAAGGGCCAACATCAATGCAGGCATTTCAGCTGCGGGATCGGCAAGCGCCAGCGACCCACCAATCGTGCCGCGATTGCGGATGGCATCATGGGCAATGTGGGGCAGGGCCATTCCAATCAGCGGGACATCAGCCAAAATAATAGGGTCTTTTGATAGTTGTACATAGCGAGTCATGGCGCCAATGCGCACATGGTCGCCATTGCGCGTGATGCCGCGTAACTCAGCGACATCGGCAAGATCAATCAACACCTCTGGTGCGGCCACGCGGAAATTCATCATCGGCATCAAACTTTGTCCACCCGCCAATGGAACCGCATTGCCGTCATGTTCGGCTAACATCGCCAAGGCTGCATCTAGATTTGCAGGACGCAGATAGTCAAAATCCGGTGCCTTCATTTAATCCCCCAAAATGGTCGGAATCGCAGCCAACCCTTTACGTCATTTACCGGCTAAGTTATCGAGTTATAAATAAGGATCAAGTAAGGAAGTTGACGAATGGGCCAAATCAAACAAAAAACGACGATCGTCGCGCGCCAGTCTGGTGTCGGACAAACGCATTCACGCAGCCACGTGCGGGTGCGCGATGTTTATAATACCATTGATGAACCGCTTGAGCGGGACGGGACCAACCTTGGTCTTTCGCCGACCGAAACGATGATGTCTGCCCTGATCGGCTGCACCAATGTTATCTCAAAGAAGATCGCTAAAAAGGCTGGCGTGACCTTTGGTGAAATGAAGATCGAGATGTCGTATAAATTCAACCGCCTCGGTACGCTGCTACAGGAACAGGTCGATTTCCCGTTTGACGAGGTCGTCTTGGATATTAACGTCGAAACAGATGGTACCCCCGAGCAGATTGATTTTATCAAGCACGAGCTTGAAAAGTACTGCCCCGTCGCGATTGTGTTCCGGGCCGCTGGCATGACGATCACAGA
>JABBAI010000119.1:7051-13552 GCA_018608045.1 Octadecabacter sp. | reverse complement strand
GCCACATCGCAGTTCGTATGAATGTCAGTAACGCTAGGCTTACGAGGTCGTGGCGGTACATTCGCTGATACTGTTTAGGGTTTCCGAACGGGCGTTCGACGACGATCGCCTGTTTGCGCGAAGTCGATTTCGGTTTGAACTCTTCCTCTAGGCGAATGTTTGGGGGGATTGAGTAGGAATTCCCAGTCCGAATTTGGCACATCGGTTCCTGCGCGCGCTAACATTTGCGCTTGCGCCATTAGATTGAGTTTATTTTCATGCGTATTTGGCACAAATAGGTATTTCGTATTTAGTGAACCGCTTGTAAGTTAATGGAACTTGAAACGATCCGCCTTCATCTTGGGAGAGATGCAAGGCGTTCAATTCCATGGGAGGAAATACCATGTGGATCGTCGCTCTTTTCTGAAGAACTCCGCACTTGGTGGCTCGGCCGCAGCAGCAACAACGCTTGCCGCACCGGCATTCGCAGCGGGCCACCGCGAACTGACGATGGTAACATCGGTTCCAGACGGCTTTGCTGTTTTTGACGATGCTGCTGAGAAGTTCATCGAACTTGTTAACGCTATGTCTGACGGGTCCTTGACCATCAAGAAATTCGCAGCTGGCCAGTTGGTTGGTGCGTTTGAAGTGTTTGATGCTGTGTCATCCGGTCAGGCTGACATGTACCACTCTGCCGATTACTACTTTGGCGGCCAGCACCCGGGCTACTACTACTTCACTTCTGTTCCATTCGGTGCAACTGGCGGCGAAATGGCCAGCTGGTATTACCATGGTGGCGGACGTGCGTTGCACGACGAACTGGGCGAGATCTTTGGTCTGAAGTCCTTCCTTGCGGGTAACACAGGTCACCAGCCAGGTGGTTGGTTCAACAAAGAAATTTCATCTGCTGCTGACCTTCAGGGTCTGAAGTTCCGTATGCCTGGCCTTGGTGGTCTTGCACTAGGTCGCGCAGGCGCATCCGTACAGAACGTCCCAGGTGGTGAAATCTATCAGGCGCTGTCTTCTGGCGCGATTGATGGTGCAGAGTGGATCGGCCCGTTCGCGGACGAACGCCTCGGCTTCCAGGAAATCTGTGACTCCTACTACACAGGCGGTATGCACGAGCCGGGTTCCGCGCTTGTGGCAGCAACCAACCTTGATGTGTTCAATGAACTGACAACAGTACAGCAGGCCATCATTGAAACTGCGGCAGCCGCGGCCCACCAGTGGTCCTTGTCCCAGTCCAACTACAACAACGGTGCAGCCCTTGAGCGTCTGAAAACACAAGGCGTGAAGGTTCTGGAATTCCCTGACGACGTTTGGGACAAGCTGGGTGAAGGCGCAAACTTGGCGCTTGACGACTTCATGGGTGACGAGCTGTTCGCGCGTATCCGTGCAAGCCAAGAAGCAGCTGTACGTTCCACCTACGACTGGACAAGCATCTCTGACGATGTGTTCACAGCGCAGCGTTCACGCGTGATGGGTTAACCCCACTTTTTCAGATCAAGCTTGATCTGGATTAAAGATACACAAGGCCCTGTCGGTTTAGACGGGGCCTTGTGACATCGCCTGCGGGGAGCAGCGCGGCATCGATACATAAGACGGTCTGAGGGGGCAGGGGCACATGGAAGAAGACACCGTACAAGCTGGTGGGTTCTGGCAGAGCTACGAGAACGGGTTCACCGCATGGGTTGAACGGCTTCAGGGCAATGCCGCCGAAGGGGATGACCCCATAGAACCGGCCGTCGGATTTTTCGCCAATGTCTGGGATTACATCGTCTGGACCTTTGCCAACATTCTTGAAGCTTCTTACAACATCGCCTACGCGCTGACGCATCCAGCCGAATGGCTTGCGTGGCTTCCTTTTGTTAACGGCACCATGCCGACGCCAGAAGTTAAGGAATCGCTGATGCGGTTCATCTTTTACGGCGGGTCGGTTGAATTTTTCTTTGCGGTTTTAACGATGTTCTTTGTCGTGACTGCCGTGGCACTTGCCTATCGCCCCTTCATGTGGGGCGTCGTGATCGTTCTTGAAACCATGGCAAACAAAATTGGGCGCGCGTTCGCGTGGGCTGGATTGGCGATGGTTCTAGTGCAGATCATCATTATTTTCATGCAGCGCGTTTTTGCTGTGTCCGAAATCGGGATCGGGTTCGGCATGACCGTGACACATGATGTCAGCTGGTGGGCAGAAAGCCTGAAATTGCATAATGCAATGATCGTCTGTCTGTGTGTCACCTACACCTTTGTGCAGGGCGGACACGTGCGTGTTGACCTCGTGTATTCCGCCGTGAGCCACCGCACCAAGCGGATCATTGATATGGTTGGGTCCATGATCTTCATGGTCCCTGCGGCAATCGTGACGTGGATGTATGGCTGGTATTTCATGTGGCGTCATTTGGTGGTGCCCAATCCATCCGCGTCTGACTCGCTCGACCGCTTGATCACCAAGGCCCGTGCCTTGCGCTGGAATATCGAAACAATTGGCTTCAGCCCTAACGGCTTTAACGCCTATTTCCTGTTCAAGGTCCTGCTGGTGACGTTCACCGCGCTGGTCTTGTTGCAGGCCGTCGCGTTCTTCTACCGCTCATACCTTGAGCTGGTTGAGGGCGAAGAGAGCGTCGGAAAGCACCTCGACCGAGACAGCCTTGGCGAAGGCGAAGAAGCATACGAGGGAGCACACTGATGTTTTTCGGATTAGATGGCGTAGAAGTCGGCCTCATCATTGTATTCCTGTGCCTGTTTTCGGGTATTTTGTCTGGCTTTCCAGTGGCCTTTGCCATTGGTGGTTCTGGTATCATCGCGTTCGGTATTATCGCTGCTTTGGACAGTGGTGGCTATTTGATCCACCAAGCGATTGATACGGCGTCTACGGAATATGCCGCGCTGATTGCTGAAGGTGTCAGGTCGGATATCATATCGGTTTTCCGATACCCTGATTTGCCGCGCATTGGTGAAGCTGTGTTCAAAGGCGGCTGGGAAGTCGCGATGGATCGTAACGTGTCCTTTGTTGTGAACCGCATGAACGAACGCGTCTTGGCGGGGCAGTCGATTGAAACCCTGCTGGCTGTTGCGATGTTTGTTTTGATGGGCATCACGCTTGAACGCTCAAAAATTGCCGATGATTTGCTGACAACCATGAGCCGTGTTTTCGGCGGTCTTCCCGGTGGTCTGGCTGTGTCGGTTGTTGTTGTGGGCGCGTTCCTTGCAGCATCGACAGGGATCGTGGGCGCGACGGTTGTGACCATGGGCCTGCTGTCGCTGCCAACGATGTTGCGCAACGGATATTCCAAAGAACTTGCAACAGGTGTAATTGCGGCGTCGGGCACGTTGGGGCAGATTATTCCGCCATCCATTGTGATCGTCTTGCTTGGAACGCTGGCGGGCGATCTGTATTCTGCCGCGCAAGAAGACCGCGCGACCTTGGCGGGGTGTACAGATGCGCTGACCTACCTTGGCGAACCTGCGGTGTTGTCGGTTGGCACATTGTTCCAAGCCGCGCTGCTTCCGGGTATTTTGCTTGCGATGCTTTATGCGGGCTATGCGTTTGGTTTCGCCCTTCTCAATCCGACCAAAGCGCCAGCCGTTAACTTGGGGTCCGCCAATGGTGAACCGATCACCCGCAATGAGGGCCTGACATGGTTCCTCGCTGTGCCAGGTGGCTTGATCATCCTGCTGGTGTTCTTGATGAACCTCGGCGTTGTTGGCAGCCAGTCGGTTATCGTGGACAGCTTCACCGACAGTGGCGAACAGGCTGATTTGCGCACCAAAGTGTCACCTGAGTGTGGCGCTGCGATGCGTGAACTTCACGGCGATGAAGCATGGGAAACCGCAGTGGCCCAACAAGCCGCGATTGAAGCATCGGGTGGTGCGACGCAATCGCGCGAACTGGGCGACGAAGAACGCGCACAGCTGGTTCTGGATGCAGTCGACGACGCGCCAATTATCGGCACAGGCATTGCCATTCTCGCGCTGCTGCTGGGCCTGATTCTGACCACAGCGCGCGGTGTGTCACCGTCTTCTGATGCGATGCCGCTTATCATTGGCGGTGTGGGTGTCGGGCTTATTTTGCTTGCGGATATCTTTCTTGTCAGTCCGTTGACCACGTCGGGTGTGACGACGCTGATCATCATTCTGCCATTGGTTGTGGTGGGGTGCGCGATGCGTCCTGCCTTCGCAAGACTGGCCAAAAACGATCTGCTTCGCGTGGTGTTTCCACCGCTTGTGTTGATCGTGGCGGTTCTTGGATCAATCCTTGGGGGTGTGACCAACCCGACACCTGCGGCAGCGCTTGGTGCTGGTGGTGCGATCATGCTGGCGGCGTACCGCAAACTGAAGGACGACGAAAAGTCGGGCAAGATTATCCTGCTTGCGTCTGGTGCGGCGTTGCTGATGCTGATTGTTGGGGTGAATTTCGATATGCGCATCGGGCAGGAAGACGTGAATTTCGAAGACTACATGGCCTTCCTCTTTGCGTTCTCCATGTTCCTGTTTGCGATGTTTGGCCTGCTTTATGCCTGTGCTGTCTTGTGGCTGGGCGGTGTTTTGACACCTGTCGTTCGCGAAACGGCGAAGGTGACCAGCATGGTGTTTACCATCCTGATCGGGTCGCAAATGTTGAACCTTGTGGTGATTTCCTTTGGTGGCGAACACTATATCCAGCAATTCCTGCGCAGCTTTGACGACGAATGGACGGTTTTCCTGATCGTGATGCTGGTGCTGTTCGTGCTGGGCTTCGTGCTCGATTTTCTTGAGATCATCTACATTGTGATCCCGATTGTTGGCCCCGTTATTTACGGCGGCACGTTTGATCCCAAGTGGGTGACGATCATGATCGCAGTGAACTTGCAGACGTCGTTCCTGACGCCGCCCTTTGGCTTTGCGCTGTTCTATCTGCGCGGCGTGGCCCCGAAGGAGGTCACGACAGGGCACATCTATCGCGGCGTGATCCCGTTCGTGTTGATTCAAGTGGTGGGCATCGGCATCCTTGCGCTGTTCCCCGCGATTGTGACGATTGTTCCGAACCTGCTGAACTAAGTCGGTTCAGGCTGCTAAATTGAAAAAAGGGCGCCCGAAGTGGGGCGCCCTTTTTGTTTGATGTTTTGTTTGGCGCGCGCGGCGGAGGGGGTCAACCCTCGGGCAGCGTGATGCGTGATACCTGTTCGGCGACGGGGGACACGGACAATGGGTTGATCTCGGATGAATAATCGTCGGGGTGGGACAGGCGTTCCCACGCGCCATCGCGAAAAATCTCAACCCCTTTGAAGTTCGCCTTGTATCCCATCTTGTCTGATCCCGGCACCCAGTAGCCAAGGTAAACATAGGGTAGGTCCAGCTCGCGCGCGATTTGCACGTGATCGAGGATCAGGAAGGTTCCGAGTGAATTTTTCATCAGGTCGGGCGCAAAGAACGAATAGACCATCGACAATCCATCATCTAGGACATCCGTCAGGCACACAGCGCGCAATCCGTCATAGGGGTCTGCAATCGCCGCGGGCTGGTCTTCGCGGTATTCAATCAACCGTGTGCGAATGGGGGTTTCTTCCACCATTGCCGCAAATTCAAACAGGTCCATGTCAGCCATACCGCCGGTCGCATGACGACTATCAAGATAGTCGCGAAACAGGGCGTATTGGCTTTCGGTCGCCCAAGGGGACGACGCGGTCCGCATCAAGTTGCTGTTTTTCTTGGCGACGCGTTTCTGGCTTTTGGAGGGGGCGAAATCAGCAACCCTGATCCGCGAGCTTAAACAGGCAGAACAATCTGCACAGCTGGGGCGATACAGCACGTTTTGGGACCGACGAAAGCCCTGTTTGGACAAGGCATTGTTCAGCTTTTCCGCACCGTCACCTTGCAGGGCTGTGAACAGCTTTCGTTCCATCCGGCCCGAAAGGTAGGGGCAGGGTTGGGGGGCTGTCACATAAAACTGCGGTGCAATGGGAAGACTGTGGCGCATAAAAACTCTGTAAGCTGCGGATAACAAAGCCTACCAAGACTGCCCACCGCGCCACAACCCGTCATTTCCGGGGGGAGGGGATTATGGTGCCGCGCGGTTCAACATTGCTGTGCCCAAGACCATATCGGTGAGGCCTTGCCCCTTATTATCCATTGCCATGAACAAAACGGAAATGGCTTGGATCAGCGGGAAGGCAAAGCTCAGCGTGCTGCCCAGCGTGTGCATCAATGCGGTTGAGCCGGTGAGGGGGCCGCCACCGCGTTCACGAAGCTCAATCGCCATAAGGCGCATGCCCCATGTGGCCGATCCGTTTGCCAATGTGGTCCAGCGATAAAAGAACCCGACAAGGGCCCAGATCACGGGCAGCGCGAAAAGCGGAACAATCAGGAAGGCCGTCATCAAAAACGGCAGCATAAACGGCAAGGCAATAGGGGCCGTGATCGCAATATCGATCAGCCATGCGATCAAACGCTTCGGTGGAACGCCTTCGTAAAAACCATATTGGGCGGCGGGATCTGGGTGGTTGAGCGTGGCGTGCATGGTGGGGTCCTAAGACAAGAGGTGCG
>JABBAI010000119.1:0-6951 GCA_018608045.1 Octadecabacter sp. | reverse complement strand
TTTGCGTCGCTGTCATCCGCGTCATCGGTTGAACGGGTGGCGCGCTCATCCATGAAATCATCAAATTCCGCTTTGTCTTTGGCGTCACGAAGACGTTTCAGGAACGCTTCGAAGTTCCCTTGTTCTTCTTCAAGGCGGTGCAGTGTTTCGGCCTTGTAGGCGTCAAAAGCTGCGTTGCCAGACGATGACATTGCCGTCTTCATGGCTTGGCGACGGTGGGGATGGCGGCTAGGCTTTGATGCGCAATTTCCTGAAAACATGCGTTTGCTCCAAATCATATAGGCAAGAAGGGCGAGGCCAACGGGCCAGACGAACACAAAGCCGAGGACCATCGCGGCGATCCAAGCGCCTTTGCCACGCTCATCGAGCCACGCCTCAGTGCGTTGAAACCAGTTGCCGCCGTTGGACATGCGGGCATACGGCGCATTATAGTCAATGTTGGTGGACGAGGTGGTCATCTGGTGCTCCATCGTTGGTTTATGTCTATGTGAATGCTTTTCACATTACCAAGATGGGGCGTGGATCAGGTCCGTGCAAGACATAATGTAAATGTATTTTACATTTACATGTTGGTGATTTGATATTTATTGAAAGTTTTGTTCTATATCAGGTGTCAGGGCAGGTTTTGCCAACGATAAACGGGGTCGGACCAAGCGCCAAAAGCTGGTTTTTCATGTCGTCGTCCCACAATCCGACGTCTGCGCCAATGCCCGCAGCAAAGCCAAAACGCGTCACGAACCGATCCGGGTCATACTCGCCGAGGACGGGGTGCGCGATGAGGGTCGCCAGTGTCAGGGTGTCGCGCAACGTCGCGTCTTCGATGTCGATACCCATCCGGTGATTTAGGGCATCCGCAAACCCAAAGCACCGCACGCCCAGATAAATGGTCTGGCTGTAGATTGTCAGAATTTCGTCCGCCGTAAATGTGGATGACAGGTTCAGTGCGAACGCTAATTCTGTCACTTTGTTGGTCAAAGTTCTGTTTGTCGGTAAGGTGTAGGTCGATGTGATCTGCTGCGTGAGTGTTGATGGGGCGGGGTAACGTTCAAAAAAGTTGATGTCTTGCGTGGCTACGATGGCATTTCGGACTGGATCTGGTGGCGGAGCGTTCAGATCAACGCGCGGCGCGGTCGCAACAATGGACACATCTGGCAGGTCCGTGTTTTGGGCCACGGCAGGGGTGGCAAGACTTGTGCACAACAACAGCGCGGCGACTGTTCGCTTCAAACTCATACTCATGTTGAAATTTTGTATCGATATTGCTCCATTGACCAGCCCCAAAGCACGGCCCAAAGTCGCCGCATGACATTTTCCAGCCGCATCACCAGATCGCCTATTCCGTTTGATCCCGCCCGTGGGCAGGACGCAGCAGAGCCGTTTGGCGATTTCAGCAACGAGGTGCGCGGGCTGATTGCCGGGGCGGCGGGGTGCAGCCCCTATATTGCGGGGCTTCTTGCGCGTGATGGCGCGTGGTTGCGCGACGTTCTGGATCACCCCGATGCGGCCCTTCAGGATGAATTGGTGCGCATCGCACAGCTTCCCCTGCCTGATCTGGCGCAGGGTTTGCGCGTGGCCAAGCGGCGGATCGCGCTGCTGGCGGGCATTGCAGATTTGGGTGGGGTCTGGACGCTTGAAGACGTCACGCAAGCCTTGTCAAACCTTGCCGACGGTGCCGTCGATGTGGCGCTGAAACGTCTTGTGGGCGCTGAAATTGCGCGCGGGAAAATCCCGGGACAGACGGGTGATGATGCGGGCACAGCGGCTGGCATGGTCAGCATCGCCATGGGCAAAGGCGGCGCGTATGAGCTGAATTATTCCAGTGATATCGACCTGATCTGCCTTTTTGATGAAACCCGTTTTGACGTGAATGATTTTCACGACGCGCGCTCCGCGTTTGTGCGGGTGACGCGCAAGATGGCCGTTCTTTTGTCGGACCTGACGGCGGATGGATATGTGTTTCGCACCGATCTGCGCCTGCGCCCTGATCCGTCGGTGACCCCGGTCTGTTTGTCCATGGAAGCCGCGGAGAGTTATTATGAAAGCGTCGGGCGCACGTGGGAACGGGCCGCCTATATCAAAGCACGCGCGTCCGCTGGTGATATCGCCGCCGGAGAGGGATTCTTAAAAACACTGACACCGTTCGTGTGGCGTAAGCATCTGGATTTTGTCGCCATTCAAGATGCCCACGACATGCGCCTGCGCATCCGCGAACATAAAGGGCTTGGGGGTAAGATCACTCTCAAGGGGCATAATATGAAGCTCGGCCGTGGTGGTATCCGCGAGATTGAGTTTTTCACACAGACCCGTCAGTTGATCGCGGGGGGGCGTGATCCGGCGCTGCGCTGTCGTGGCACGGTCGATGGTTTGGCGGCCTTGGCCCACGCGGGATGGGTGCCACCCGCCGATGCGGATGTGTTGACCGACCACTACCGCCACCACCGTGAGGTCGAGCATCGCCTACAGATGATCAATGACGCCCAGACCCATGATTTGCCGGGCGGTGATGACGGCATGGCGCGCTTGGCGGCCTTTATTGGGGTTGAGGACGCGGCGATGCGCACGGACCTGCGCGCGCGTCTGGAAGAAGTCCACGCCATGACAGAAGGGTTCTTTGCCCCTGATGCGACCGCGCCCACGTCGCGGGGTGCATCCGATTTCGGTGACGACATCACTGCGCGCTGGCTGACCTATCCCGCACTGCGATCCGACCGCGCGGTTGAGATTTTTGATCGGCTCAAGCCTCGATTGTTGAATGCCATGCAAGATGCCGCAAAACCCCAAGAGGCGCTGTTGGCCTTTGATGGGTTTCTCGCGGGGCTACCTGCGGGCGTTCAAGTGTTTTCACTGTTTGAGGCCAATCCGCCTTTGACCCAATTGATCATCGACATCGCCGCAACCGCCCCCGCTTTGGCGCATTATCTGGGGCGCAATTCTGCGGTGTTTGATGCGGTGATTGGTGGTGATTTCTTTGCGGACTGGCCAGGGTGTGATGTTTTAACGAAGGATCTGACGGGGGTTTTAGATCGCGCACCGGATTATGAGGCCCGCCTTGATAGTGCGCGCCGGTGGATGAAGGAATGGCATTTCCGCATCGGCGTGCACCATTTGCGCGGCTTGATAGATGCCGACAATGCGGGGCGCCAATACAGCGCTTTGGCCAGGGCGGTTCTGGCCGCGATATTTCCTGTTGTCGAGGCGCATATGGCAACCAAACACGGACCCCCGCCGGGGCGGGGCGCTGTGGTGGTGGCGATGGGAAGTCTTGGGGCGGGGCGCATTCATGCGGCGTCCGATCTTGATCTGATCCTCATTTACGACGGGCAGGGGGAGGACGCATCGATTGGCCCGCGCCCCCTTCAGACCCGCGCCTATTACGCCCGCTTGACGAAGGCCTTGGTGACGTCATTGACGGCCCCCATGGCCGAAGGGCGGTTGTACGAAGTCGATATGCGCCTGCGCCCGTCTGGCGGAAAGGGGCCTGTCGCGACGGCGTTCTCGGGCTTTGAAGGGTATCAAATGGGCGATGCGTGGACGTGGGAACACCTTGCGTTGACGCGGGCTTTGGTCGTTGCAGGGGATGCAGCGCTTGGGGATGATATCGAAAGTGTGCGCAGCAAAGTTCTGGCCGCGAAATCAGGCAACGACGCGGTGCGCGCGGATGTGGCCGACATGCGCCGCAGGATTGCACAGGCCAAATCCACTGACGGTCCGTGGGACGCCAAAATCGGGGCGGGGCGGTTGCAAGATATTGAACTTACGGGACAGATGGTTGCTTTGCTTGCGGGCCACACGGGGCGCGCCACACAGGATCAAATCGCCGCGGGGGTCGCTGCGGGTCGCCTAAGTGACGCTGACGGGGCGGCGTTGATTGCGGCGGCGGGTTTGTGTTGGACAGTACAAGCGGCAGCACAGCTGTTGGTTGGGGGTGCTCTTGGGGATGCCACATTGGCGGAGGGGGCCCGTCGGTTTATGGCGCGCGAAACTGGAATGGACGACATGGATGCTTTAGCGGCGCATATGGAAACGGTATGCCAATCGGCAAACGACGCAATCACGCGATTGGTGGGGGACGGCGATGACAAAGGGTGATGATCTGGACCCCAAAGGGTTGATCGAAGACTCCTACAAGATCGAAGGGATAGTAGCGCCGGAATGCCGATCCATCTTTTTGGATTGGGCGCTGAGTTATTCTGGTGTTGCGGCCGTGGGGATCGCGGCCTTGCTTGCGCGTCACGCAGATCAACCGAGCGATCACCCGATGACGGTGACGATGCGTGAAGGATTGACCGCGCCTGACGTCCCGAAACGGCGCGGTGGACGTCGCGCGCGCGTTCCGGACTAATCCCGAACGCGCGGCTTTTCGTTTAACGAGGAAGTGCGGCGGCTTCTGCGGCCAAAGCCGTAATCCCGGCCCAGTCCTGCGCATCAACCAGATTTTTGGGCGCGACCCATGACCCACCTACGCACAACGTGTTGGACAAGCTGAGGTAGGTGAGCGCATTCGCAAGGCTGACGCCACCAGTTGGACACCATTTCACACCCAGCAGTGGACCGCCGATACCTTTGAGAGCGGGAGCGCCACCGTTGGCTTCTGCGGGGAAGAACTTTTGTACGGTGTAGCCGCGTTCCAGCAATGCCATGGATTCAGTTGCTGTCGCCGCACCGGGCAGCAGGGGCAGATCGTTGGCTTCGCAGGCATCCAGAAGACGGTCCGTCGCACCCGGCGACACGCCGAACGTCGCACCCGCAGCCTTGGCATTTTCTACATCCTTAGACGTCAGCAATGTGCCCGCACCAACTACGCCGCCGTCAATCTTTGCCATTTCCCGGATCACATCAAGGGCTGCTGGCGTGCGTAATGTCACCTCAAGCGCTGGCAGCCCACCGTCGACAAGGGCCTGTGCCAGCGCACCCGCGACAGATGCGTCGTCGACCACGAGAACAGGGATGACTGGGGCGAGGGCGCAGACTTTGGCCGCGAGTTCGGAGGCGTGTTCGGGTGTCATAGTGTATTTCCTTAGTATGCGTGTGCTGTCAGCCGATCTTATCAGCGTTTAGCGTAGAATTTGAAAAAGGGGTAGGCGGGTTTACAAAACCACACCCGCGCCTTCTGTGGAGGGGCCAACCGTCTGGCGGAATATTTCGAACAATTCGCGCCCGACGCCCGTGCCGTTTCCGGAAAGATCAGCCACGGCGGGTGAGCGACCGGTCAGATCGGTCAGGCATTCAAGCGTGCCGTTCGTCGCATCAAGGCGCAGGATATCGCCGTCGCGCAGCAGGGATATGGGGCCCCCATCCGCGGCCTCGGGTGCGACGTGGATCGCGGCGGGCACTTTTCCGGACGCGCCAGACATGCGCCCGTCAGTCACCAGCGCGACCTTCAGACCACGATCCTGCAACACAGCGAGGGTCGGCGTGAGGGAATGCAATTCAGGCATGCCGTTGGATTTGGGTCCTTGGAAGCGCACGACGATGATTGTGTCTTCCGTCAGCTCACCCGCTTGAAAGGCAGCCTTACAATCGTGCTGTTCGTGGAAAATGCGCACGGGGGCTTCGATAATGTGGCGTTCCGGTGCCACGGCTGACACTTTGATCACACCGCGCCCGATGTTGCCATTCAGCTGAACCAAGCCACCTTGCGGGGCGAACGGATCGGATGCAGGGCGCAAGATGCGGTCGTTGTGGGTCGTCTTTGGCCCGTCGCGATACGCAAAGCCTGCGTCGCTGATTTCAGGTTCTTTCGTGTAGCTGTTCATGCCACCACCCGCGACCGTTTTGACATCTTCGTGCATCAAACCGTTTTCCAGCAGGTTGGCGATCATAAACTGCAAGCCGCCCGCCGCGTGGAAATGGTTCACATCCGCGAGGCCATTTGGATAGACCTTCGCCATCAAGGGTGTCACGGCTGAAATGTCCGAGAAGTCTTCGAGATCAAGAATGACACCAGCGGCGCGGGCCATCGCAGGTAAGTGCAGCACAAGGTTGGTAGACCCGCCCGTCGCCATCAACCCGACAAGGCCGTTCACGAATGCCTTTTCGTCAAGGATGTCGGACACGGGCGTATAATCATTGCCAAGGGCTGTGATTTCCAGCACGCGCTTGGTGGCCTGAATGGTCAGTTCTTCGCGCAGATCGGTGTGCGGGTTCACGAAGGATGCACCGGGCAAGTGAAGCCCCATGAATTCCATCAACATCTGGTTGGTGTTGGCTGTGCCGTAGAACGTACAGGTGCCCGGCCCGTGATAAGACGCCATTTCCGCTTCCATCAGCTGGGCGCGGGTGATGTTACCTTTGGCAAATTCCTGACGGACCTTCGCCTTTTCGTCATTCGGCAGGCCTGACGTCATGGGACCCGCAGGCACAAACAGACCCGGGATATAGCCGAACGTCGCCGCCGCCATAATCAAACCGGGGACGATTTTATCGCACACACCAAAATAAAGGGACGCATCAAACACATTGTGTGACAGCCCAATGCCCGCCGCAAGCGCGATCACGTCACGTGAAAACAACGACAGCTCCATTCCTGTCTGGCCTTGGGTGACGCCGTCACACATTGCGGGAACACCGCCCGCGACTTGGGCTGTGCCGCCGAAGGTGCGTGCAGCGGCGCGGATCTTATCTGGATAGGTTTCGAACGGCTGGTGGGCGGACAACATATCATTGTAGGCCGTGATGATGCCGATGTTTGGCGCCTTTTCAGCAACTAGTGCTGCTTTATCATCCCCCATCGGGGCATAGGCGTGCGCTTGGTTGCCACAGGTCAGGTGCGCGCGGCGCGGTCCTTCGGCGGCGGCTTTGGCCATACGATCAAGGTATTGGCGGCGCGGCCCTTCGGACCTTGCAATAATACGATCAGTTACGCGTTGGATGGTCGGATTGAGCGCCATGGTGCACCTCTTTAAGTCGATTTGCGCCTCTCTAACAGAATAAGTTAGCGCTAACAACGGA
>JABBAI010000105.1:4280-13573 GCA_018608045.1 Octadecabacter sp. | reverse complement strand
GGGCCTTGATCCCGCCCATGTGCGCGGGTCAGATTTGATCGCACGCATCCGGGCGATTCTACCGCGCGCAACGATCACGACGTGGTGCAACGAGGATACGCCCCTTATTTGGGCGCAGCTGATCCGCGAATTGGGTGGGATTGATCCGCTGACAAAAATTACCGGCGGGTTTGACCTTTTGAGCGCGATCATGAGCGCTGAGGGCATGAAGAAGTTCGTCGGCTACCTCAAGGCAAACCCACCGCAGACCGAAACGCAAAAGCGGCGCATCATTGCAGCATTTCTAGAAAAATACGCACTGGATGAAGAAGTCGAAGATGAAGTCGACATGCCCGGCTGGACCGATGAATACGTGACCCATCTGACGGCTTTGTATGACGAAGACATTTACCGCGTTGAACGCATGGAAGGGGTTAATTTCATTGCCCCGTAATCCCCCCAAATCCCGCCCCTTTATGCAATGCGATGTATTTTCCACGACGCCAATGGGCGGAAACGGGTTGGCCGTTGTGATGGACGGTTCGGGGCTGGACGACGCCACCATGCAAGCCTTTGCACGCTGGACTAATCTGGCGGAAACCACGTTTGTTTGCCCCCCGACTGACGCCGCAGCAGATTATGACATCCGCATTTTCACAGCGTCGCGGGAATTGCCATTTGCGGGTCATCCGACCTTGGGCACCGCGACCTGCTGGCTGGCAGCGGGCAACACACCAAAAGACACCGACACCATCCGTCAAAACTGCGGCGTCGGTCTGGTCGAGATTGATTTGACGGGAGACACACCTGCCTTTGTCGCGCCTCCGACCAAGATTTCAGACATGTCAGAGGCCGATTTGGCCGCGATTGCGCGCGGGCTGAACCTTAATCCCGCGCGTATCAAACTACACGCCGTTTTGGACAATGGACCCATCTGGCATGCCCTTGAGATGGAGCACGCAGATGACCTGCTTACGCTGGACGCAAGTGCAATTACGCCGATCAAAGGCCTCGCGGTTGGGCTGATCGCACCGCACACAAGCGGGGACGCCGATTACGAAGTGCGGATGTTTTCCATGTGGGCAGAGCTGAAAGAGGACCCCATCACAGGATCGCTAAACGCCGCCCTCGCCCACTGGATGCAAGCCCAAGGGCGCGTGACGGCGCCCCATGTGGTCGCGCAAGGGACATGTATTTCACGTCACGGGCGCGTCCATGTGATCCCGTCGCCAGACGGATCGATCCGCATCGGCGGGCATACGAATATCTTGATCGAGGGGCATGTGACCCTCTAGGGGCTTACATGCCCAGCGCTTCTTTATACATCTCAAGCACCGCTTCTTCTTCTGCGATATCGTCGCTGTCGCGCTTGCGCAGGGCAATCACTTTGCGCATGATTTTGGTATCATATCCACGGCCTTTTGCTTCTGCCATGACTTCTTTTTGCTGCTCGGCGAGGTCTTTTTTCTCAGCGTCGAGGCGTTCGATGCGTTCAATAAACTGGCGCAGCTCATCTGCGGTGACGCGGTAGCTGGTGTCGGTGGATGTGTCAGACATATCTGGCCTCGTGTGTGTAGGGTCGGCCACCTCCCTATCCGCCCCCTCGGTTCGGAGCAAGCGGTTGCGTGCCCCGCCCCGCCAAGTTAATGCAACGCCACACAATGGGAGACGGACATGGACCTTTTGATCATCCTCGGCGCAGTGATTTCAGTGATCGGCATCGCTGGAATCATCCTGAGCATTGTCCAAGTACGCCGCGCAAAACGTGACACCACCGACGACGCCGAACTTAAGGCGAAAATCCAGTCGGCCATGCCGTTGAATTTGGGATCGTTTCTGTTGTCTGTCTTGGGCCTTATGTGCGTCGTGATGGGCGTTATCCTAGCCTAGCGCATCAAAGCCTTTGGCCTCTTTGATCGCCTCATCCAGCAACGCGGGCACCGCCCAGATGTAGTGGTCTTGCGCCCAGATGCGCATATCTTTGCGCAGCCCGATCAAACCCATCATGTGCGCGGCGCGCATCGGGCCACCTTTTCTGCGCGGGAATCCCGGGCCATGAACGGCAAGCGCATCGATGTCGGACGGGCGCTGTACGGCGTTTTCTTCGACGCAGGCTGACCCTTCCGCCACAAGGGCAGCAATCATTTGGCGCACGATTGTATCGTTGGGTCCGCCTTGGATCTTGGCGCCAAACGGCCCTTTTGCGAAACCCATACGCGATAAGGGCGCCATCGATGTCTTCCGCTTTTGCACCGCCCTCAACAAGCACGCCCGCCGCAGTGCGCATTGCTTTGCGCAGACGTTGAACGGTTGATTTACCCATCGGTTCAACAGGTCGAAACGATGCCCCGTCGCGTTCAATCAATGCGGTGTCGATCTTGCGCTCTGCCATAAAAACATGACGCAGGGCCACGGATTGCGGATGGCCCAAGCAGCGCGCAAACGCATCCGTCTCAAACGCGAGCTCGGCGTCAAATGGCAGCAATGCGGATGCCTCTACGCAATCAATCACACGTTGCGGCGCGTGCAGAGGATTGTCCGCCAAAGTCGTGCGCGCGGTTTTGATCGCCGTTTGATGCGCGCGTGCGTCTTTCAGGTGGGTGCGGTTTACGCGCGTTGGCCGCACACCTTTGCCCTGCGCAATCAGATTTTGTGCAAAGGCTATGGCCCCCGACGCAAGGTCACCCTGCACCACGCCGTCAATCAGCCCGATCCGCTGCGCCGTTAGCATATCAACAGTGCTGGCCGATATAATGACCTGCAACGCACGTTCGGCCCCGATCAAACGCGGTAACCTTTGGGTGCCGCCCGCGCCGGGGATAAGGCCCAAGGATATTTCCGGCATGCCAATCCGCGCATCCGCGTCCGCCACGCGGCAATGGGCCGCCAACGCGATTTCAGCCCCCCCGCCCAATGCTTGCCCATGAAGGGCTGCAACAACAGGTTTTGTGCAGGATTCGATGCGATCACACAGTTGCGGCAAAGACGGTTTATGGTCTGGTCCATCAAATTCGCGGATATCCGCGCCCGCCGAAAACATCGACCCCGCAGCCAAAATCACCGCCGCCTTGATGTCGTCGTTTACGTCAACGCGTGTCAGAACCTCCCAAAGGCCGGCGCGCAGCGGGCCTGACAACGCATTCACCGGCGGCGCATCAAGAGTTACAACCGCGATGCCATCAAGGACCCGAAACCGAACCAGCCTTGCCATCAGGAACATTCCATTCTTCGCCCACGCAAACCCCAGCGCGCGAACTTATGGCACTAGAATGACGCTAGGAGAGCGAAAGGGTCAGCCCTGAGTTAACCATGTTGGCAGTCGGCCAGCGTTCAGACTGTCTAAATTTTTTCCAACTCATAAGGTCGCAGCGCACGAATGACCTCGCGCACAACCACAGGGTTGCGCAGAGTTTCGATCACGGCACGTTTCATCGCGATCTGGTGCAGCGATTGCTCGCCGCGAAGTGACATCTGCAAAGACATTGCTTTGCGACGATAGGCGTCAGACGTCATTGGCATTCTGTTCATAGTGAAGCCCCCCTAACCGTTCGAAACCATGCGCGGCTAACGCAGTGTGCAACAGTATGCCAACAACCTAACCGCGATTTGAATAAAAACCAAACAGTCAAATACGCGCAGGTAAAAAAGCGGGGCGGCCAACACTCAAGCTTTTGTTTTATGGGCAAAACACGTCGTAAAGACGTTCAATGATCGGGGTGACGCGCGCGTCTGACAACGCATATCGCACGATCCGGCCTTCTCGTTTTGCCGACACCAACCCCTGATCACGCAGGCGCGCCAATTGGCCTGATACGTAAGATTGGCTCGCGCCCAAGACGCTCTCAAGCTCGCTGACGCTGCGCTCTCCCTCCAGCAATGCGCACAAAAGCCGTAGGCGTTGGGGGTTGGACAGCATTTTCAGCACTGCCGCCGCCTCGTGTGCGGCGGCGTCCATTGCTTCGGCGGACGGCATGGGGGCGTGATAATCTGAATGGGTCATGTCCTTGCGTACCCGCCCCCGCATCCGGTTTCAAGAATGCCACAGATCAAAGCCCGTCTAGACGCCCCCGCCCTGACGTCCTAGAACGTATTTTATGGATATTCGCCCGCTTACCCCTGCCTACGCCGTTTCACCGCAAGTGAACCCCGAAGATTTCGCAGCGATTGCCGCTGCCGGATACACAACGGTGATCAACAATCGCCCGTGTGAAGAAATTCCTGCAAGCCATCACGCCGACGTCATGCGCGACGCGGCTGAGGCCGTTGGGCTGACGTATTTGGTTCTTCCGCTGACCCACAGCGCGATGAACGATCAAACCGCCGCCGCCCAAAAGGCCGCATGCGATGCGTCGAGCGGTCCGGTCTTTGCGTATTGCGCATCTGGCACACGCTGCACGATGATTTGGGCCCTTGGTCAGGCGGTGGACATGGATCCTGATACAATCGTGTCGGCGGCTGCGGCCCAAGGATATGATATCGCCATGATGCGCGCACAGCTGACGCAAATCCACAACGGCTAGACCGGCACGTGTTCACCCTATTCGACAAGGGTGTCCAATTCCGGCAACGGTGCCACCACGGGCGGTAATTTTGGTGTGTCGTCCTGAAGTTCGATGACTTCAACCTCAACCCGCACCGCACGTTTTCCCGCCACTTGCCCCAACCGCGCCATGGCGATCCGTTCGCCCCCCGGTCCGACCAAGGACACTGATCCGACAGTCGTTCCAGCAAGTTGTATCACCTGCCCAACCTCGAATTCTTCGATCTTGGACATGGGCAGCGTCATGCGCGACAACACAGCTTCAAGATCAGCGGGCGCGTCTTGCAGGGCATCGCGCAGTGCCTCGCTCCATTTCGGGGCGGCATCAGTGGTCGCCGGCGCGGTCATGATTTGGGGGCGCATCGCGATCAGTATTTCACCCTGACGATCCCCGCCCCCCAATTGCACCGTGATCCGCCAACTTTGATAAGATCCCTGCATCATCACCAATCCCGCGGTGCGCAAATCGTCCATTGGTCCCATATCGTAGGCGGCTGGGTCCAAAATATCTTGTCCGAAACCAACCTCGCCCAGTTCGGCCAACAGCTGGGTTGCAAAGGGAACCGACAGGATCGCATCGGTGCGCGTTACTTTGCGTTCCTCTTGCGCGGGGGGGAGCAGATTACCCATCGTTTGCATTTCAACCAAGGCAGATCGCAATGCAGGGTTGATCAAAAACAATTCCGTTAGTCCCGCGTTCGCCCCATCGCGCAACCCGATGACAACCCAGTCTTCGGGGCCGGTTTCAATCAACGCTTCTGCTTCAAGGGTTTCTTCTGCAATGCCCAAGACAGACGCCAATAGCCCCACGGCCTTGTCTGCGGCGCGGCTTAACGCGGGCCGCATCTGACGCATGGGCGTGGGTGCCGCCACATCGACCGACGTGTCAGGTTCGGGTGGCGTCAGGCCTAGTTTATGGGCCAGAACTGCGTTTAACGCGTCCATTTCAAAGGCATCCTGCGCAATGGGTCCTAGGGCACCCTACCCTGCGCGAGGTTACCAATTCTCTAACGCGAACGCCTATTGTGCGGCCAAGGCAATCTCTGCTGGAATGGTCACTCGAAATCCGGCACCGCTTTGCCCGGGCAGATACGTCACATCGCCCCCAAGCGCGGTCATGATCTGGCGACAAATCGACAGGCCAAGCCCCGCGCCTCCTGCTTTGCCCGCGTCTTCAAGCCGCGAGAATTTCTCAAAGATCAAAGACTGGCTCTCGTCCGGCACGCCTGCTCCGTTGTCGCAAAAATCCACAACCGTTTGGCCGTTAAGATGCCGCACAATGATGCGAAGCTCTGGTGCGTCAGCGGCGCAATATTTCGCAGCATTGCTGATCAAGTTGATGAACACCTGACTTAGGCGTTCAAGGTCTGTATTCACCGACACGGCCTCATTGGCTGCACGGCGCGAAATCACCAGATCGTGGTCATGCACGCCCGACGCCATGACGGCGCGGTCCAAGACATCGACCAACAGACCCGTGGCCACGTTCAACTGCACCTGCCCGCTTTCCAGCACGCCAAGGTCAAGCAAATCATCCAAAAGCCGCGTCAAACGATTAGTTTCATCATGGATGATGCCTGCAAATTTCTTGCGGGCTTCATCCTCAACCTCACTGTCGCGCAGGATGTCGGAAAAGGACCGGATCGACGTCATGGGCGTGCGGAGTTCGTGGCTGATCTGGCTAAGGAACGCATCCTTCTGGATCGACAACGCCGTCAGCTTTTCGTTGGCTTCGCGCAGCGCGCGGGCTGTGCGGTCTTGTTCAGCCGACTTTGCCTCAAGCTGGCTGGAATATTCCATGATCTGCGCGGTTTCATCCGCCACCGCAATCAGATCGTCCACGCTGACCATCGCGCCCTCGGTGAGCTGGCCGATCATCGCATGGGCCGTCGCAGCACCCACCGAACCCGACAATTCGCGTTCAAGCCGGCCAATAAAATCGGGGGTAACGTCGGGCAAAAACCCTTTTTTACCTTGGCTCTGGGCCTCTGCCTGAAATATCCTCTGCGCCTCTGCGCCACCTAAAATGCGCTGCGCCATGACCAACAAATCCTCAGCCCGCGCGGCGGATTGGGACCACGTGCGCGCACCACTGGAATAGTCATAGACGTTGACGAATTGCGCACCCTGAATGCGTTCCAGCGGATTGGGGAATGTGCAAATCGACACCACAATCAAGGCGGCTGAATTCAGAAACATCGACCAGAAAATTGCGTGGACCAGCGGGTCCATTCCGTCAATCCCGAACAAAGCCGTAGGGCGCAACCAAGCAATGCCAAGCGGGCCGTTGGCAAATACGGATTGCGAAATGACTGCGTCCACACCAAAGCTGGGGAGGAACTGGGTCCAAGCCCAGACCGCAAACCCGACAGCGATGCCCGCGCCCGCGCCCCAGCGGTTTGCCCCGCGCCAAAAGACCCCGCCAATCATCGCAGGCAAAACTTGCGCGACACCCACGAAAGACACCAATCCAATCGCCGCAAGTGCCGCCCCGCCGCCCGAGAGACGAAAGTAGATATAGCCCAGCGCCAAGATCACACCGATCGAAATGCGCCGCGACATAACAACAACGCCACGCACATCACCCGATATTGTCGCCCCCGGTGTGCGCGCATTCAACCATCCGGGTACGACAATGTGGTTGGACACCATCGTCGCGAGAGCCAAAGTCGCCACGATCACCATTGATGTCGCAGACGAAAACCCCCCCAAAAACGCGAGGATCGCAAGCCCTTCGCGGCCCTGCGACAGCGGCAATGTCACCACGAACAAATCAGGGTTCGCGCCCTCCGGCATAAGATCAAGCCCAACGACGGCGATTGGCACGACAAACAGGCTCATCAACAACAGATATGCGGGAAACGCCCAACTTGCGGTGCTCACGGTGCGTTCGTCGCTGTTTTCAACCACAAGCACCTGGAACATGCGCGGCAGACACAGAAACGCGGCGGCGGACACGAAAATCAGGCCAATCCAGCGGCTGGGTTGCGGCGCCCATTGCGATTGAGCGGATGCATCAATCAGATCCATCGTCGGACCAACGCCCCCCGCAACACCCCAAACAACAAACACACCAACGGCCAACAGTGCGAACAATTTCACCACCGCTTCCACGGCAATCGCAATAACGATGCCGTGATGACGTTCATGGGCGTCCAGATTTCGGGTGCCAAACAATACCGTAAAGACGGCCAATCCGATGGCAACCCACATGGCGGCCCCGTTAAGGTCAGCGGCGGCCCAAACCTCTCCGCTGCTGGCGGCAAACACGGCGATGGATTGCGTGACCGATTGCAGCTGCAGCGCAATATAGGGGGTCGTTCCGACGATCGCCAAAACCGTGACCAACACCCCAAGCACGGCGGATTTACCGAAGCGGCTGGAAATGAGATCAGCAATAGATGTCAAACGCTGGGTGCGCCCGATCCGCACCAGTTTGCGCACCAGCCACCACCAGCCAATCATCACCAATGTTGGACCCAGATAAATCGTTAGAAATTCAAGACCTGACCGCGCGGCGTAGCCCACCGCGCCATAAAACGTCCACGCTGTGCAATAGATGCTTAATGACAAAGTATATATAGCGCTTGAACGCAGCCACGCCGTTCTGCCCTGTGCTGCGCGCCGTTCAGCGGCAAAGGCAATAAGGAATAAAAACACCACATAAGCGATAGATACAAACACCAAAAGGTTGAATGAAATCATGGCGTTTTGCCTTGATGTTCATCTTTTTCATTGGGTTCAGAACGCAACAGAAAGGACAACACAAATGCAACAAAAACGCAGATTATCCACAGCCCAAACATATACAGAATGCCACTGCTGGTCAGGCTCTGATCGGGTGTGTCGCGCGGCCACATCAGGGGCAACAACATCAAAACGGCGGCAAACACAGGCAGCATACGCGCTGCGTCCCGCAAACGACGTTGACGATAACTGCCGCGTTCCAGAAATTCGATGCGCCCGTGTCCTGCCATAGCGGCTACGGCGTTGCCAGAGCGCGCACGCTCTCAAGAAAATCAGCGTTCGAAAACGGTTTTGTCATGAAATGCGTCGCCCCAAGGCGTATCGCCATATCACGATCCTTGGCTTGCCCACGCGCGGTTAACATCATCACAGGAACATCAGCCGTGGCACTGTCACTGCGCAAATCGCGCAGAATATCATAGCCAGACCGACCAGGCAGCATCACATCCAGAATAACCAGATCAGGCACACCCTGAAGCACCTTATCCATCGCCGTTTCACCATCGCTGTGCGTGTGCACTGTCCAGCCGTCTTTTGACAGGATGTAGCTGATGGCCTCGATGATGTTTGGCTCGTCTTCGATCAGAAGGACACGTTGGCCCATTCCCGTCCCTCCCCAAATTATGCTGACCCCTCCCAAGGCGCGCACCGATGACTATCGCGGGAACGTGCAGCTAAGTCAAAGGGGCATGGGTTATAACAAACTCGGATGACGGCGCGCGCTGCACGCCTCAACGGGGCAAACCCGACACCCCGGACCAACAACATCGGACTGATCGTAATTGCGTGCAACGCGGACCAGCATCGTGGCAATCATACGCGGTTCTACTCCATAGGCCACATCCCCTGCGGGCGACGCGATTGCGAAACATTCAAACGGCGTGCGGGCCACCCCTGGCAGGCGCACCACACGGCGCAACACGCGCCCTGGCTGGCTCAGGGACTGATACAGCGGCCACAACGGGCATGCCGCACCCGCACGGGGCAGCCTAAAATCCAACACAGGCTTTTGGAACGTCACCACCCC
>JABBAI010000105.1:0-4180 GCA_018608045.1 Octadecabacter sp. | reverse complement strand
CCAAAAGTGTCGCGCCGATTCTGCGCCGGTTGTGTTCGATCAAATTCAAGTAGGATCCTGAAATCCCGATCTCTTTGGCCACATGGGACTGGCGCAGTCCCAAATCCAGACGGCGATTACGCACCCGCGTCCCTGTCAGCACCCGTTCAATCATTTTGATTTCCCTAACGTTAACAGCACGTTTCTGCACCGCCTTGATAATTTCTTTACAAAATATCGCTTTGCCGCGTCGATGTCTTTACAAAAATTACATTCTTGAACATGCAGTTATTGAGGCCGTGTCAAAACTCCAGTTTAATATAGACGCTACTAAAAGCACGTGCGTGGCGGCGGGAGGCCAACACGCATCACTCTAGGGAGGATTTAAATGTCCAATTCTAATTTTACACGTCGTGGTATGATGAAGACAGGTGCCGTTGCCGGTGCTGCTGGTCTTACACTGCCAACTTATCTACGCGCTGACGGCCATGCTGGCTTTACCAACGCTCCTGGCGATTCTGAGGTTGTCCTCGGTTTCAACGTTCCACAGTCTGGTCCTTACGCGGACGAGGGTGCGGACGAGCTTCGCGCATACGAGCTTGCTGTTGAGCACCTGAATGGTGGCGGCGACGGCGGCATGTTGCAGACGTTCTCTTCAAAAGCTCTCGATGGTACAGGTATTCTGGGCCGCGAAGTGAAGTACGTCACAGGCGACACACAGACAAAATCCGACGCGGCTCGCGCTTCTGCACGTTCCATGATCGAAAAAGACGGCGCTATCATGATCACGGGCGGTTCGTCCTCCGGTGTTGCTGTTGCGGTTCAGGCACTTTGCCAAGAAGCCGGCATCATGTTCATGGCGGGTCTGACCCACTCCAACGACACAACCGGTAAGGACCGCAAGGCCAACGGTTTCCGTCACTTCTTTAACTCCTATATGACTGGTGCTGCTTTGGCTCCTGTTCTGGCGGCGCAGTACGGTTCCGACCGTAAGGCATACCACCTGACAGCAGACTACAACTGGGGCTACACAACTGAGGAAGCTATTCGTGCATCCACAGAAGCCATGGGTTGGGAAACTGTGAACTCGGTCAAGACACCGCTGACACAGACTGACTTCTCTTCCTACATCGCACCAGTTCTGAACTCTGGTGCCGACGTTCTGGTTCTGAACCACTACGGCGGAAACATGATTAACTCTCTGACGAACGCTGTTCAGTTTGGTTTGCGTGATGCGCAAGCCAACGGTAAGAACTTCGAAATCGTTGTTCCACTCTACTCCGAGCTGATGGCTCGTGGTGCGGGCGCGAACATTGCAGGTATCCTTGGTTCGCAGAACTGGGACTGGAAGATCGAAAACCAGCTAGGCGCTAAGTACTCCGGTACAAACGCATTCGTTCAGTCGTTTGGTACAAAGTACGGCTTCCCACCATCACAGGCGGCGCACACAACATACGTTCAGACTCTGCTTTATGCGGATGCTGTTCAGCGTGCTGGCTCATTTGCTCCATGTGCGGTTGTCGAGGCTCTCGAAGACTTCGAATTCGACGGCATGGGCAACGGCACAACTCTGTACCGTGGTTCCGACCACCAGTGCTTCAAGGATGTTCTTGTTGTGCGCGGTAAGGAAAACCCAGAGAACGAATTCGACCTCGTTGAGATCGTCGAAGTCACTCCGGTTGAGCAGGTTACGTACTCACCAGATCACCCACAGATGGGCGGCGCAGAAGCGTCCCTTGGTGAGTGTAACAACGGCGCGTAAGCGAACACCAACTTCAGGGCGGGCCATCATTTTGGGCCGCCCTACCTTTTATTTATAAGACAATTTAGCCACCCGCCGCGCCACTAGGCCTGCGGAGCCTATGCACCCCGATCCAAAGGTAGCAGACCCCATGGACCAGATCATCGTTCAAATTCTCAACGGTTTAGACAAGGGTTCCGCTTATGCGTTGATCGCCCTTGGCCTGACCATCATCTTTGGCACATTGGGCGTTGTTAACTTCGCCCACGGTGCATTGTTCATGATGGGGGCGTTCTGCGCCGTTATCACGTCAAAGGTTTTGTCCGCGTCACACAAAGTTGTGGACGAGACGCGCACAGACTTCCTCGGCAACCCTTTGCAGGTTGATGTGTTTTATGTTCAGCAGTGGTTCGGCGAAAGTGCTGGCGCTGCAATCATGGACTGGGCTGTGCCGATCGCGATCATCTTTGCTATTCCGGTGATGATCCTTGTTGGCTTTGCGATGGAACGCGGTTTAATCAAACACTTCTACAAGCGCCCCCACGCCGACCAGATCCTTGTGACGTTCGGCCTCGCGCTCGTGATTGGTGAGCTAATCAAATACACATTCGGTGCCAACCCGATCCAGACCCCTGCCCCTGCGGCATTTACCGGGTCCTTGGATTTCGGTGTTTTCCTTGGCTATGAAGCACAGACCATCATGTATCCATACTGGCGTCTGGTGTACTTCTTCTTCTCCGCTATCATCATTGCCTCTGTGTTCGCTTTTCTTCAATTCACTACCTTCGGCATGGTTGTGCGCGCAGGTATGGCTGATCGTGAAACGGTTGGCTTGCTGGGCATCGACATCGACAAGCGCTTTACCTTGATGTTCGGTTTGGCCGCTGCGGTGGCTGGTCTTGCGGGTGTAATGTACGCGCCCATCGTTGCCCCAAACTACAACATGGGCCTCGATTTCCTGGTGTTGTCGTTCGTCGTGGTAGTTGTAGGCGGTATGGGATCTCTTCCCGGCGCTGTCGCTGCGGGCTTCCTCCTTGGTATCCTTGAGAGCTTCGCGTCTATGCCCGTGATCGTCGACATCCTGCCCGGCATCAACCAAATCATCATCTACCTTGTCGCAATCGTTATCTTGTTGACCCGCCCCCGTGGCCTCATGGGTCGCAAGGGCGTGATGGAGGAATAAACCCATGACCGACCAAACCACACAGACGCCGGTTGCTACACCGGTGCGCTCAAAGTCCGCAAAAAGCGGTATTTTGGGACTGACCTCCAAAGACAGCACGTTGTTGATGATCATCATCGGATTGCTGGTGTTCGCGCCGTTCCTGCTCAACCCCTTCCCCGAAGGGTCCGGCATGGCGCAGTTCAACGCGGGCTACCCCGACTTGATGCAGCGTTTCGTGATCTTCGGTATCTTTGCGATTGGCTTTAACATCCTGTTCGGCCTCACGGGTTACCTCAGCTTTGGTCACGCCGCCTTCTTGGGTGTCGGATCGTATGCTGCGATCTGGTCAATGAAGCTCATCACTCTCAACGTGATCCCTGCCATCATCATGGCGATCGTCTTGGCTGGCGCATTTTCTTGGGTGGTTGGTAAAATCTCCTTGCGTCGCTCCGGCATCTACTTTTCGATCCTTACGCTGGCATTTGCGCAAATGTCCTATGCCCTCGCCTATTCGGTCCTGACACCGATCACAGGTGGTGAAACGGGTCTCCAGATCAAGAACACAGACAACCCTTTGTTCGGCTCTCTGAACCCCGGCGAAATCGGGCGCGCGAACTTCTTCGGGCTTGAGATGGGCACTTCATATGAACTCGCCCTCGGCAACTGGTTGTTCACATTCAACCTTGGCTACTACATCGCCGCCGTTGCTATGCTGATCGCGTTTTACCTCTCAATCCGTATCTTCCGCTCCCCGTTCGGGATCATGTTGCGCGCTGTGAAGTCCAACCAACAGCGGATGAACTACACCGGTCTTGAACCAAAGCGCTACACCCTTTGGGCCTTCGTTATCTCTGGCATGTTTGCTGGTCTTGCGGGTGGTCTGATGGTTGCGATGGACACCCAAGTTGGACCGGAGCGCATGTTCTGGACCGCATCTGGCGAAGTTGTGATCATGACGATCCTTGGCGGTGCTGGAACTTTGTTTGGCCCTGTGCTGGGCGCGGGTTTCATCAAGTACCTCGAAAACATCGTGTCCAAGATCAACAAAGAAATCCTGCACCAGTGGTTCGCCTTTATGCCTGATGGCATCGAAGATTTGCTTGTCACGATGGTTTACCCGTTCGTCGGCAAAGGCTGGCACCTGACCATGGGCATCTTGTTCATGCTGGTCGTGATCTTCTTGCCCGGTGGTCTGGTTGAAGGCGGTCAACGTATCGCTGGCCTGTTTCGCCGCACTAAATCCGCAGATAAGGAGTCCTGAAAATGGCAATCCTCTCAGTCAAAGGCGTCAACAA